>JAEUPC010000186.1 GCA_016789865.1 Rubrivivax sp.
GTACATCGTGGCCTTCGACCTGGGGCGCGACGCCCAGGGCCGCTGGTGCCTGCTGGCGCAGCGCACGCAGGGCCCCTCGGGCCTGGGCTACGTGCTGCACAACCGGCTGGTCATCTCGCGCCAGTTCCCCGAGGCCTTCCGAGAGCTGCGCGTGCAGCACATCGCCACCAGCTACCGCGCGCTGCTGGACAGCGTGGAGCAGCGCGCCGGTGCCCTGGTGCCGGCCGGCGACACGCCGCGCGTCGTGCTGCTGACGCCCGGGCCCTACAGCGAGACCTACTTCGAGCATGCGTATCTGGCGCGTTATCTCGGTCTGCCGCTGGTGGAAGGTGGCGACCTCACGGTGCGCGGCGAGCAGCTGTTCCTGAAGACGGTGGAGGGGCTGGAGCGCGTGCATGGCGTGCTGCGCCGCGTCGACGACGACTGGTGCGATCCGCTGGAGCTGAGGCCCGATTCGGCGCTGGGCGTGCCCGGGCTCGTGCAGGCGGCACGCGCGGGCACGGTGGTGGTGGCCAACGCGCTGGGCAGCGCCTTCCTGGAGACCCCGGCGCTGCAGGGCTTTGTGCCGGCCATCTGCCAGCGGCTGCTCGGCCAGCCGCTGGCGCTGCCGGCGCTGCCCAGCTGGTGGTGCGGCGAGGCTGCGGCCTGGGCCGATGCCCGCGACCGCCTGGGCGAGCTGGTGGTGCGCAGCACATTCCCGAGCGGCGTGCGCACTTCGCGCGTGCTGCCGGCGGATGCCGATGCCATCGAGGCCGACCCCGACGCCTACACGCTGCAGGAACGGCTGCGGCTGGCGCATGCGCCAACCTGGCGCGCCGGCACGACCCCTTCGGTGCAGCTGCGCCCGGCCGTGGTGCGCGTGTACGCCGTTGCCGATGCGGCCGGCCGCTGGCATGTGCTGCCCGGCGGCATGACGCGCGTGGCCGGTCGCAACGAGAAGAACGGCGGCGAGAGCATCTCCATGCAGCGCGGCGGCGCGAGCATGGACACCTGGGTACTCACCGACGGCGCGGTGGACCGCTTCTCGATGCTGCCCAGCCGCCTGACCGTGGACGACCTGGTCGCCCGCCGCCGCCCGGTGGCCAGCCGCACCGGCGAGAACCTGTTCTGGCTGGGCCGCTATACCGAGCGCACCGAGCAGCAGGTGCGCCTGGCGCGGGTGACGCTGGCGCTGATCGACGGCGACGCCGATGCCGGCCACGCCGAGCAGCGCGCGCTCACCGAGCTGGCGGTGACCAGCGGCCTCGTGCCCTGGGGCGTGCCGGGCCTGGACCGCGCGCCGGGTCTCTTCGAACGCGCGGTGCTCGGGGCGGTGGGCGATGCCGCCGGCGCCAGCGCCAGCAGCGTGGCGTTCAACCTGCGCGCCATCGAACAGGCGGCGATGGCCCTGCGCGAGCGCCTGTCCAGCGAGCACTGGGGGCTCATCCGCCACCAGCGCGAAGCGTTCTCGCAAGGCGTTCGGGTCCCAGGCGGTGCGCCGGGTCTGCCGGCGCGCACGCAGGTGCTGGCCGCGCTGGACCGGCTGGCCACGCACCTGGCGGCCGTCACCGGCGCGCAGAGCGACCGCATGACCCGCGACCACGGCTGGCGCCTGCTCACGGTGGGCCGGCTGGTCGAGCGGCTCTCGGGCGTGGCCACGCGCTGGCGATGCTTCCTGTCGGCGCAGGCGCTGGGCCGCGCCGCCGGGGTGGAACTGCTGCTGGAGCTGTGCGACAGCCTCATCACCTTTCGCGCCCGCTACCAGCGCCACGAAGACCTGCTGCCGCTGACCGAGGTGCTGGTGCTGGACTCCACCAACCCGCGCAGCCTGGCCGGCGTGCTCAGGCGGCTGCGCACCGAGCTCGGCAAGCTGCCCGGCTCGGGCGCCGCCGGCACGCAGCCGCTGCGGGCGCGGTTGCCGGCCGAAGGCGCCGGGATCACGCTCGAAGATCTGCGCAGCCTGGGCGAAGCCCCGCTGGCGGCCCGGCTGCTGGCGCTGAGCGAGGGCCTGGTGGCCGCGGCGGCGACGCTGGCCGACGACGTGGGCGCGCGCTACTTCAACCTGGCGCACGGCGAGGACCGGCCGGTATGACGGCGCCGGGGGGGCCCCAGGTGGATTCGGCCCGGCCGGGTGAACAGGGCGGCGGCGCGGGCCCCGCGGCCTCGCTGGCCGCCCCCGGCACGATGCTGGAGGTCCGCCACGAGACGGTGTACCGCTACGACAGCCCGGTGTTGTTGGCCCACCACCGCGCCCACCTGCACCCGCTGGAAGACGGCTACCAGCGGCTGGTCGCGCACACGCTCGAGATCGAGCCGGCGCCGGGCTTTCGCCGCGACGGCATCGACGCGCTGGGCAACGCGCACACCCACTTCAGCCTGGCCCAGCCGCATTCCGAACTGCGCGTGTGTGCGGCCAGCGTGCTGCAGGTGAGCCCGCGCTTCGACGTGCTGCAGCCCAACGCCGGCCCGGCCTGGGACGCCCTGGCGCGCAGCCTGCGCTACGTGGCCGGCGCCACGCTGGAGCCGGCGGTGGAGTTTCTCGCCCCTTCTCCATATGTGCCAAGGCTGCCCGAGCTGCGGGTCTACGCGCTGCCCTCGTTTCCGCCGGGCTGCCCGGTGGCTGCCGGGGCGCTGCACCTGATGCAGCGGCTGCACGCCGACTTCCGCTACGACAGCCTGAGCACGCAGGTGGACACGCCGCTGGCCCACGCCTTCGCGCAGCGCCGCGGCGTGTGCCAGGACTTCGCCCACCTGTTGATCGGCTGCCTGCGCATGCTGGGGCTGCCGGCGCGCTATGTCAGCGGCTACCTGCTGACGCAGCCGCCCGACGCGGCCCAGGGCGGCGCGCCGATGCTCGGCGCCGACGCGTCGCATGCCTGGGTGCAGGTGTGGTGCCCGGGCACGCCGGGCGTGCCGCAGGGCACGGGCACGGCGGGCGTGCCGCAGGGCACGGGCACGGCGGGCGTGCCGCAGGGCACGCGGGCCTTGCGCACCGCGGGCTGGCTGAGTCTGGACCCCACCAACAACCTGGTGCCGCACACCGGCCATGTGCGCGTGGCGCTGGGGCGCGACTACGGCGACGTGACGCCGCTGCGCGGCGTCATCCGCGGCGGCGGCCGGCACCGGCTGGCCGTGGCCGTGCACACCCGCGTCGTGCCGCCGCCCCCCGACCCCGCGGCGAGCGTGGCACGCTCGTTGCACGAGCCCTGAAGGACGCCCATGCCATGAAGCACCCCTTCGACGAGATGCTGCTGGCCGCCCGCGCCGGCGCCGGCGCGCCCGCCGCGGACAACACGCGCGCCCACTACCGCACCTACCAGCAGTGGCTGGCGCGCCAGAGCGGCGAGGCCATGCGCAGCCGGCGCGAGGAGGCGGAGATGATCTTCCGCCGCGTCGGCATCACCTTCGCCGTCTACGGCGCAAAGGACGAAGCCGGCGCGGGCACCGAGCGGCTGATCCCCTTCGACCTCATCCCGCGCGTCATTCCGCGCCACGAGTGGGCCGAGCTGGAGCGCGGCCTCACGCAGCGGGTGGCTGCGCTGCAGCGCTTCATCAAGGACGTGTACCACGGCCAGGAGATCCTCGAGGCCGGCGTCGTACCGGCCGAACAGGTGCTGAGCAACAGCCAGTTCCGCGCCGAGATGATGAATGTGGCGGTACCGGGCGACGTGTACTCGCACATTGCCGGCGTGGACATCGTGCGCGCCGGCCAGGCCGACGGCAGCGGCACCTACTACGTGCTGGAAGACAACCTGCGCGTGCCCAGCGGCGTGAGCTACATGCTGGAGAACCGCAAGATGATGATGCGGCTCTTTCCGGAGCTGTTCGCCATTCACCGCGTGGCGCCGGTGGCGCATTACCCCGACCTGCTGCTGGAGACGCTGCGCGCGGTGTCGCCCGCCGGCGTGAACGAGCCCACCGTGGTGGTGCTCACGCCCGGCATGTACAACAGCGCCTACTTCGAGCACGCCTTCCTGGCGCAGCAGATGGGCATCGAGCTGGTCGAGGGCCAGGACCTGTTCGTGCGCGACGGCTTCGTCTACATGCGCACCACGCAGGGCCCGCGCCGCGTGGACGTGATCTACCGACGCGTCGACGACGACTTTCTCGACCCGAAGGTGTTCCGCAAGGACAGCACGCTGGGCTGCGCCGGGCTGCTGGACGTCTACCGCGCCGGCAACATCACGCTGGCCAACGCCATCGGCACCGGCATCGCCGACGACAAGAGCATCTATCCGTATGTGCCGAAGATGATCGAGTTCTACCTCGGCGAGAAGCCGATCCTGAACAACGTGCCCACCTACCTGTGCCGCGAGCCGCAGGACCTGCAGTACGTGCTCGACCACCTCGGCGAGCTGGTGGTCAAGGAGGTGCATGGCGCGGGCGGCTACGGCATGCTGGTCGGCCCGGCGGCCACACGCGCCGAGATCGAGGCCTTCCGCGCCGTGCTGCAGGCACGGCCGGCCAACTACATCGCGCAGCCGACGCTGTCGCTGTCGTCGTGCCCGACATTCGTCGACGCCGGCATCGCGCCGCGGCACATCGACCTGCGCCCCTACGTGCTCTCGGGCCAGGTGGTGCAGACGGTGCCGGGTGGCCTCACGCGCGTGGCGCTGAAAGAAGGCTCGCTGGTCGTCAACTCGTCGCAGGGCGGCGGGACCAAGGACACCTGGGTGCTGGAAGCGTGAGGAGGGAGGCCCGAGATGCTGTCTAGAACCGCCGACCATCTGTTCTGGCTGGCGCGCTGCATGGAGCGTGCCGGTCACGCGCGAAGCGCGTGGGGCGAAGCCCACAAGCACTGCGCGCGCGCAGCGCGTGGCGGTGTTCTCGGCGCCGTGGAGGACGACGATGCTGTCTAGAACCGCCGACCATCTGTTCTGGCTGGCGCGCTACATGGAGCGTGCCGAGAACACCGCACGGATGCTGGACGTCAACTACCAGACCTCGCTGCTGCCGCAAAGCGCCGATGCGGCCGAGCAGGGCTGGCGCGGGCTGCTGTCGATCAGCGAGCTGACCGGCCTGTTCGCGCAGCGCCATCCGCAGGTGCAGGCGCAGGCCGTCATGGACTTCATGGTGCGCGACGAGACCAACCTGTCGTCCATCACCTGCTGCATCGGGGCCGCGCGCGAGAACGCGCGCGCCGTGCGCGGCGCGCTCACCACCGAGGTGTGGGAGACCACCAACCAGACCTGGCTGGAGTTCAACCGCAAGCTGAAGGACGGCGAGTTCGAGCGCGACCCCGGCGCCTTCTTCGAGTGGGTGAAGTTCCGCTCGCACTTGAGCCGCGGCGTCACCGTGGGCACCATGCTGATGGACGAGGCGCTGTACTTCCTGCGCATCGGCACCTTTCTCGAACGCGCCGACAACACCGCGCGGCTGCTGGACGTGAAGTTCCACGCCCTGGTCGGCGGCGCCGGCACGCAGAGCCAGTCGGGCAACGGCGGCCTCGGCGGCGACTACTTCGGCAGCAGCGCCAAGGAATCGCAGGAGGTGGACTTCTATCACTGGAGCGCGATCCTGCGTTCGGTCTCCGGCTTCGAGATCTACCGCAAGGTGTACCGCAACGTCATCCGCCCCGAGCGTGTGGCCGAACTGTTGATCCTGCGCCCCGACATGCCGCGCTCGCTGGCGGCGTGCATGAACGAAGTGGTGGCCAACCTCGAGCTCGTGGCCAACGCGCAAAGCGTGGAGACGCGCCGGCGCGCCGGCCGGCTGAGGAGCGACCTGCAGTACGGCCGCATCGACGAGATCCTGGCCACCGGCCTGCATGCCTACCTCACGCAGTTCCTCGACCGCGTCAACGACCTCGGCGTGGGCATCAGCCGCGACTTCCTGGTGCCGATGGCTGAGTGAGGGCCTCCCCGGGAAGCGCCTTCGGCACCTCCCGGCGGGGGGCAGCGCCAGCGGCCCGGCGGAGCCGATTCTGCGGCGCCCGCCTGGCCTACCTGGGGTGGGTCAGGCGGTGGCGCAGCGCTTGGGGCGACGCCCTGCTCACGGCATGGCCCAAGGCTTGCGCGCAATGGTGAAGTCGAAGCGCCAGTAGGCCTTCAGGCTGCGCAGCTGCACGCGCACCGCCTCGGTGCCGAAGCTCAGCACGCCGTAGTTGCGGCGCTCGCCGCCGAACACCAGGCCTCGGCGGGCGACGCCCGAGGTGACGATCTCGATCGTGCCGCTGTCGTCGTAGGCGGCGTTGCGGTGCACGTCGCCCGAGAGCACCAGCGCCGCCGGGTGCGCGGCCAGCAGTTGCGTCAGGCGCCCGAAGGCCACCGGGTACTGTTCCCAGCTCTCGTCGCCGAAGGTGTGCAGCGTGGTGCTGGAGGCCAGCACCAGGTAAGGCGCGGTCGACTGCCGCACCACCTGTTCCAGCCACTGCCACTGCTGCGCGCCGAGGACGGCGTCGCGGTCGTGCGCCGAGCGCAGCGCGTTGCGGCGGTAGAAGCGCGTGTCGGCCAGCACCAGGTCCACCGGTCCGAGATGGTGGACACGGTACACGTCCGCACCGGTGCGCGCGGGCGAGAACGCGGTCACCAGTTCCTGGCGTGCAGCCTCGCGCAGCGCCGGCGGCACCTCGCCGCCGCAGCGGTTGTTGCCGAGGAAGTCGTGGTCGTCATAGATCGCGGCCACCAGGGCCTTGCGCTTGTGCAGGCTGGCCAGCAGCGAGGCGAAGTGCGGCTCCTCGAGCTGCCGCCGGTACAGCGCGCGCAGCTCGGCGGCCAGGCGCTCGGGGTCGTCGTGGTGGTCGTGGTCCAGGTAGACGTTGTCGCCCAGCAGCAGCAAGGCGTCGGGCCGTTCCGATTCGATCTCGGCCCACACCGTCTGCGACGGGATCGACTGCAACTTGCTGCACGAGGCGGCGACCAGCTTCATCGCGCGCGTCTCCTGGAAATGCCGGCGTGGAACTTCGGCCGGCAGGCTAGGCGGCAGCGACTGGCCGCGCATCCTCAATCAAGGTCACGCCGTGCGAGGGGCATGGCCCGGAAGCGGCCGGCGATCGGACGTTGGCAGCCGGCTCCCCGTGGCGCCGGTACCGGGCGGCCCACGGGCTGGCGGTGATCCGGCCTTTGGATCACAGAGCGTCAAATCCGATTGGCGCGTTGCATTTCGCCCCCCCTACGATCAAGGCACTTCTTACAACTGCCGGAGACAAGACATGCGGTTCCTTCGCATTGCCATGGGAGCGGCCCTCGGGGTCAGCCTGTCGTGGTCGGCCCACGCCCAAGGCACCTCGCTGTTGCTCAACAGCTTCCTCGCACCCCAGCATCCGGTGACGCGCATCGTCATCAAGCCCTGGGCCGAGAGGGTGACCGCCGCCACCGAAGGCCGGGTCAAGGTCGATGTCGCGCCGGCAAGCCTGGCGGCACCGCCGCAGCAATTGGCGGGCGTGAGCAAGGGCGTGTTCGACATCGCCTACCAGTTCCACGGCCTGATGGCCGAGCAGACCAAGCTGAACCAGGTCGCGCACCTGCCGTTCGTGAATACGACGGCGCGCGGCAGCTCGGTGGCGCTGTGGCGCACCTACGAGAAGTACTTCGCCAAGGCCAAGGAGCTGGACGAGGTGCAGGTGCTGGCGATGTTCGTGCTGCCGCCCGGCGTGATGTACGGGATGAACGGCCCGATCAAGTCCGTCACCGACCTGAAGGGCAAGAAGGTCTACGGCCTGCCGGGCGTTCCCGCCACCGTGCTGGAAGCGGCCGGTGCCGGCGTGGTGGCGGCGCCCGCGGCGCGCAGCTTCGAGATCATCTCGGGCAAGACGGTCGACGCCTTCGTCGGCTACTCGGTCTCCGATGCCGACGGCCTGAAGACCCTGCCCTACGCCACCGATGTGACCGACATCGAAGGCCACCTTTCGGCCCCGTCGTTCACCCTCTTCATGAACAAGAAGAAGTGGCAGGCGCTTTCGCAGGCCGACCGCGACGCGATCATGAAGGTCAGCGGCGAGGCGTTCGCCCAGAACATGGCCATCTACGACGAGCTGGAAGCCAAGGCCCGCGCCGCAGCCGCCGGCAAGGGCGTCAAGTTCCACCAGGCCGATGCGGCGTTCATGAAGTCCCTGCGCGCCCTCACCGAGCCGCTGGACAAGGCCTGGAAGGCCGATGCCGGCAAGCTCGGCGTCAACGGCACCGAGGCGCTGGACTTCTTCGTCGCGCAGGCCAAGGCCAACAAGTAAACGACCCACATTCAGACGAAAGCGGCGGCCACCATGTTCATCCGCAATGCCTGGTACGTGGCAGCCACCTCGCAGGAGCTGGCCGACAAGCCGCTCGCGCGCACGCTGCTGGGCGAGAAGGTCGTGCTCTTCCGCGGTACCGACGGCGCGCCCACCGCGCTCGAAGACCGCTGCTGCCACCGGCTGGCGCCGCTGTCGCTGGGCGACGTGGAAGCAGGCGGCATCCGCTGCCGCTACCACGGCATGAAGTTCGACACCCGCGGCCAGTGCATCGAGATCCCGGGGCAGGACAGCATCGCGCCGGGCATGTGCGTGCGCGCCTTCCAGGTGGTCGAGCGGCACGGCTTCTGCTGGATCTGGATGGGGCGGCCCGACCTGGCCAACGCCGACGACATCGTCGATGTGCATTGGAACCGCGCGCCCGAGTGGCCCACGGCCAGCGGCTACATCCACTACAAGGCCAACTACCAGCTCATCGCCGACAACCTGCTCGACTTCTCGCACCTGACCTTCGTGCACCGTACGACGCTTGCCAACGCCGCGCTGGTGGATGCGAGGCCGGAGATCACGGCGTTCGACCGCGGCATCCGGCTCAACCGGCTGATCGTCGCTTGCGACCCTTCGCCGCTGCACGGCATGGCCGGCAAGTTCACCGGCAAGGTCGACTTCTGGACCCGGCAGGTGTGGTGGCTGCCGTCGATATTCGAGAACTGGGCGGGCTCTGTTCCGACCGGTGGCACGGGTGAGGCCCACGAGCGCGCCGGTGGCCTGCACCTGCGCCACTTCTCGCTGCTGACGCCGGAGACCGCGCAGTCCACGCACTACTTCTGGGTCCAGCCCTGCCAGTTTCCGCACAACGAGCCGGGCATGATCGAAAAGGTCGGCAAGGGCATAGACACCGCATTCGCCGAAGACCGCTGGATGATCGAAGCACAGCAGGTGGTGATGAACGACTCGCCCGACGTCAAGCCCAAGGCCATCCGGGCCGACGCCGCGCTCGGGCGCGTGCGCTTCATGATCGACCGCCTGCTCGAGCAGGAACGCGCGGCGTCGCCGGCATGAGCCCGCCGGGCCGCCCCAAGGGCGAATACCGCAGGGCGCAGCCCGGAGGTACCCCATGACCGCCGCGTTGCAGATCCGCGGCGCCGTGCTCGAAGCGCCGGGCATGCCGCTGGCGCTTCAAGATCTGGAGCTCGAGGCGCCGCGCGAGCACGAGATTCGCGTGCGCGTGGTGGCCAGCGGCGTGTGCCACACCGACCTCTCGGTGATGACACGCCCCTTCCCGGCGGAGCAGCCCATCGTGCTGGGGCACGAAGGTGCCGGTATCGTCGAATCGGTCGGCACCGCCATCACCAAGGTGCAGCCCGGCGAGCGCGTGCTGATGAGCTACAACTCCTGCGGCCGGTGCAACACCTGCCTGGCGCGGGCTCCCAGCTACTGCCAATACTTCTTCGGAACCAACTTCCTGGGCCAGCGCGCTGATGGCAGCACGGCGCTCTCGCGCCGCGGCAGCCCGGTGCGGCACCACTTCTTCGGCCAGTCGTCGTTTGCCACGCACTGCCTGTGCACCGAGCGCAACGTCGTCAAGGTGCCCGAGGGTGTCTCCGACGAACTGTTCCCGCTGCTGGGGCCGCTCGGCTGCGGCTTGCAGACCGGCGCCGGCGCGATCATCAACGTGCTGCAGCCGCGCCCGGGCGAGTCGGTGGCGGTATTCGGCGTCGGCGCGGTCGGCCTCGCCGCGCTCATGGCAGCACGGGCGTTAGGGGCCACGCGCATCATCGCGGTGGACCGCGTGCGCGAGCGGCTGGAGCTGGCGCTGGAACTCGGCGCCACCGACGCCCTGCTCGCAGGCGGCTCGCTCAACACCGTGGCCGAGATCCGGCGCCTCACAGCGTTGGACGGTGGCCTGGGTGTGAACGTGAGCCTGGACACCACCGCCGTCAGCGCCGTGCTGCGCCAGGCCATCGACAGCCTGGGCCCGCTGGGCCGCTGCGGCTTCGTCGGCGGCGCGCCGGCGGGCAGCACGCTCGAAGTGGACGTGCGCGACATGATGCTGCAGGGCAAGTCGCTGCGCGGCATCGTCGAAGGCGACTCGAACGCCGACGTCTTCATCCCGGCGCTGATCCGCATGCACGCCCAGGGTTTGTTCCCTTTCGACAAGCTCGTGCGTACCTATCCTCTGGCGCAGATCCAGACGGCCATCGACGACGCCCTCTCCGGGCGCACCGTCAAGCCCGTGGTGATGATGCCGGCCTGAGCCGGCCAACCTTCTACCTGTCGGAGCCGTCATGTCGCCGAGTACACGCCCGCCCGGGCCCGTGGTCTGGCTCGAGCGAGCGCTCGGGGTCTTCAGCGCACTGCCCGTGGCGCTGATCGTGCTGCTGACGTTCGTCGACGTGTTCGGCCGCTACGTCTTCTCTTCGCCGGTTCGTGGTGGCGTCGAGATCACCGAGCACGCGATGGCGCTGGTGATCTTCGCCGCACTGCCGCTGGTGACGCGGCAGCGGGCGCACATCAGCGTGGGTGTGCTCGACGGCATGAAGCGCGGCACGTTCACGCGCATCCGCACCACCCTGTGCGACCTCATCGCCGCCGGCGGCCTCGCGCTCATCACCTGGCGCGTTGCGGCGCAGGCCTTGGATGATCGAAAGTCCGGCACCGCCTCCGTGGTGCTGGGCCTGCCGCAAGCGCCGCTCGGCTATGCGATGACTGTGCTCGCCGCGGCGGCCACGCTGGCCGCGCTGGGCCTGGCCTGGACGAGCCTGCGCACCGCTGGAGAAGCCCAATGACCGCCGCGCTGATCGGCTTTGCGGCCGTTTTCATCCTCGCCTTCGCCGGCGTGCCGCTGGCCTTTGCGCTGCTGCTGGCCGGCGCGGGCGGCTATGCCGTGCTGCGCGGCTTCGACCCGGCGATGTTCATGGTCGGCCAGGTGGTGATGGACGCCTCCACGAACTACGGCATGTCGGTGCTGCCCATGTTCATCCTGATGGGCTACTTCGTGCACAAGGCCGACATCAGCGGCGAGTTGTTCGATGCCGCCTATGCCTGGTTCGGCCACTTGAAGGGCGGCGTCGCGCACGCCACGGTGGCGGCCAGTGGCCTCTTCGCCGCCATCTCGGGCAGCTCCATCGCCACCGCCGCCACGATGACCAAGGTGGCCATGCCGCCGATGCGGCGGCTGGGCTACGACGACCGGCTCTCGACCGGCACCGTGGCCTCGGGCGGCGTGCTGGGCGTGCTGATCCCGCCCTCGGTGCCGCTGGTCATCTTCGGCCTCATCACCGAGACCGACATCCGCAAGCTCTTCATCGCCACCATCGTGCCCGGCCTGCTGCTGGTGCTGCTGTTCCTGGTGGCCGTGTGGGCCACCGTGGCGGTGAACCCCGCGCTCGGGCCGCGCGGCGAGCGGCAGACGCTGCGCCAGCGCGTCGTGTCGCTGCGCGGCGTGTGGCCGACGCTGCTGCTGTTCGGGCTGGTGATGGGCGGCCTGTACGGCGGCGTCTTCACCGCCACCGAGTGCGCGGGCATCGGCGCGATGGGCACCTTCGCCATCGGCGTGGCGCGGCGCCGCATGACGGTGGCCGGCATCCTGGAGTGCCTGAAGGACACCGCCTCGACGACGGCGATGATCTTCGTCATCGTCTTCGGCGCGCTGGTCTTCGCCAACTTCATCACCCTGTCGGGCCTCACGACGCAGCTCGTCACCTTCATCCAGGGCAGCGGCTTCAGCACCATGGGTGTGCTGCTGACCATGGTGATCATCTACCTCGTGCTGGGCGCGGTGATGGAAGGCATCAGCGTGCTGCTGCTGACGGCGCCGATCTTCACCGCCGTGGCCGTGGAGATGGGCGTCAACCCGATCTGGTTCGGCATCTTCGTGGTCGTGATGATCGAGGTCGGCATGCTCACACCGCCGGTGGGCATGAACGTGTTCACCGTCAAGTCGCTGCTGCCCGATGTGAACCTGTGGACCATCTACCGCGGCGTGGCGCCGTTCATCGTGGCCAACCTGCTGCTCGTCGCGCTGATCCTGATCTGGCCCGACTTGGTGCTGGGGCCGCTGCGCTGGCTGTGAGTGCAGCCTCTGTTCCCGCGTCACGACTGACCCGATCGCCCCGTCGCAGCCTCTCACGGCCTTGACCGCACGAAGCCATGCGCAAGCCCAACATCATCTACATCGTCGCCGACGACCTCGGCTTCGCCGACCTGGGCTGCTACGGCGGCCGCGAGGCGCAGTTCGGCGCAGCTTCTGGCGCCGTGTCGCCCCACATCGACGCGCTCGCCGCCGCGGGCCTGCGCTTCAGCGACGGCTACGCCAACTCGCCTGTGTGCTCGCCCACGCGCTTCGCGATGATCACGATGCGCTGGCAGTACCGCCTGCGCGGCGCGCTGGAAGAGCCCATCAGCAGCCGCAGCAAGGGCAGCACCACCCTCGGCCTGCCGCCCGAGATCCCCACGCTGCCCTCGCTGCTGCGAAAGGCCGGTTATGCCACCGGGCTGGTCGGCAAATGGCACCTGGGCTACCCGCCGAGCTTCGGCCCGCTGCGCTCGGGCTACGACGAGTTCTTCGGCATCATGGCCGGCGGGGTGGACTACTTCACCCACTGCTCGAGCAAGGGCGACCACGACCTCTACATCGGCGAGCAGCCGCACCGGGAGGTCGGCTACCTGACCGATGTGTTCTCCAAGCGCGCGGTCGGCTTCGTCGAGCGCAACGCAGCGCAGGCCCGCGGCGGCCGGCCGTTCTTCCTGAGCCTGCACTACACCGCACCCCACTGGCCCTGGGAGACACGCGACGACGCGCACGTCGCGCCCGAGGTGGCCGCCAACCTCTTCCACCTCGACGGCGGCAACGTCCACACCTACCGCCGCATGATCCACCACATGGATGAAGGCATCGGCTGGCTCGTCGAAGCGCTGCGCCGGCAGCAACTGCTGGACGACACGCTCATCGTCTTCACCAGCGACAACGGCGGCGAGCGCTTCAGCGACAACTGGCCGCTGGTGGGCGGCAAGATGGACCTCACCGAAGGCGGCATCCGCGTGCCCTGGATCGCGCACTGGCCGGGCGGCATCCGGCCCGGGGGCGTGACGCGGCAGCACTGCATGACGATGGACTGGTCGACAACCATGCTCGACCTTGGCGGCGGCGCGCCCGACCCGGCCTATCCACTGGACGGCGTCAGCTTGCGCCCGGTTCTGCAGGACCCGACCGCGACGTTCGAGCGACCGCTCCACTGGCGCATGAACCATCGCCAGCAGCGCGCGCTGCGCGATGGCGCGTGGAAGTACCTGATGGTCGATGGGCACGAGTACCTGTTCGACATCGACGCCGATGCCCGCGAGCGCGCCAACCGCGCGCAACGCGAGCCCGAGCGCATGCAGCGCATGCGCGAGGCCTGGCTCGCCTGGGACGCCACGATGCCGCCGATTCCGCCGGATGCCGGTGTGAGCGTGGGGTACTCGGTGAAGGACATGCCGCAGCGCTGATGCGCAGCATGCCACGGGACTGAAGGCGGCCTTGCGTACGATCGCGTAGACGTCAATGGCTGCACTCGACCCGTCGCCGACTGTCGCGATGTCCTGTCCGAGCGCGGGGTCACCGCGCCTACTGCACCTGCGCGACCGAAGCGATGCCGCCCGCGCCGCACGTCGAAGTGCCGCACCCTCAGCTGCGTGACGTGGCCTGGGCCAACACGGCGGCCGGCTCCTCGGGAAGAGCATAACTGGCGATCAGGTGCAGCATCGTGGTCGTGACGACGATCGCGGCGACCAGAGCCAGGGCGCGGGTCTTGAGCGTGGTCTTCATGGTTTGCCTCCAGGGGGTGCACCGAAGTGCGTTGCGATGGGATGCACTGTCCGCCCGAGCCCTGCGTTCAGTCTTTAAACCGGCTGAAGGTGGGCCTGAAGCGTTCTGAAGCGGTTCTGGCTCGGCCCGCCCGAGGGCGCAACTCCCGTTGTGCCGCGAGAAGGGATGGCGCTACGCTCGCTCTCGCGCGCCCAATCGAAGGCGGAAGGAGCATCAGTCGTGCCCGTGGAAGAGAGCTTCCGGTTCGCAGCGGTCGAGGTCCGCACCGCACAACGGCAAGTGCTGGTTGACGGCCGGCCGGCGGCGATCGGCGCGCGCGCCTTCGATGTGTTGCTCATGCTGATCGAGCATCGCGACCGCGTGGTCTCCAAGGACGAGTTGATCGACCGGGTCTGGGCAGGGCTTGTCGTCGAGGAGAACAACCTCCAGGTCCAGATCAGCACCCTGCGCAAACTTCTCGGCGCTGGCGCGATCGCGACCATTCCGGCACGCGGGTACCGCTGGGTGGCCCAGCCAGAGCCGCATCGCTTGCTGCCGGCCGCGGAGGCCTCGGACGCGGCCGTGCGTGGGCCCACGTCACCATTGCCCAAGCCGCGCACGCCCTTCTTCGGGCGCGAGCGCGAGAAACGGCAAGCCCTTGCGCACCTGGGCGACGGTTCGTTGCTCACCTTGATCGGCATCGGCGGCAGTGGCAAGACCCGGCTGGCGCTCGAGATCGCCCGGGAAGCGCAGGCGAGCTTCCCCGATGGTGTCGCCTTCGTTGATCTGGCGGCCGTGGGCGACCCACAGGACGTGCCCATCATGGTCGCCCACGGGCTGGGCATCCCAGAGATTCTGGGCACGCCGGTCCTGCAACGGCTCCAGGAGCGCCTTCGCAGCTCGCGGATGCTGCTCGTGCTCGACAACTGCGAGCACCTGCTGGAGCCCGTGGCCACGCTGGTCGATGCGGTGCTGGGCTGCAGCGACTCCGTGCGCGTGCTGGTCACCAGCCGCGAGGCGCTCGGCATCGCGGGCGAGCACCTGCAGAGCGTGGGAGCGCTGCAACTTGCCCCTGCCGAGGACGTGGCTGCGCTGCGCGACAGCGATGCCGTGAAGCTGTTCGTCGACCGTGCCCACTTGGTGGACCCGGAGTTCCAGATCGACGAACGCAACGCCGCGGCGCTGCACGAAGTCTGCCGGCGCCTCGACGGCATTCCACTGGCCCTCGAACTGGCCGCGGCGCGGCTCAGCGTGTTGACCGTGGACCAGCTCGGGGCGCGGCTGGACGACCGCTTGCGTCTGTTGTCCGGCGGGCGTCGAGCGCTGCCTCGGCAGCAAACGCTCGATGCGGTCGTGCGCTGGAGCTACGAGCATCTGAGCGCCGCCGAGCAGCGGCTGCTGCAGCGCCTTGCCGTCTTCAGCGGCGGCTCGACGATCGAGGCCGCCGCCGCCGTCGCGGCGGCGGAAGCGCCCGAGCACGAAGTCATCGAACAGCTCTCGAGCCTGGCGGCAAAGTCGCTGATCGGGCTGGTTGTCGACGGATCGGAACCGCGCCATCGGATCCTGGAGACCGTGCGCCTGTTTGCGCTGGAGCGGCTGGACGAGAGCGGGCAAGCGGGCGTTGCGCGCGATCGGCACCTGGCCTTCTTCGCGAACAGGGCCGAAGAGTTGATTGCGCACTCGGACCCGCGCGTGCGCGCGAGCGCGTACGCCGTTCTCGACGCCGACCGCGACAACCTGATCGCGGCCCTGCGCTATGGCGCCCATGGCGGCACGCCGAGCGAGGCCTGGCGGCTGGCCCGCTGGCTCGGGGGATACTGGGCAAGGTGCGGGCTGTTCGAGGTCGCTCACGCGCTGCTCGAAGCGATGCTCGCAACCACCGGACCCCAACTTCAGGGTGCGACGAGGCTCATGGCGCTTCGCGCTACGAGTGACGCGGCGCTGCAGACCGGACGGTATCAACGAGTGATGCAGTTGGCCGAAGAGCATCTGCAGCTCTCACGAGCGCTGCACGATCAAGGCGAGGAGTTCGGTGCGCTGGGCGACATCGCCGTGGCCGCCCTGGCGTCGAACGATGCGCTGCGGGCCTGGTCCCAGGTCGAGTCGATGGAGGCGCTGTGCGCGCAGCGACCCGAGCGTCTTCGGCTCGTTCGGCACTTCAAGGCGGAAACCTTGCGAGCGCAGGGTCGCCTCGACGAGGCCGAGTCGCTGTTCCGCCGGAACCTGGACGAGGCGGTCGCGAACGGCACGCAGAGCGCCATCCTGCACGGGGCCGTCTGCCTGGCACTGACCGCGCTTGCGCGACCGGATCTCGCCAGTTCCCGCTCGTGGACCGAGCGGGCCATCGAAGTGCGCGCGCGCAGCGAACAAGGGTTCTACGGCGTTGGTCACATCCTGCTCATCGCTGCAGCGCTGCATGCTGCGGACCAGGCTTGGCAAGCGGCGGCGCGCCTGCACGGTGCAGCCGAGGCGCATTTGCAGCACACCGGCCAGAGAATCGAGCCGATCGACATGGCGCCCCTCGCACCTTTCCTGGCGCAGGCGCGCTCGGGCCTGGCGGCCGACGCGTATGCGAAGGCCCATGACGAAGGCCGCGCGCTCGACGATCGGTCGATCGTGTCGCTGGCGGCAGACTGCCTGCCCCGCAGCCGAAAACGCCCTTGATGATGAGAGCCGTCGTGCTGGCCTGTCTGGGGATCGGCATCGCCACGGCGCTGGCCGTGCACGCCCAGCCCGCGCTGCCTACCACGCCAGCGGGCCAGCCCTTCGCCGTGGTCGAGGCGAGCATTGCGGACATGCGCCGGGCGATGGACGACGGCCGCACCACGTCGCGCGAGATCGTTGCGCAGCACCTGCTGCGCATCGCGCTCTACGAGGATCGGTTGAACGCCGTCATCGCGGTCAACCCGGGTGCGCTGCGCGACGCCGACGAGCGCGACCGCGAGCGCGCGCGGGGCTTGGTCCGCGGGCCACTGCACGGCATCCCGATCGCGCTGAAGGACAACATCCACACCCTCGACATGCCGACCACGGGCGGCGTGCTCGCCTTCCACGACCTGCGGCCTGCGTACGAAGCCACGCTCACGCGGTTGCTGCGCGAGGCGGGCGCGGTGATCATCGCCAAGACCGTCATGACGGAGCTGGGCCACTGGGTGGGTGACGAGCCCGGAAACTACAACGCGGTCTCGGGCCACGCCATGAATCCGTACGACCCGCGACGCGATCCGCGGCAGGTGACGTTCGACGGCCGCCCGGCGCTCAGCACCGGCGGCTCCAGCTCGGGCGCAGGCACGGCCGCGAGCTTCTGGGCGGCCAACGTCGGCACCGAAACCTCGGGCTCGATCCTGTTCCCGGCCAACCTGACCATGCTCGCCGCCATCAAGCCGACGCTCGGGCGCGTCAGCCGCCACGGCATCATCCCGCTGACCGCGGACCAGGACACCGCCGGCCCGATGGCCCGCAGCGTCACCGACGCCGCCATCCTGCTGGGTGCGCTCGAAGGGCCCGCGCCCGATCCGAACGACCCGGCGACCCGAGCCTGCACGCCGCCGCCGAACCGCGACTACACCGCGTTCCTGGAAGGCGACGCGCTGAAAGGCGCGCGCATCGGCATCCCGCGGGCCCACTTCTACGACAAGGCCAACGTTGCGGGCAGCCAGGAGCCGCGCGGTGGCCTCGACCCCGAGCGGGCGCAGGTGATGGCCGAGGCGATCGCGATCCTGCAGCAGCAGGGCGCGGTGATCGTCGACCCCGCCAACCTGCCGAGCGTGCTCGCGACCGACCGGGAGCGCAACGTCTTGGCGTGGGAGATCTGCGAGAAGGCCAAGGGGCAGGACGGCGACTGCTCGGTGGTGCTCAAGTACGGCTTCAAGCGCGACTTCAACCGCTGGCTGGCCTCGCTCGGACCCACGGCGCCGCTGAAGACGCTGACCGAGCTGCGCGACTGGAACCGCACGCACGAGCGCGCGGGTGCGATCCGCTACGGACAGGCCTTGCTCGACATCTCCGACGAGTTGCACCTCGAACAGGACCGCGCGCGCTACGAGGCAGATCGCGCGCGCGGCCTCAGGCTGGCGGGTGAACAGGGCATCGACGCCGCGTTTGCCGAGCATCGACTCGACGCACTGCTGTTTCCCGGCGGATCCGGTGCAGACGTGGCGGCCATCCCCGGCTACCCGACGGTGATCGTGCCGTTCGGCATGGTGCCCAACGCACCCAGAGTCGCGTTCCCGCCGGGCTTCGACGCGAAGCCGGCACCCTTTGGGGTGAGCTTCAGCGGGCGCGCGTGCAGCGAGCCGCGGCTCATCGCGCTGGCCTATGCCTTCGAGCAGGCGACGAAGCGGCGGGCGCGGCCGCCGGACCTGCCGTAGGGGGGTCGCTGGAGCGCACCCGAACTGGCCGGAGCGCAGGCTTGTTGGTGCCGACCGAAAACTGAGCCACTTCTGAGGGTCGTGCCGACCTAGAACGGAGCCAGGTGTTCAACCTGCCCAATTTTTTTTGTGCAGCGGGGAGCCATGAGTGATCACCATGGATCAGATCGGATGGATTCGACGGCTGCGCCGCCGCAAGCACAAGAGCGAGCGCGAGATCGCGTGCATCACTGGGTTGTCGCGCAACACGGTGGCCCAACGATTGCATGGCGGCAGTCATCGTGAGTTCGTTCACCCGCGTTCACGGGCAGCAAGCGCACACAGCTGTCGTTCGGCCAGTGGAGTCGAGCGGCAGCTGATGGCCGGATGCGGCTGATGAACGCTCCCTAAGTGCCCACGATGCCCGAAGACGCTCGGCTGAGTCCATCGCGCGCCGACTCCGAAGCCGACCGTCGATGGGCCCGCGCGCTACTGCGCCTCGTCGAACGCCGCATCGACATCGCGCGCGCTGTGCAGCACGCGCACCACGTCGATGCCATCCTTCATCGGCAGGTAGAAGATGACGTAGCGCCGGAACGGATGGCTTCGCAGCTCATCCGCCAGCTCCGGTCGCGCTCGCCCCATCAGTGGCTGCGTCGCGAGCAGCTCGAACGTCGCACCGATCTGATCGACCCAGCGATCGGCCGCGTCGAGGTTGTCTTCGGCGATGTGGTCCCAGATGTCCAGGAGGTCGAGTGCAGCCTGCGGCCGGCGACTGACTTGCGCCACGGTGCCTACTTGCCCGGTCGGGTCTTGCGTGCGCGCGCCTGAGCCTTGACCTCGGCAGCGCTCCACTTCTTCGTGGGGCCGCTGGCCAGGCCCTGGCGGATGTCATCGCGCAACTGCTCGAGCTTGGCCGAGCGCAGCCGGTCTTGCTCGTCCATCAGGCGCAGCGCCTCGCGCACAACCTCACTGGCCGAGGTGTACAGCCCCGACGCGACCTTCGAGCGCACCAGCGCCTCGAGCTGCGGTGTGAGGTTGACATTCATGCCCATGCGGGTCTCCGGGTTGGTTGTTGAATTCTATCAAGAACTGTCAAAGATGGACATCCGGTGCCGGCCGGCATCGGCGCTGTTGCGGCGGCGCCCTGCCGCTACAAGTTGGAGGTCCATCATGGACGCAACCCCCTCAGGCCGATCACACCACCGCGAACCCTGGAACAAGGGCAAGCTGACCGGGCAGAAGGCGCCGTTCAAGCCCAAGGACGTGTGGGCGATGCGCGCGCGCATGCAGCAGGAGCACCGCACGCGCGAGCTGGCGCTGCTCAACCTGGGCATGGGCAGCAAGCTGCGCGGCTGCGACTTGGTGGCGCTGCGCGTGCGCGATCTGCAGCATGGCGGGCAACTCGCACCGCGGGCGATCGTTACGCAGCACAAGACCGGGCGGCCGGTGCAGTTCGAGATCACGCCGCCGACGCGGGCATCGGTGCAAGCGTGGATCGTCGAAGCCCGCCTGAAGCCCGAGGACTACCTGTTCCCGAGCCGCATCCATCGGTCGCCGCACATCTGCACCCGGCAGTACGCGCGCATGCTGCGGCAGTGGGTGCGTGACGCGGACCTCGACTGGACGGCCTACGGCACGCATTCGATTCGACGCACGAAGGCAGCGCTGATCTACCAGAAGACCAAGAACCTGCGTGCGGTGCAGCTGTTGCTGGGTCACAGCAAGCTGGAGAGCACGGTGCGCTATCTGGGCGTGGATGTGCACGATGCGCTGGAGATCTCTGAGCAGACGGAGATCTGAGACATCGGCCGCCGGCGCGCCTGGCCACCGCAGCGCGCCGGCATCTGGTTGCGAGAGCGCGCGTGACTGAGTTGTCGAGAGATGCGCGGCCGTATGTCCGCACAGCGGACGCTGGTCTTCGGGTTTCGACCCGTTGCGGTCACTGGATGCCGTTCTGGCGCAATGACCGGTACCTCTTCAAGAGCAGGCACGGCCGCGTCGAACCGACACAAACGAAGAGGTGAAGTGATCCTGAGCTGAGTCTGAACTGCCCCACATGCAAACGACGACAGCGCGGGTGACACCAGCTTGTGTAAGTAAGTACCCGAGCTGGGGAACATCCATGATGCGGTTCACTGACTGGAGCTCCCGGCCGTGCCAATGCGGCTGCCTGTAAGCGCCTGCGGTGTTGCAATTCCTCGCGGGTCACGGCATCCGTTAGCCATGAAAGTTTCTTGCCTCATCCCACTGCGGCGCGGAGGACGCGCATGTAGTTGCCGCCTGCAATCTTTCCCGCCTCTTCCGAAGTGAACCCTCCGCGCAGCATCGCCGCTATCAGGTTGACCCACTGCGAATAGTCTTGCAGCGCGCCTGGGACGACTTGTTGATCGGTCCCCACGCAGACGTGGTCCACGCCTACTATTTCGGCCATTTCCTTGAGTCCGTCGACGTACTTGTCGAGGCTCTCAAAGATGGCCCAGATCCCGATGGCACCGTCTGTTTCCGCAACCGCCCGCGCATGATCAGGGGTCACGCATCGGGCGGCCAATCGCGTCGATGCCATCGCCCGAGAGCCCACGAGCGCCGTGTGCGATAGCAGCAGCGGCTTGGAGGAGACTCTCGCCGCAGCCTTGGCCGTCTGTTCGGTGGCGTGGGCCACATCAACGACCATTCCCAAGCGATGGCAGGCACGGATCACCTCGGCGCCAAACTCGGTCACCCCGTCGTGAGTCACCACGCCCGTCTGGAAGTCGCCAATATCGTTGGGGGTGTAGTGAACAAGCTGGGCGGCGCGGATGCCGCGCTGATGCGCTTCTTCCAGACGCTCCAGCTTTCCTTCCATGAAGTCCAAACCCTCGACGCCGCCGATCACCGATGGCTGACCTGAAGCGTGGGCGGATTCCAAATCGCCTGCCGTCAGTGCGCGCAGTAGGCCATGGTGCGTCACCATGGCGTCGACCCAGGCGAGTCGTTCCAGATGGTGCGCGTAGAGCTCACCCGCCCTCGGCGAGCGGGTGATCGAGGTGACCCCGGCTGCATTCCTGCCAAGAAGCGGTTCGTCCGGGATCTCCGACAGGCACACCGCGGCAAGAGACCCGGCCCGCATCCCGGCTGCAAGGTTGCCGTTGGGCGGCGCTGGAGAGTAGATGCCCTGCGGTCCGCCGTGCGTGTGGACGTCCACCGAGATGGTCTTGCGCAGAACCTCCAGTGCCTTGGCGCCGACCTCGGCAATCTGGGCGGCTTCGGTCGAGCCGTTCGGTCCGACACCGCCGCTGAGGATGGCCTGGACCGACGCCATCGGCGCGCTCCAGATCGAGTGGCGGCACGGGGTGCCAACCGCGTGGAGGTGAGCGCAGCACATGACTGGTCAGAGGACCATCAGAATGATCACCTTGGTGAAAACGCGACAAACACTGCGCCGGCTGTTTGCCCACCTTGTGACCGAAGGGGCCGGCCGGACCTCATGGGCACCGCTACTCCGGAACGACGCCCAACGTCGCAAGCGTGTTCTTCCACACGATCGCCTCCTCGGCGTACTCCTTGGCGAACTGCGCCGGTGAAGACTGGACCAATGTGCCCGAGCCTGACAGGCGTGCCTCCATTGATTTGCGTGCAGGTTCATCCGCATATGCCGTGCTGAACGCGCGCGCGATGACGTTGACCACTGCTGCCGGCGTGCCCTTGGGCGCGAAGATCCCGCCCCAGGATATGGGCAGGAAGCCCTTGTAGCCGACGGCCTCATCGAGCGTGGGTACGTCCGGCAGGCCGGGGAGCCGCTTGCCGTCGATCACCGCGAGCGCATGCAACTCCTTCGCGTCGATCTGGCCCTTCACCGAGAGATACCCGCTCATGGCAAGTTGCGTGTCATCGCGTAGAAGGCCGATGGTCAATGGGCCCATACCGTTGTAGTCGACCGCCGAGTAGCGCACTCCCATCGGTTTCGCCAGCGCCGCCATCGAGACGGTGAAGAACGACGCGGGGCCAGCTCCGCCAAAAAAGATGCCTTGCGGCGTGAACTTGCTCAACGCCACCATCTCGGCCATCGTCTTCGCGCGCTGCGCCGTCTTCGCATTGGTGACGAACACGACCGGAGCGTTGAAGACACGGTAAACCGGTATCAGGTCCGTCAGCGGATCGAAGCGCAGGCTCTTGGTCGTGTACTTCGCCAGGAGCATGCTCGGACTTGCCATCAGTAGCGTGTGACCATCGTTCGCGGTCAGCACGTACTCGGTGCCGATGATGCCTCCCGCGCCCGCCTTGTTCTCCACAACGACAGGCTGCCCCCAGAGTTCCGCCAGCCGTGGCGCGAGAAGACGCGCGACCGTGTCGGTCTGCGAACCCGGGCCGGTGCCGATCACGAGCTTCACCGTTCGGGTGGGCCAAGCCGGAGCCTGGGCGAAGGACGAATGCGACGACAGAGCGGCGGCAGCGGCCAAAAGGAACTTGCGGCGGCTCGAAGAAGTGCTGAGGAATTTCATAGGTCTCACCTGCGGTTGAATCCGGACCATCGTCAAACAACGTGGGCTGCTCTCAGGTCAACGGCAGACAGCCTGAACCTGTGGCAGTGAATCGTAGTAAGGACGCCGCGAACCGGAAGTGGAGCGTCCATCATGTGGATGTTTCGCGAAGAAACTACCTCAAGCTTGACTCCAAGCCTTGATGCAAGTCGGCCAATGCACCTCGCATCAATGCCTGCGGCGGCTAGTTGCCCATATCGTGGCGGTGCATCTATGTCTTCAACAGCTGCTTGGCGATCATGTTGCGCTGGATCTCGTTCGCGCCCTCGAATATCCGCATGACCCTCAGCTCGCGATAGACCCGCTCCACCACCATGCCCTTGATGTAGCCAGCGCCTCCGAAAATCTGCAAGGCCTTGTCCGCAATGCGATTGGCTGCTTCTGTGCAGAACACTTTGGCGTAAGAGGACTTCAAGCGCACGTCCACGCCGTTTTGCAGGTCCCATGCCGCGTCCAGCAGCAGCGTTCGCGCCGCATGCTGCTCCATCGCCATGTCGGCCAGCATATGCTGCAAGACTTGGTGGCTCGAAAGTGGCTGGCCGAAGGTAACGCGATCCTTCGAGTACTGCAGCGCGTGTTCAAAGGCAATCTGGCTGCCGCCCAAGGCTTGGCAGCCCACATTGATGCGGGCTTCATTCAACCCCGAGACGGCGTAATAGAAGCCGCGGTTCTCCTCGCCCAGCAAGTTCTCTGCGGGGATTTCGCAGTTTTCGAACGTCAGCCCGTAGACACCGTGGGTCATGAAACCCATGGTGCGAATGGGCTTGCTCATGGTGAAGCCGGCAGTTTTGGGCTCCACGAAGAAGGCCGAGACGCCATCGCGTCCTTTGCTCTTGTCGGTCTTTGCGAACACGAGAAACACGTCGCCGCGTTCGGCGTTCGAGATGTAGGTCTTGGCGCCGTTCAGCACCCACCGATCCCCCTTCTTGACGGCGCTTGTTCGCATGGCTGCGACGTCGGATCCGGCGTCCGGCTCGGTCAGCGCAAAACACACCGTCGCACCGGCCGCGACTCGCGGCAGCCATTCGGCCTTTTGCTTCGCCGTGCCATGCAGCAGCAGCAATTGCGGAATCGGCCCGAGGGCCTGACGGATGGACGGCCAGAACTGGGGAGGCAGGCGGGCGAGCTCCATCTGGACCAGCGCCAGTGTGAGCTTGTCGACAGGGGTTCCGCCGAATTCCTCGGGGATCGACAGCCCGTAGTAGCCCATCTCCCGCAAGGTGGTGTGCACATCTCCGTGCACCTCGTTCGCCTCATGGAAGTGCGGCTCGTACTCGAGCAAATCGTTGACCACTTTCCGGGTCGAGGCCTGCATGGCACGCGAATCGTCGGAGAGTGTGAAGTCCATGGATGCCTTGAAGAGTTCGTTGAACGGATTGACAGCCTGTAGAGCGCGCGGCTCAGACCCATCGGGTGAAACTGTCCACCGCCTCGCGCGGCGTTCTGTAGGTGTTCACCGGCGCGGACCCGTCTGCGTAGCCGAGCGCCATGCCGCAAACCAGCCTCTCACCAAAGTCCGCGCCGATGAAAGGCATGACGATCTTTGCGACGTTGTTCCACGCCGCCTGCGGGCAGGTGTGCAGCCCGAGCGCGTGCGCCGCCAGCATCAGGTTCTGCAGAAACATGCCGTAGTCGATCAGCGAGCCGTGGCCCATGACGCGGTCGATGGTGAACATGAGACCGACCGGCGCGTCGAAGAAGCGGTAATTGCGCTGGGCCTGCGCGTGCATCTTGTCCTTCTCGCCCTTCCCGATGCCCAGATGGCCATACAGGGTCCAGCCGTTGTGGCGTCGCCGGTCGATGTAGGGCGAGACCCACTGCGATGGGTAATAGCCATCCACCTCGCCGTACTCGGCGACCAGTGAGGCATCGGCGCGGGTCGCATCGTGCGCCGCACACGCCTTCGCGACGAGTGCATCTCGGCGATCGCCCTGCAGCACATACACCTTCCACGGCTGTGTGTTCGTGCTGGACGCCGCGCAACGCGCGACACGCAAAATCTCCTCGACTTGTCCGCGAGCGACCGGCCTGTCGGGCAGGAACGCACGACACGAGTAGCGGCTCTCGATGGCTGACACCACGCTCGCCGGATCGGGCACGACTGCATTGACCTGGGGCGGGATCATTGCAGTGCCTCCATCGAGTTCAGCAACTCAGACCGTGCCCGCCTGGCGCAGCTCGGCCATCTGCCCAACCGTCAGCGCCAGGATTTCACGCAAGATTTCGTCGGTGTGTGCGCCGAGCGCGGGCGCTGGCCTGATCTGCGGCGTCGGTGTGCCGCTGAACAGGGGAAAGACTGCCGGCATCTTCAGTGTGCCGATCTTGGGATGTTCAACGGTGGCGATGCTGCCCCGGGCCTGGTACTGCGGGTCCGCGACGATCTCCTTGATCGAGTAGATCAGTGAGAAAGCCAGGCCTTTTTCTTCGAAGATCCGGCAGACCTGCGAAACCGGCTGTGACTTGATCCATTCGGCGACGATCGCGTTGACCTCCTCGACGCGCGCGGTGCGTTTCACGTGGGTGGAGAAGCGCGCGTCGCCGATCAGCACCGGAATGGCCTCGCACAGGCGGCCGTACATGCGGTCGTTCGACACGGTCAGGACGATGTAACGTCCGTCGCAGGTTTCGAAATGGTCACCCGGGGCGGCGGCGAAGTGAAGGTTGCCCGTACGCTCGCGCGGCAGTCCCATCTTCTCGTAAGCGCTGACCATCACATCCGTGAAGCGGAAAACGGTCTCGTACAACGCGAGATCGATCTGCTGACCGGTGCCGCCACGCACGTCACGGTGGTAAAGCGCGACCATGACGCCGAGCGCGCCAAGAACCGCTGTTGAATAGTCGGCCATTGCCGTGCCCAGCTTCACCGGCGCGCGGTCTGGGTAGCCCGTGGCGTTCAGCGTGCCCCCCATGGCCAGGGCAATGCGGTCGTAGCCTGCACGGTGGGCGTAGGGACCCGTCTGGCCATAGCCCGAGACGCTGAGCATCACCAGCCGGGGGTTGACCTGCTGCAGGTCCTTCCACGACAGGTTCCATTTCTCGAGAACGCCGGGACGGAAGTTTTCGACAAGAACGTCCGCGCTCTTTACCAGTTCCTTGAGGATTCGTTGTCCTTCCGGATGGTGCAGATCGAGCGTCACGGACCGCTTGTTTCGCCCTTCCACGTTCCACCACAGGCTCTCCCCTTCCACCATCGGCCCGATATGGCGCAGCGCGTCTCCTTGGCCCGGCTGCTCGATCTTGATCACATCCGCGCCGTAGTCCGCGAGCAAGGTCGCGGCCACCGGGCCTGCCGCCATCGTGCCAAGGTCGATGACCCGCACACCCGCCATCGGCCCCTTGTTGTCTTTCGGTTCCATGCTTTTGAATCCCTTTCTGTGCGACTGCCGGTGCTGGCTTCGTGACGATTGCTGTAACTACTGGCCCGTGAACTGCGGAGCGCGCTTTTCCTTGAATGCGGCAAGCCCTTCGACACGGTCGGCAGAGAAGTGATGCAGGTTGCTCAGGGCGCGCTCATAGCGCAGCCCGACGGCCAACGGGTGGTCCAGCGCATCATTGAGTGCCTGCTTCATCCTGGACAGCACCAGCGGGCTCTTGCTTGCGAGCTTTGCAGCCAGGGCCGAGACCGCCTCCATGAGGCCGTCATCCGCCACCACTTGGCTGACCAACCCGAAGGTCTTCCAATCGGACGCTGGTCGCAGGTCACCCGTGAACATGACGAGCTTCGCGTTGTTGAGACCGATCTTCCTTGGCAGGCGTGCCGTGGCCCCACCTCCCGGGAACAACGCGTAGTTCGAATGGGCATCGCCTAGGCGGGCAGATTCTGCGGCGATGACGACGTCACAGGCGAGCACGAGCTCCATCCCGCCCGCGACGGCTATCCCGTTGATGGCGGCAATGACCGGCTTGCCGCAGGCTTCGATCAGTTCCGTCAGGGCCCCGATCGCGTGGACGAATTCAGCGCCGCTTTCGGGACGGCTTCTGGCGGGGTCCTTCAAATCCGCGCCAGCGCAGAAGGCCCGGCCTTCGCCTGTCAGCACGATGACGCGGACATCAGGGTTGCGCTGGGCCTCCTTCAGCGACGCCGTCAGCGCATTGACGAGTGACAAGGTCAGCGAATTCAACGCCTGCGGGCGATTCAGCTTGAGCCACATAACGCCGTGGGTATGCCGGCGGTGAAGTTCTTCCGTGTTCGATGCGGTTTCCACTTTGTGGCTGCCTTTCCGAGCTCATTGGGGAGTTGACTGACAAGCTTCTTATCGCAAGCCGAGGGACTTCGCGACGATGCCGCGCAGCACTTCCTTGGTCCCGCCGCGGATCGTGCAGGAGGGTGCATGCAGGATGACGTTGGCCAGCGCCGCGCTGTACGCGTCAGAGTTGCCCGGTTCGGGCTCGGTCTGCAGAACCAGCCGAAGGGTCTCGGGAATCTCTTGTTCGAAGCAGGCACCCAAGTCCTTGATCAGGGCCGCATGCAAGGCGGCGTCCTGCCCGTCGGTGATCATCGTGGCGACCCCCCGCGACATCCGTCGCAACGTCGAGAGGTGAGCCACCAGGCGCCCCAGCGTTCGCGCGCCCTCGGGTGAGGGCTGCTGCTTGAGCGCGCTGAAGAACTCCTCGACGGCGCCCATGTGGGACATGAAGCGGTCAGGTCCGCTTCGTTCGAACGTCAGCTCGCTTGTGACCTGCTGCCAGCCTTGGCCTTCGACGCCGATGAGCGTGTCATCTGCAAGGAACACTTCCTGGAAGTGAACTTCGTTGAAGTCGTGGTCGCCAGCGATGTTGACGATGGGTCGGCAGGTGATGCCGGGCGTCTTCATGTCGACCAGGAATTGGCTCAGGCCGGCCTGCCGTACTTCACCCGGGGGCGCCGTGCGGCACAGCAGGATCATGTAGTGCGTGCGGTGCGCGCTCGAGGTCCAGATCTTGGCGCCATTCACGAGCCAACCGCCGTCCACCTTGGTGGCGCGGGTGCGCACGGACGCGAGATCCGAGCCCGAGTCCGGTTCGCTCAGGCCGATGCAGAAGTAGCACTTCCCGGCGGCAATGCGTGGGACGACTTCCTCGCGTTGCCTCTCGTTGCCAAACCTCAGCAGCAGCGGACCGCTTTGACGCTCGGCCACCGCATGGGCAAAGATCGGTGCGCGAACGGCGAGTAGTTCCTCCAGAACGACAAGGCGCTCCGTCAACCCGTACCCGCCACCGCCATAGCGCTTGGGAAAGCCCATGCCGATCCAGCCGCGCTGGCCAAGGGCCTCGCTGAACGCAGGATCAAAGCCGCCAAATGAAGCGGCCCCGTGCCGATCGCCGTGCCAGCCGTCGATGAACTCGCGCACTTCGGCGCGCAGCCGTTCGGCAATGGCCGACTGCCTGGGGCGCGGGAATGAGAGTTTGTTCATGACGCTGCGCCCACTGCTGCGCTCGCTGTTGTGCTGTTTACCGCCGGCGCCACGGTGCGCCAGAGGGACTGGCCGGCGCCACCGGCCAGCATGAGATTGCCCAGCTCGCGAGACCAGAAAGCCTCGTTGCCGCACTCGTCCCGCCAGGACCACAACCGCTTGGTGAACCGGTGCAGTTCGTGTTCCTCGGTGAACCCGATGGCGCCGAACACCTGATGCGCGATCGCCGAGGCTTGCCCTGCGGCGTCGCCAGTCCGGATCTTCGCGCTGGCAGCGGCAATGCTTTGCGAGAGGGGCTCGCCCCCGGCCAGCCAGTCATCGACCGCTTCGCTTCCAGCTTCGGCTGCTGCACGTGCGGCCGCCGCCTGCGTGGCCAACAAGGCGATGTTTTGCTGCACTGCCTGGAACTTCCCGATCGGCCGGCCGAATTGCACGCGCAGGTTGGCGTACTCCACGGCCAGCGCAAGGCACCGATCGATCGCGCCGGCCATGAGCGCGCTGCGCTGGATGGCAGACAGGCAGAGCAGATCGCGCGCGTCGAAAGGCGCGGGGGCCACCGCCTGCGGCACCACACCGTCGAGTGCCAGCGTATCGCGCGGATCGCCGGCGAGATTGCGGCCCGGAGTGACGGCGATGCCTGCGGCATCCCGGGCCAGGACGACCAGGTGGGCGGCCGTGCCAGCCCCGACGATGAACGCGACATGCGTGCAGGCACCGCCCAATGGCACCCGGCGCAGTGTGCCGTCGACGCGCCACCCGTCGCCGGCGCGACTCAGCCGAACTGGCTCGACGTGCGCCGACGAGGCGATGGTCGGCAAGGTCGCGCCCCTGACGCCGGCGCAGTCTGCAAGCCAGTGTCCGACCATTGCTTCGGCTAGCGGGACGGCCGCGGCATGTTCGCCGGCCAGTGACAGCAGCCCGCCAGCGTCGGCCCAGTTCACGCCCGCGCCACCCTTGCTCTCAGACAGCAAGGCCTTGTCGAAACCGGACGCCTGCAGGACACCCCACAAGTCTGCGGGCTTGTCCGCAAATATCCGCAGGGCCGCTTCATGCAGCATGTCGCGCGTGTCTTCACTCATCGTTTGCTCTCAGACGGGATCCCAGCTGAAGATGTCGCGCGACCTGTCCAGTGGGAAGAACGAAGGCTTCATCATGGGGATGGCGACTTCCAGGCAGGACTCGACGGTCCAACCTTCGCTGCGGTGCGCGGTGCGTATCGGCCGCGGCTGCGAGAACAAGTAGATCTCGTTGTTCCGAACGCCGAAGATTTGGCCTGTCACGCCACCGGCCTCGTCGGTGAGCAGCGCGCAGGTGAACGGCGCGATCTTGGCCACCTCCATGCGCTGGTTGACGAGCGTGCGAGCCAGCCCTTCCGGGTTGTCGGTCGGGATCGAGCTCACCATGCGGGTGAATGCGAACGGCGCAATGCAGTTGGACCGCACGCGAAAGCGCTCCATGTCAAGCGCGATCGACTTCGACAGGCCGACGATGCCCATCTTCGCAGCGGCGTAGTTGGCCTGCGCGACGTTGCCGATCAGGCCTGAAGTCGACGTCATGTGCACGATGGCGCCCGACTCCTGGCTCTTGAAGTGCGGCGCGACGGCGCGGGCCATGTTGAAGCAGCCCTTCAGGTGCACCTTCACCACGGCGTCGAAGTCTTCTTCCGACATCTTGTGGAAAATCCCGTCGCGCAGATTGCCGGCGTTGTTCACCAACCCGTCGACGCGTCCGTACACGTCGAGCGCATGCTTGACGATCTGCTGGGCTGAACTCCAGTCGGCAACACTGTCCGTGTTGGCGCTGGCCTCGCCACCTGCGGCGCGAATCTGGTCGACCGTCTGCTGGGCCGGCCCGGCGCTGCGCTCGCCATCGCCCTCCATGTTCACACCCAGGTCGTTCACGACCACTCGCGCGCCCTGGCGCGCCGCCTCGAGCGCAATCTCCTTGCCCACGCCGGCGCCCGCGCCGGTCACGACGATCACCTTGCCTTGCAGCCGCTGCGTCATGGCCGTCTCCTTCATGCGGTGAGGATGGAGACCACCGCCACAGCGGACTCGTGACCGACCTGGCCGCCCGAGTTTTGCGCCAGCGCGACCTTCGCGGACGGGCGCTGCCGTGGGCCGGCTTCGCCGCGCAGCTGCTGGACGAGCTCGGCGATCTGCGCCGCGCCCGTGGCGCCGATCGGATGGCCTCTGCTCAGCAGACCGCCGCTCGGGTTGACCGAGACGCGGCCACCGATGTCGGTGGCACCACTTCGCAGCAGCTCGACGCCCTGTCCCTCGGGGCAGATCTGAATGACCTCGTAGTTGATGAGTTCGCCGGGCGCCGATGCGTCGTGAACCTCGGCGACATGGACTTCATCGGGTCCGATCGAGGCCTCCTTGTAGGCGGCCTTTGCAGCGCTGACCGACGCGCTCGGCTTTGTGGGGTCTGCCATCCCGGACAGCAGCACCGAGCTTGCAACCCACACCGGCCTGCATCCCGTCAACTGTGCAGCGACGCGGCTCGAGACGAGCACGATCGCGGCCGCGCCGTCGCCGATCGATGAGCACATGGGGAGCGTCAGCGGATCGCTGATCATGCGTGCGGCCAGGACCTCCCCGATGGTCGTTTCCTTGCGGAATTGCGCGTACGGGTTGAGAGCGCCAGCACGCCGGCTCTTGACGGTGATGCGCGCGAAGTCGGCCGGCGTCGTTCCCGTCGCCTTCATGTATCTGCGCGTGCGCTCGGCGTAGATGTCCATGAAGATGGATCCGCTGCCGGAGCCGATGTGCGACGGCAGAACGTCTTCCTTGTCCACTGCGCCACCGAACGCGCCGAACGACACGGCCTTGTCGGGGTGGCTCAGCTTTTCGGCACCGACTGCCATGGCCACGTCGGACTGGCCGCTGGCGACGGAGTGCCAGGCCAGGTGGAAGGCCGTGCTGCCGGTGGCGCAGGCGTTCTCGACGCTGACCATCGGCTTGCCGAGCAGGCCGGTGTACCTGAGCGCGGCTTGCGCGCGCACCATCTCCTGGCCCGTGATGAGCCCGGCTGCCGCGTTGCCGAAGAAGACGCGGTCGACGCGCTCGGCGCCGATGCCGGCATCGGCCAGCGCACTTTTGACGGCCTCTTCCGCAGAAGTCCGGACCGAGCGGTCCATGAACTTTCCGAAGGAGGTCATGCCAATTCCAGCGACTGCAACGCGGGTGTTCATGTCATCTTCCGATCTATTGAGCAGAGGTGGTGTTGCTGCGGCGCGCCGGGCCGTCGTATGCCACCTGGTCCATCGTGATCTGGCGCCAGCCGGGCTCGCGCACCTGCTCCTCGAAGGCGTGGGCGAACAGGCCCGCCGTGCGGGGAATGACGATGAAGGCACGCGCCAGCCGATGGTCGAACCCCATGTCTGAAATGATGGCGCCCACCGCCGCGTCGATGTTCGCGAGCAGCGGCCGGTTCTTCTTCTTGATCAGCGCCTTTTCCAGCTCGCGCGTCATGCGGACGTGGTCGCCTGCGAGCCCATATTCCTCAGCCAGGGCGAACAGCACCTTGCCGCGTGGATCGCCTTCGGGATGCTGCGGATGCCCGAAGCCATCCAGCCGCTTGTGTGCGTGAACGTACTCGGTCGCCACATCCTCATAGCTGCGTCCGCTGGAGGCCGCCTTGGACACCAGTTCCTGGATGTAGCGGGTGAACTCCTCACCGGCGCCCCCGTGCACATCGCCAAACATCATCGCGCCGGCCGCCACCGCGCATTGGATGGGCACACCCGCGGCCTGCACGAACCGGGTGACTGTCGATGACGGCGAGATGCCGTGGTCGGCTACCGAGATGAACATTGCATTGATGATCTTCGACTCGTTGCCCTTGGGAAGCTCTCCCTTGAAGAGCAGGTACACCATGGCGCCGAAGTCGATCTTGCCGACGAGATCCGTGAGCAGGTCGTAGCCCCTGACCACCGTACCCTCGTGCGGTGTGGGGTCAGCGATGGCAGTGCGCCAGTACTTGCGGTCAGCCGTCTTGTTCATGCAGTGCTCCGGTCAGAGGGGGTGGGGCGCCCGAGACAAGGCTTGGACGCGAGTGCACAAATCGTAGTTGTGGGGGTGCAGGTCGCACAGCCGCATGTCCACGATGTGGATGAACGGAAGGAAGCCGAGATGGTCGGCTGCTTCAAGATGGGCCGCGTCGCGGCCCCCACTCGTCCACCTTATGATCGCCAGCGTGATTGATACGAACACCCGCGGGACACAAAGCATCGACCGCACGCTGGGCGTGTTGAAGCAGGTGGTGGCCCATGGCGCGCACGGCTTGACGGTGGCCGATCTGGTGGCGCTCAGCGGGCTCGAGCGTCCAACCGTGCACCGCATCGTCCAGGCGCTGGAGAGGCAGGGGTTGTTGACGCGGCCTGACGGATCGAAGCGCTATGTGTTGGGGGACTACTGCCGCCAATTGGCCGCCGCCTTCGCCGACCGCGCCGACCTGCGCAGTGTCTGCGAGCCGATCCTGCTGGGGGTTGCCGAGGACACGGGCAACAGCGCATTCCTGATTGGCCGGGTGGGCTTCGAGTCAATCTGCCTTGCGCGCGTGATCGGCTCTTACACGGTCCAGGTGTTGACCGTGAACGTCGGCATGAGGCAGCCCCTGGGCCCCGGTGCAGGCGGGCTCGCGATTCTCAGCGCACTGTCAGCCGCCGAACAGGACGAATGCATCCGCGCGAACGCGAAACGCCTGGCGAGCTACGGTTCGTTGACCGAGTCGATGCTTCGCTCCCTCATTCGTGCGAGCCAGCGCCGCGGACACGCCGTCATCGGGCATTACAGTGCGCCAGGAGTCATCGGACTCGGAGTGGCGATGCGCAACGCGAGCGGCGCCGTACTGGGTGCGATTACCACTGCTTCGATCGACAGCCGCATGACGAGGGCGCACCAGCAGCTCGCCGCAACGTCCATAACAAAGCACATCGAGCGCGTGCAATCGTCGCTGAACATGCTCTGAGCCGCGCGGGCGCCGGCGAAGCCGACCCCGTGGTGGTCGGAACGGCCGGATGCGGTTCGCCCTAAACCCTGTCGCTTTCGTTCACGGAGCTCATGGTGCGCCATCGACGTCAGCTCCACGGTGAGACCAGGTCGTTGATGACCTGGAACATTACCTCCGCCCGCTTCTCAGTCTGCGCTGCAGCTCGGCCCGCGGTACTCGATGCGATGCGCCGGGAAGGGGTCATCGAGGTCGGCTGAGGGCCAGCCGAGCTCGATCGGTGCCTAGGCCTCGACGCACGCCAGCGCCAGGTAGAACAGGCGCCGCACCCGCGGCTCGAGCTCGGCGGTGTCGGCCGGGTGCTGCGACAGAAACCGCATGATGTCTCCCAGCCGCGGGAACACCGCGTCATATGAGCGCTGCAGCTCGGCCATCGGCGTGGCGATGCGGCGGTTGTAGCGCGCCTGCTCGCTTTCCAGCGCCCGCTCGGCGGCCTGCGTTTCAAGGTCCTCGAAGCCGGCGGGCAGGCCTGGCGTGCCCGGCGTGCGTGACGTGCCCGACGACAGTGCGCCGCTCATGCTGCCGCCTCCAGCATCTGCTGGCGGGCCTTGAAGTGGTGCGCCAGCGCCATCTCCTGGCGCGACAGCACCACATGCTCCATCTCGCCGGTGGCCGGCGCCGCGTGCTGCGTTTCCAGCAGGCTCAGGTCCTCGCGCACGACCTCGCGCTCGCGCGAGCGGACCAGCTCCTGGCTCGCGCGCTCGGCCAGGTTGGCCGGCCGGTAGCCGAACGTCTCGTTGATGACCACCGTGCAGCTCGCGCCGACCGGCAGGAACTCGATCTCGTTGAGGTAATGCTGGCCCATCAGCATCACGCGGTTGGGGAAGACCTCGATCACGTCGTCGCCGCGCACCAGCAGCAGCGAGGCGCGGGGCACCGCAAATTCGCGCACCTGGTAGTCGCCCGGCTGCGGCAGGTCGGCCGCGTGGCCGGCAAGCAGCCAGGACTTGCCGAACACCGCGGGGCGCTCGCGCTCGAAGCCCTCGGCCGAGATGTGCTTGGCGAGCGGGATCATGAGATCGGGCGCCGCTGCCGCCGCGCCCTTGATGGCCGTCTGGATCATGGCTGCACCCACCTTTCAGGCGGCGGCTGCCGGCACTGCTGCCGGCACTGCCGCCAGCACTGCTGTCGGCACTGGTGTCGGCACTGGTGTCGGCACGGCGGCCGGCCGGCGCGGGACATGTTCGGGCACCGGCAACTGCCAGCGCTCGCCCGGCTGCAGGCGCCCGTTCACGCCCTTGATGCGGGGCGGGTCGATCGCCAGGCCCACCGGATCTTCGCCGCCGGCCACCTGCTGCGCCAGGCCGAGCAGCGTCTTGTACAGCCGCGCGATCGCCACGTCGCCGGGCGAGAGCATCTCGCGGCTGCGGTCGCGGATCGAGCAGGACCTGATCCTTGTCTCGTGCCCCGCTGCTCTACCTCAACGCCCTGATCGCTGGTGCGCCGAAGATCGGGCGCCTGGCGGCCGCGCGAGAGACGGACACCTTCGAGCGACCGCGTTCCGGCGCATGAACCATCACCAGCCGCCGGCAGCGCGGGGTCACTGTAGGTACGTTGCTACAATGCGCCAAACGGAGGTCCAGCATGGCCGTGACGACGATCTCAAGCCGAGAGTTCAATCAGGACACGAGTGGCGCCAAGAAGGCCGCCAAGATGGGCCCCGTCTTCATCACTGACCGGGGCAAGCCCGCGCACGTGCTGCTCAGCATCGAGCACTACGAGGACCTCGTCGCCCCGTCCGCCAACCTGGTCGATCTCCTGGCACTACCAAACGGCAGCGCCATACGATTCACGCCGCCGCGCCTGCGCGCGCTGACCAAGCCCGTCGATCTGACGTGACACTGCTGCTCGACACCAACGTCGTATCGGAACTGCGCAGAGCCAAGTCGGGCAAGGCAGACCCGGCCGTCATCGCCTGGGCCAGCGCTGTGCCAGCGGGAAGCCTCTACATATCCGTCATCACATTGCTTGAACTCGAGATGGGTGTTCTTCGGATCGAGCGGCGCGACGGAAAGCAGGGTACTGTCATGCGTCAGTGGCTGGACGGCCAGGTGTTGCCAGCCTTCAGCGGACGCGTCCTGCCCGTCGACTCGGCCGTTGCGTTGCAGTGCGCCCGGCTTCACGTGCCCGACCGCCTCAGCGAGCGCGACGCGATGATTGCAGCAACGGCCATGGTCCATGGCATGGCCGTCGTCACTCGCAACGTTGCCGACTTCCAGCCCAGCGGCGTGCAGCTCTTGAATCCCTGGGATCAGTAGCTACAGGGACCCAACGTCGCCTGATGGCCGCGAGCCGCCGCTGCGTTCTATGCGTTCGAACCCGGTCCGATGACGCCGGACACCAGCCAGTCAATCCGTTAGGGCTGAAGGACCGTGTGAACGAACTTGGTGTCCAGGAACGCTTCCATCCCTTCGATCCCCGACTCGCTGCCATACCCGCTGTCCTTCACACCCCCGAACGGCGCTTCCGGCACCGACACGCCCATGCCATTGATGGCGAGGCTCCCCACCTCCAGGCGCTCTGAGGCGAAGTGCATGGTCTTGGCCGAGTCGGTGAAGAGGTAGCCGGCCAGGCCGTACGGGTTGCGGTTGGCCATCGCGACCGCTTCTTCGAAGCTGTCGAACGGCACGGCGCACGCCACCGGGCCGAACGGCTCTTCCTGCATCGCCGCGGCGTCCAGCGGCACGTCGGCCAGCAGCGTGGGCGCGACGAAGAAGCCTTCAGCCGGCGCCGCGCCGCTGATCGAGCGCGCACCTTGCGCCACCGATCGCGCGATCAGGTCCTGCACCGCGGTCTGCCGGCGCGGATTGGCGAGCGGGCCCATCTGCGTGCCGGGTTCGAGCCCGGGGCCGAGCTTCAGTGCGCGGCTCGCGGCAGAGAAAGCGTCGACGAAATCGGCATAGCGTGAGCGGGCGACGAAGAAGCGGGTCGGCGCCAGGCAAGCCTGCCCGGCGTTGCGGAACTTGTGCGCCACCATCATCGAAACGGCACGTTCGAGGTTCGCGTCTTCGGCGATGAGCACCGGCGCATGGCCACCCAGTTCGAGCGTCACACGTTTGAGATGCTGCGCGCACAGCTCGGCCAGATGGCGGCCCACCGGCACCGAGCCGGTGAAGCTCACCTTGCGGATCACCGGCGAGGCGATCAGCGTCTTCGACACCTCGGCCGGCACACCGTAGACGAGCTGGAGCACGCCTTCAGGAAGCTCCTGGTTCAGGCAGTCGACCATCAGCGCCACGCTGGCCGGCGTTTCTTCGGCCGCCTTGAGCACGATGGAGCAACCGGCCGCGAGCGCGCCACCCAGCTTGCGCGCCGAGAGCACGAGCGGA
>JAEUPC010000212.1 GCA_016789865.1 Rubrivivax sp.
CTCGGCACGAGCCGGGTAGGCCGACGGTGGTTCCGTCGGCCGTCATCCGCGGCAGGCGCAGCCTGGCGCGGACGCCGGGCCTCGCCCTCGGGCGCGGCAGGGCAGGCCACCCGGGTCTGTGCACGCTGCAGCGCGCTGGTGCAGCTGCCGACCTGGGTTCAAGTCCAGCCAACCGAGATCGGTGTCAGCTGACCCCCGAGCAAGGCTTGAACCCCGCCGCCAGCACCGGTGCACCGGCGGCCAGCGCCTGCAAGCGCTCGCGCAGCACGGCATCGGCCCTCGGCACGCGCAGCCACATCTGGCCCGGCTCGCGCAGGTCGCGCTCCCAGGTGCCGGCGGCCAAGCCCGCGGCTTCGAGCGTGGCTTCGGCCTGCGCCGCGTCCACCAGGCCGAAGGGGCCGATCTCCAGGCACCGCGTTGCCGCGCGCGGCGCCGCTTCCTGTTGCGCCCCCCGTGGCGATGCCGGCACCACGCGCACCGCGTCGGCATTGACCTGGGCGGCCAGCCGAGCGGGCTCGCGCTCGGTGCTGCCGGGGGGCGGCACCAGCGGGTCGAGCCAGCCGTGGGTCCACGCGAACACCGCAGCATTGGCCAGCAGCAGCAACAGCAGCAGCGTGCGCAACATCAGGCGTGCCCTCGGCCAGACGCACCCAGCCCACCCAGCGCACCCAACGCGCCAGGCCCGCCAGGCGGGGCCCCGGCACAAGCACCCGCCGGCCGCACGCTGACCTCGCCGCTGACGATGCGGTGGCGCTGCCCACCGCAGCGCACGAGCAGCGCGCCGTCGTCGGCCACGCCCTCGGCGGTGCCGGCTGGCGCTGCGGCATCGGTGGTGGCGACCTCGTGGCCGCGCAGCACGTCGCGGCGGGCGTAGCCGGCAGCGAAGGCGGCAAAGCCCTCGCGCTCGAATCGCCGCAGCGCCTGCGCCAGCGGCACAGCCACGCGGGCCAATGCCAGCGGCGCGGTGATCCCGGCTTCACGTTCCTGCAGGCACGCCAACTCGCGGCCCAGCGCCGCGGCCCGCTCGGCCGGAAGCGGCCGGATGTTCAAACCGATGCCGACCACGGCCACGCGCTGCGGCCCGGCCACCACGGTCTCCACCAGGATGCCGCCGAGCTTGCGGCCGGCCGGCAGGGCGCAGTTCCCGGCGCCGGGCATCGGCACATCAGGGCCGGTGGCCGGCGGTCCGCGCCACCACAGGTCGTTGGGCCACTTGAGCCCGATGCGCCCGCTGAGCCACTGCGCGGCGCCCGGCCTGTCAGCTGCATCGGCCGGCGGGGCAGACGTGGCCGACTCGTCCAGTGCCTCGGCCACCGCGAGGCCGACCGCCAACGACAGGCCCGACCAGTCTGGCCGCGCCAGCGCCAGCGCCAGCGAGAACGTCAGCGACGCCCCGGCCTCCGAAACCCACTGTCGGCCCAGGCGCCCGCGGCCGGCGGTCTGCTGCTCGGCCACGAGCAGGCGAGGGGCGAACGCGCCACGGGCTTGCCGGGCATCCTCCAGCAGCGCGGTGTTCGTGGAGCCGCAGCGCGGCAGCACCTGCACGCCCACGCCAGGCAGGTGCGGCTCGAGCTGCCGCTGCAACGCTTCGGTGTCCCAGGCGAGCACGGGCAGCAGCGGTTGCGATGTGGATGGCGGCGGCGGCAGGCTGGGGTGCGGCGGCGGCCCGGCGGCGCTGCGCGTGTGCCGATCGGCGCGCCGCGACCGTGGGCGCTAGCGCTTGGGCGCCAGCATCGTGCCCCGGCAGCGCCGGTGGCCGCAGCGGCACTCGTACTTCTTCTTCAGCGCCGGCGTGTAGCGCTCGTCGATGACGAGGCCGTAGTCGTAGAAGAGCTCCTCGCCCACCGCGATGTCGCGCCGCGCGTCGATGAACACGCGGCCGTCATCTTCCTGCTCGGCCTTGCAGTTGGGCCGGCAGGCGTGGTTGATCCAGCGTGCGGCGTTTCCGCCCACGCCGGCGTCGATGACATGGTCGTCGTCGACGTGGAAGTAGAAGGTGTGGTTCGGGTCGCTCGGGTCGTGCGGGTGGCGGCGCAGTGCCTCGGGCCAGGTGACGATTTCGCCGACGTACTCGATGACGCGCGTGCCCCGGGGGATTGGCGCGACGGCGAACACGCCCTTGCCGTGCACGCCGCTCCTGCGCACCTGGATGCGCCGGCCGCCACCGGGGGCCTTCGCGCCCCGGGCGCGGCCGGTGTCGAGCGCCGCGGCGCGCTCCTTGGTGCGCTCCGGGGTGCGCGCCTTGGCGCCCTCCGCGGCGCCGTTGTGCACGCGACGTGCGCCGCGCGGGGCCACCGAACCCCGCTGCGCCGGCCGCGGGGCATCGCCTCCGACGCCGCGCCCGGCCTCTCGCTTTGAACTGGGGGCCCGGGCCGGGCGGCTCTTCTGGCTCATTGGGTACATTGAATATGTGTGTGCGCGCGTGCGTGCGCGTGCGTGCGCGCGAGAGGCGGCATTGTAGGCACGGCCTTTGCTCCCGCTTCCTCGCGCGCCGCCGCCACCGCACCCGCGGCCGACTTCGAGACCCGACTCGCCCCCATGAGCAAGACCCTCATCATTGCCGAGAAGCCCAGCGTCGCGCAGGACATCGTGCGCGCCCTCACGCCGGTGGCCGGCAAGTTCGACAAGCACGCCGACCACTTCGAGAACGACACGCATGTCGTCACCAGCGCCGTGGGCCACCTGGTGGAGATCAAGGCGCCCGACGACTACGAAGTGAAGCGCGGCAAGTGGAGCTTCGCCCACCTGCCGGTGGTGCCGCCGCACTTCGACCTGGCACCCATCGACAAGGCCAAGAGCCGGCTCAACGCGGTGGTCAAGCTGGCACGGCGCAAGGATGTGGCCACGCTCATCAACGCCTGCGACGCCGGGCGCGAGGGCGAGCTGATCTTCCGCCTCATCGAGCAGTACGCCGGCGGCGCCAAGGGGGCCTTGGGCAAGCCGGTGCAGCGGCTGTGGCTGCAGAGCATGACGCCGCAGGCCATCCGCGACGGCTTCGAGCAGCTGCGCCCCAACGAGCAGATGCTCGGCCTGGCCGACGCCGCGCGCAGCCGCAGCGAGGCCGACTGGCTGGTGGGTATCAACGGCACGCGCGCGATGACAGCGTTCAACTCGCGCGACGGCGGCTTCTTCCTCACCACCGTGGGGCGCGTGCAGACGCCCACGCTTTCCATCGTCGTCGAGCGCGAGGAGCGCATTCGCCGCCACGTGCCGCGCGAGTACTGGGAGGTGAAGGCGCAGTTCGTCGCCGCCGCCGGCAGCTACGAAGGCAAGTGGTTCGACCCCAAGTGGAAGAAGAACCCCGACGATGCGGAACTCAAGGCCGACCGCTTGTGGACCGCCGCCGACGCGCAGGCGATCGCCGATGCGGTCCGCGGGCAGGCGGCCAGCGTCACCGACGAAGCCAAGCCCAGCACGCAGGCGAGTCCCCTGCTGTACGACCTGACGACGCTGCAACGCGAGGCCAACGGCCGCTTCGGCTTCTCGGCCAAGACCACGCTGTCGCTGGCGCAGACGCTGTACGAGAAGTACAAGGCCATCACCTACCCGCGTACCGACAGCCGCGCCCTGCCCGAAGACTATCTGGGCACCGTGAAGAACACGGTAAAGATGCTGGCCGACGAAGACCTGCCCGGCCCGCTGCGCGCGCTGTCGGTGCACGCCAAGAAGGCGCTGGCCGAGGGCTACGTCAAGCCCAGCAAGCGCGTGTTCGACAACAGCAAGGTCTCGGACCACTTCGCCATCATCCCCACGCTGCAGGCGCCGGGCTCGATGAACGAGATCGAGGCCAAGCTCTACGACCTGATCGTCAAGCGCTTCCTCGCGGTGTTCTTTCCGAGCGCCGAGTACATGGTGACCACGCGCACCAGCCGCGTGGAAGCCGGCGGCGCCACGCACCACTTCCAGACCAACGGCAAGGTGCTGGTGAATCCGGGCTGGCTGGCGGTGTACGGCAAGGAGGCGCAGGACGAGGACGCCAACCTCGTCGCCGTGGCCGAAGGCGAGAAGGTCAAGACGGCCGATGCCGAAGCCGCCGCGCTGAAGACGCGCCCGCCGGCGCGCTACAACGAAGCCACGCTGCTGTCGGCCATGGAAGGTGCCGGCAAGCTGATCGAGGACGACGAGCTGCGCGAGGCCATGCGCGAGAAGGGCCTGGGCACGCCGGCCACGCGCGCCGCCATCATCGAAGGCCTGCTCAACGAGAAGTACATGCACCGCGACGGCCGCGAGCTGGTGCCCACGGCCAAGGCGTTCCAATTGATGACGCTGCTGCGCGGCCTGCAGGTGGAAGACCTGACCAAGCCCGAGCTCACCGGCGACTGGGAGTTCAAGCTCGCCGAGATGGAACACGGCCGCCTGGCGCGCGCCGCCTTCATGGGCGAGATCGCCAAGATGGCCGAGCGCATCGTCAAGAAGGCCAAGGAGTACGACCGCGACACCATCCCCGGCGACTACATGACGCTGGCGACGCCCTGCCCCAAGTGCGGCGGCGTGGTGAAAGAGAACTACCGGCGCTTTGCCTGCACGGGCGCATCCGGCAACGAGGAAGGCTGCGGCTTCTCGATCACCAAGATCCCCTCGGGCCGCGCCTTCGAGCTCGAGGAGGCCGAGGCCTTCCTGCATGACAAGAAGATCGGCCCGCTCGAAGGCTTCCGCTCGAAGAAGGGGTTCCCGTTCACCGCCGAGCTGAAGCTGGTGTTCGACGACGAGATCGACAATTGGCGGCTGGAGTTCGACTTCGGCGATGACGAGCGCGACGGCGCCTCGGACGGCGAGCCGGTGGACTTCTCCGAGCAGAAGTCACTGGGCCCCTGCCCCAAGTGCAAGGGCCATGTCTACGAGCACGGCACGAACTACGTCTGCGAGCACGGCGTGGGCGCGCACCAGACCTGCGACTTCAAGACCGGCAAGATCATCCTGCAGCAGCCCGTCTCGCACGACGAGGCGCACAAGCTGCTGGCCACCGGCAAGACCAGCCTGCTCGAAGGCTTCGTCTCCAACCGCACGCGGCGCGCCTTCAAGGCGTACCTGGCCTACGACGCCAAGGAAGGCAAGGTGATCTTCGAGTTCGAGCCCCGCGGTGCCAAGGGCGCCGCCCCGAGAGACAGTGCCAAGGGCGCCGCCCCGAGAGACGTTGCCAAAGGCGCCGCCCCGAGAGACAGTGCCAAGGCAGAAGGCGGCCCGGCGGCCGTCGCATCAAGGCCGGCCACTTCGAAGCCGGCCGCGCCGAAGGCCGCCGCGGCACCCGCGTCCACCGTGAAGAAGGCCGCCGCCAAGACGGCGGCGGCGAAGAAGGCGCCGGCTAGGCGCGTTCAGAAGTAGAAGGCCCCGCGCAGCCCGACGTGGCTGCCGTCGACCTTCTGGCCGTTGGGCGCCTTGTATTCCTCGCCCACGTAGCGCAGCGCCACGCCCCAGCTGCGGCCGAACAGCCACTCGCCTTCCAGCACGTAGCCGAGCTCGCCCTTGAAGGTGGTGGTGCCCAGGTTGGAGGCAGCGCCCCGTCCCTTGAGCTTGCCGTCGCCGGGGTTGCGCACACCCAGCCCCAGGCGGTAGCCCTCGGCGAGGCGCCAGGAGCCCATCAGCTCCAGCGGGTAGCGCTCGAAGCGCACGCTGCCGTTGTTGCCGTTGGCGCTGTCGCTGAACCAGCCCACGCTGGCCAGCAGCGAGAAAGGCGATTCGCCCAGGCGCACGTCGGCGCCGACGCGGAAGTCCACCAGCCCGCCGGCCTTGATGTTGGTGGTGTCGCCGTTGCTCCACTGCACGGTGGCCAGCTTGTCGCCGCCGCCGGCCAGGCCGATGCCGACGAAGCCGCGCACCGGCCGGTCGGCGGCCGCCTGCGCCACGGCAGCACCGCTGGTCGCCAGCAGCGCGGCCATGGCAGCCAGTGCGGCCACCCGGCCGCGAAGGTTCAATCTTCTTGCCTTCATGAGTCTCGTTCCCTGGGTTTGACGCGAACCCCCTGGCCCGCGGTGAACCGATACTAGGCCAGCCCCTCGTTGCCGCCGTTGCCCCCAGGCGACAGCCACGCCACCCACCCGACCCACAACACCCATGACGCTGGCCATCTTCCACAAGCTGCTGGCCATCTTCCTGACCGTGGGCCTGGGCTACCTGGCCGCGCGGCTGCGCTGGTTCGGCGAGGCGACACCGGCGGTGGCGCGCTTGCTGGGCAACCTGACGATGAACGTGTTCGTCTCGGCGCTGCTGTTTCGTACTGCCGCACGCATCGACTTCGCCGGCCTGCCCTGGCCGGTGCTGATGGCCTACTTCCTGCCGGGCATGGCGCTGGTGCTCGCCGTGGCGCTGTGGCAAGGCCGCCACGCGGCACGCGATGGCGCCGCGGCGCCCGCCGCGCGCTCGGTGGCCGCCACCTACGGCAACGCGGTGCAGCTGGGCATCCCGATGGCCGCGGCGCTGTTCGGCGAGACGGGCCTGGCGATCCACATCACCATGGTCGGCCTGCACGGCGTGATGCTGCTGACGCTGCCCACCGCCATCGCCGAGCTGGCACTGGCCCGCGCGCATGCCCGCGAACATGGTGCGGCACCCGTGCACCGCGTGCTGCTGAGCACCGTGCGCAACACGCTGCTGCACCCCGTGGTGCTGCCCATCGTCGCCGGCCTCGTGTGGAACCTCACCGGCTTCGGGCTGCCCGGTGTGCTGGACGAAGTGCTGCAGCTGCTGGGCAGCGCGGTGGTGCCGCTGTGCCTGGTGCTGATCGGCATCACGTTGCAGGCCTACGGCCTCGCCCGCCAGTGGCGCGCGGTGCTGCCCGTGTGCGTGGTCAAGCTGCTGGTGATGCCGGCGCTGGTGCTCGTCGTTGCGCGCTTCGGCTTCGGCCTCGTGGGCACGCCACTGGCGGTGGTGGTGATGATGGCGGCGCTGCCGGTGGGCAGCAACGCACTCATCTTCTCGCAGCGCTACCACGTGCTGGAGGCCGAGGCGACGGCCGGCATCGTGCTGTCCACGGTGGCCTTCGTCGTCACGGCGTCGGGCTGGCTGGCGGTGCTGGCCTGGATGGCGGCATGACCAGCCGCCCCGGCAAGTCGCCCGCACGGCCGCGGAACCACGGCGCGCCAGGCGCGTCTCATCGCAGCCGGCCGCCTTCGGCCCGGGAGCCATCGTCATGAAGCACCCCGCCATCGTGCTCACCGTTTCACTCGTGCTGGCTGCAGTCGGCTGGTCGGCCTGGCATTGGCGCGCCGCGTGGTGGCCCGGCGCCGGCTTGGTGCAACCGGTGCGGGTGGGCGCCTCGGCCGCGGCACCGGCCGCCGCCACAGCGACGCCGGCCGCCACGGCCCCGCCGCAGTCGCCTGCGGCGACGCCGGCCCCGCCGGTGCGCCACCCCATCGAGGCCGCCAGCGCCGCAGGGGGGCCCGGGCCTGCGGCCGGCACGCTGCGCGACGCACTCGCTCAACTCTTCAGCGCCGAAACGCTGGCCACGCTCGTGCTTGCCGAGCGGTTCGCCCCGCAGCTGGTGGCCACGGTGGACAACCTCGGCCGCGAGAAGGCGCCCGCGCGGTTGTGGCCGGTCGCGCCGCCGGCCGGCCGCTTCACGCCGCGCCGGCACAGCGGGGCCGAGGTGCTGGGCGCCGAGAACTTCGTGCGCTACACGCGCCATCTCGCCCTGGTCGAGCAGGTCGACCTGCGGCTCGCGGTGGCCCTGTACAAGCGCTTCTACCCGCAGTTCCAGCGCGCCTACGAAGACCTGGGCTACCCCGGCCGCCACTTCAACGACCGGCTGGTCGAGGTCATCGACCTGCTGCTGGCCGCGCCGGTGCCGGCCGAGCCGGTGGCGGTGCACGTGCCCGCGATCCACGGGCCGGTGCAGCCCGAGCGGCCGTGGCTGCTGTACGAGTTCGTCGATCCACGGCTCCAGGCTCAGCCGGCTGGCGTGCAGCTGATGCTTCGCATGGGCCCTGAGCAGCAGCGGCGCGTGCAGGCCCGCCTGCGTGAATTGCGCGGGCTGGTCGCGCGCTGAAAGACCGGCGCGGCGCTCCAAGCGCAGGGGCGCCCGCGCATGGATGTTGCGGCGAGCAGAGGTTCCGGCCCGAAGCGCCGCACCGCGCGGGACGCGCCCAAACCTCTGCGACCTCCCAAGGCGGCATTCGAACGCGTGGTGCGCCACGACGGTGCCTGCACAGACCCGGGTGGCCTGCCCTGCCGCGCCCGAGGGCGATCGGCGCCGCGGCGCGCCAGCGCCGGGGTCCCGGCTCGGCACGAGCCGCGTAGGCCGACGGTGGTTCCGTCGGCCGTCATCCGCGGCAGGCGCAGCCTGGCGCGGACGCCGGGCCTCGCCCTCGGGCGCGGCAGGGCAGGCCACCCGGGTCTGTGCACGCCACGCCGATCCGCGAAAGTTGGGACCGGCCACGAGAGGACACTCGCGGAACCGACACCCGGCGGCCTTGGCGCATCAACACATCGACCCGGAGAACGCCGGATTCAGGCTGAATCCTTGGCGCCCCACGGGTGCGCACGCATGCCGCAGCGCGGCGCCGTCCGAATAATCGCCGGACGATGATGATGAAGTCGATGGCCACGGCAACCGGCAGGCACGGGCTCCACGCCCGAGGCCGGGCCTGGGCACTCGCGGCCGCGGTGCTGCTGGGGCTCGCAACCCCTGGCCCACCGGCTGCAGCGCAGGGCAACGCCGAAGCTGCGCAGCGCCGCACGGCGCTGGTCATCGGCAACAGCGCCTACGCCGACGCGCCGCTGGCCAACAGCGCCAACGACGCGCGCGCGATGGCGCAGGTGTTGCGCGCCACCGGCTTTGCCGTGCAACTGCACGTCGACGTCGACCAGCGCCAGATGCTCGCCGCGGTGCGCGAGTTCGGCGAGCGCCTGAAGGCCACCGGCGGCACGGGCCTCTTTTACTTCGCCGGTCACGGCGTGCAGATCAAGGGCCGCAACTTCCTCGTGCCCATCCGCGCCGACATCACCCACGAAGACGAGGTGGCCTACGCCGCCCTCGATGCCCAGGCCGTGCTCGACAAGATGGAGTCGGCCGGCAACGGCACCAACATCATCATCCTGGACGCCTGCCGCAACAACCCGTTCGTGCGCAGCACGCGCAACACGCAGCAGGGCCTGGCGCTGATGGACGCGCCGGTGGGCACGCTGGTGGCCTTTGCCACCGCGCCCGGCTCGGTGGCCATCGACAACCTGCCCGGCATGCGCAACGGCCTGTACACCACGCACCTGATGGAGGCCATCCGCCGCCCCGGCCTGAAGGTGGAAGAGGTGATGAAGCTCACCCGTGCCGGGGTGCTGCGCGCCTCGGGCAACCGCCAGATGCCCTGGGAGACCTCGGCGCTGGTCGGCGACTTCTACTTCCAGCCGCCGCGCGAAGGAGCCACCGGCGTGGCCGGCACGCCGGCCGGGCCCCCGCAGGCGCCGGCCGCCGCGGCACCCGCCGTCGACACCCAGGCCGCCATCGACGACGCCCTGTGGGCCGCTGTGAAAGACTCGCGCAGCAGCGCAGAGCTGTACGCGTACCTGCAGCGCTTTCCGGACGGCCGCCACGCGCGAGAAGCGCGCCGGCGGTTGCTCGACCTGGCCACGCCGGGTGGCGCCCCCCGTGCGGGCGCGGCACCGCCCGCGCCCGCCGGCCCGCAAAGCGGCCCTTCGCTGCCCGGCCTGCCGGCCCCGCCGCCGCGCGAGGCATTGCCCGCGACCGGAGGCTTCGTCACCGCGCCGCCGGCCATCGACGAGGCCCGGCGCGTGGTTGAGGAAGTCGTGCGCTGGGGCAGCGCCGGCACCGAACGCCGGCCTCAGAACGCCCGGCGCAACAGCGCCGGCTTCACCGAAGGCGACCGCTTCCGCTACCAGAAGACCGACTTCTACCTGCGCGGCGGCCAGGGCATCACCGACTACCTCTGGCGCGTGGACCGCATCGAGCCCGACGGCTCGCTGTGGGTCAATGACGGCCGCCAGCGCTTCGACCCCACCGGCCAGCGCCACGGCGGCAACGACGAGCACACCGGCGCGTGGGTCGACTTCGCGCCACCGCTGCCGCTTTACGAGCTGGCGCGCCGCGGCGCCGGCGTGACGCAGGAATTCCGCACCACGGTGCGCATCCGCGACGCAGGCGGCCAGATCGAGCATGCGGCGTTGCACGGCACGCTGCGCACGCACGCCGACTCCGCACGCGGTCCGCGTGGCAGCGCCGACCTGCTGGCGGCCCTGCGTATCGAAGTGGAGCTGATGGGCACCGCCCAGGCCGCCGACGGCGCCTTGCGTGCCCTGAACTGGAAGCACACCTACTGGATGGCGCTGCCGCTGCTGCTGCCAGTGGCGTTCACGATCCTCGAGGTGGTCGATGGCGTGCCGCGGCAGAGCACGCGTCACGAGCTGATCGCGGTGGATCAACTCAGCCTCGCCGACCCCGCGCCTGCCCCCGGTGCCACGCGCTGACCACATCGGCCTGCTGCATCGGGGCAACCGCGTGGTCACCCGCTGGGGCAACCTGGGCCTGTGGCGCACCAGGCCGCCGGCCGCCGGCCCGGGCTCAGGCAGCCGCGCCGCTGCGCCCGGCACGAAGGACGCCCAGCCCGGCTACCCCGAAGCCTGCGCCGCGCTGGCGCGCGCCGTGGGCATGGCCGCTGGCGTGACGCCGGGCGACACGGTGCTGTGCCTGGCCTGCGGCGGCGGTGAAGAGCTGGCGCTGTGGGCCGAGGAGTTCGGCGCCGGGTCGGTGATGGCGCTGGAGCTGAGCCCCTCGCTGGCCGCGCAGGCGCGCGCGCGTGCCGAGGCCAACCACACCGGCTGCCGCATCGACGTGCATTGCGCCGATGCCGGCCGGCTGGCAGAGCAGGTGGGCGGGCGCTTCCACCGCATCGTCTGCGTCGATGCCATCTACCACCTCGGGCCGCGGGCGCCGCTGGTGCGTGCGGCGCAGCAGCGGCTGTTCGGCGGCGGCGGCCTGGCCTGGAGCGACCTCGTGCTCGAGCCCCCCGCAGCCCTGGCGGCCGGCACGCGGTGGCGCCGCGCCGTGCTGTGGGCCGGCGCGCGGCTGGCCGGCATCCACTACGCCGAGCTGCGCGGCACCGCCGCGACGCTAGCGCTGTGGCAGGACGCCGGTCTGGCCGACGTGCGCGCCGTGCGGCTGGACGACGATGTGCTCGGCGGCTTTCGTGCCCATGCCGCGCGGCAGGCGCGCCGCCTTCGCTGGCGCGAACGCCTGAGCCTGGCATGGTGGCGCGTGGTGATGACCGCGGCGCTCATCCGCATCGGCCGCCCCGCGGGGCTGGGCTATGCGCTGTTCAGCGGCCGCGTGCGAAGCGCGGACGCGTCGGCGGAGACAGGCCTCGTCAATGCCGCCGGCGCGGCAGCGGATCCGGCCGCGGGTGCAGCCACCGGCGAAGAGTCGTCAGTCCGGGAGACAGCCTGAGCGGCCGATCAGGCCGGCAACAAGGCCGGCGCCACCCAGGCGCGGGGCGCCGCCTGGCCAGCGGCCAACGCGCCGGCCATCAGGCCGGCCACCACCTCGGCCGAACGCACGGCGCTTTCCAGCAACGGGATGCCCGGCTGCGCGTAGGAGCCGCAGAACCACACGCAGCGCCCCGCCTCGGCATGCAGCGGCGCGAGCGCCGCCAGCGCGCGCTGGCTGGCGGCATCGACCACCGGCCGCTCGAAGCGTGCCCGGGAGATCACCGCCTCGTCGCGCGGCGGCACGATCGGATGCACCGTCTGGAACACCGGCGCCCAGTCCAACCCCGGCCCCGGCCCCGGCCGGGCCGCGCCGGCCAGCGCCGGCTGCACGCGGTTGACCCAGATCGTGCTCTGCGGCTGCGCATGCGCCGGCGTGACCAGCAGGTTCACCGCCGACCAGTCGCCGCGCCGCGCCGGCAGCAGCCGCTCGTCGCGGTGCATCACCACCTCGATCGGCCGGTACGCAAAGCCGCCGAGCACCGCGCGCTCGGTGGCACTGGCATCGTCCAGCAGCGCCAGCGCCTGGTTGGCCTGGGTGGCCAGCACCACGTGGTCGAAGCGTTCGACGCGTCCGTCGGCCAGGCGAAGCAGTACGCCGCGGGTTGAAGGGCTGCAAGAGAGGCCCGCCTCGCGGGACGCGACGGCTTGGCCGGGGGCTTCACGACGCAGCGACTGCAAGGCGCAACCCAGGCGCAGCTCGCCCGCGCCGGCCAGCAGCCGCCGCGCCACCTCGTCGGCGCCCAGCGCGGCTCGGCGCACCGGCTCGCGCGTCAGCCCGCGCGCCAGGTAGTCCACCACCACCGCGGCCGGAAAGCGCCGCGCGTCGTCGTAGGAGCAGGTGCACACCGTGGCGATGGCCGGCAGCAGCAGGCCGTGCACGAAGTCGTGGCCGTAGCCCTCGGCCGCCAGGTACTCGCCGATGCTCAGCGTGCCCAGGTCCCCGGTGGCCAGCGCGCGGGTCGCGCGGCGGCGAAAGCGCAGCGCCTCGGCGGCAATGCGCCACGCGCGCGCGCCGCGCGCACCCAGCAGGTCGCCCGGTGCCACCCAGCTGAACGAGCGGCCGCCGACGAGCCAGTTGCGGTAGCGGAAGTAGAGCGCCCCGTCTTCGCCGTGGAACGAGCTCGCGTAGCTCACCGCCTCGGTGGCCACGCCCAGCTCGGCGTACAGCCGCGTGAGCGTGGGGTAGTAGCCGGCGTAGAAGACACGGATCGGCACGTCCACGCGCACCGCTGCACCCGGCCCGCCTGACCCGCCTGACCCGCCATACGGGCCGGGCACGCCTACCGAGTGCGCCACGAAGCCCGCAGCGGCGTGCCGCTCGAACAGCGTGACGCGGTGCCCCTGCTGCGTGAGCCGGTACGCCGCCACCAGCCCCGCGAGCCCCGCCCCCACCACGGCCACGGCGCAGGGGCGCACCGGGCCTGTGGCCACCGGCGGCGCGTCCGGCGGCTGCATCAAAGCGCCGCCACGGCCCGCCGCGCCAGCTCGGCGCCACTGGCGGCGATGAACGGCGGGTTCGGCGCCTCGCGCGGGCGCCCGGGCACGCGCAGCGGCGCGCCCTCGGTGCCCAGCACCACGCCGCCGGCGGCTTCCAGCACGGCCTGGCCGGCTGCGGTGTCCCAGGCCATCGTCGCCGTCAGCCGTGGGTAGAGATCGGCAGCGCCCTCGGCCAGGCGGCAGAACTTCAGCGAGCTGCCCGCTTCGATGCAGCTCAGCGGCTGCGGCAGGCGTCGCAGGTAGGCGCGCTGCGCGGCGCCGCCGTGCGAGCGGCTGGTCAGCACGCGCCAGGGCACGCCCAGCCCAGGCGGCGCAGCCACTCGGATGCGGCGCACGGAGCCGTCGTTGCCCCGCGCGTCGGCGGTGGTGCCGGCGACGGCAGACCCGCCCCCGGCCGCCTTCCACGCCCCCACGCCCACCGCGCCCCAGAAGGTCTCGCCCAGCGCCGGCGCGTGCACCACGGCCGCCGTCGGCCGGCCACCCTGCACCCAGGCGATGTTCACCGTGAACTCGCCGTTGCGCGCCAGGAACTCCTTCGTGCCGTCCAGCGGGTCGACGAGGAAGTAGCCGCCGGCCATCGCGGTGACCTCGGCCGGGTCGGCGGCCGCCGCGCCCTCTTCGCTGAGCACCGTGTGGCCGCGGAACACGACGCCCAGGCGCGAGCGGATCAGCCGGTCGGCCAGCAGGTCGGCCTCGGTGAGCGGCGAGTCATCGGGCTTGTGCTGCAGCTTCACCGCGCTGGCCGCGGCGTCGGCGGGCGCGGCCAGCCAGCGCGCGTAGACGCTCAGCACGGCCGCGCCGGCCGCCTCGGCCACGCCGCGCAGCGCGGCCAGGCGCTCTTCGGTCCACGCCAGCGGCGCGGACGCGGCGGCACCCGCAGATGGCAACGTGGTCATGGCCGCGCACCCGGGGCGACAGAGGCGCCCGCGCCCGGTGCCGCAGGCCGCTCATCGCCCGCAGCAGGGGCGGCCAGAGCGGCCGCGGCGGCATCGATGCGCGCCAGCGCATGCTCGCGCGCGCTGGCACCCAGGAAGGTGGCGAGCGCCGCCTGGCGCGTCATGGCCAGCAGGTCGGCCGCCCGCAGCGGGGTCTGGCGAAGCAGCGCAGCCTGCTCGGCGCTCATCGTGGTGCGCGACATCAGCGTATTGTCGGTGTGCACCGAGACGCTGACGCCGGCGCGCCACAGCGCGGTGACGGGGTGCGCTGCGATCGACGCCGCGGCGCCGGTCTGCACGTTGCTCGTCGGGCAGATCTCCAGGTGCACGCCGCGTTCGATGACCTCGTCGACGAGCCGCCGGCGCACCGGGTCGGCCACGGCCCCGTCCAGAGCATCGGCCAGGCGCACGCCATGGCCGATGCGGCGCGCGCCCAGCCGCGCGGCTTGCACCACGCGTTCGGCGGCGTCGGCTTCTCCCGCGTGCAGCGTCATCGGCAGCCCGGCGCGCTGCACCAGCGCCAGCGCCTCGGCGTGCTCGGCAGGCGGGTGGCCGCGTTCGGCACCGGCCAGGTCGAAGCCGACCACGCACGGCCCCCCTGCCCCCGCCGGGCTGCGTCCGGCATGGTGCAGCGCGAGCCGCGCCGCGCGCAGCGTTTCGGCGGGCGGCAGGTGCCGCATCGCGCAGACGATGAGGCCGCTTCGCAGCCCGCGGCAGCGCGCCAGCCCGGCGAGCAGCGCCTCCATCGCTTCATCGCCGCCGATGCCGAAGGGCTCGAACAGCAGCGGCGCGATGCGGAACTCGGCCAGCACCGCGCCTTGCGCCAGCGCGTCCTCGGCCACTTCCTCGGCCACGCGCGCCAGCGCCTCGGGCGTGGCCATCGCGGCCACCGTGAGTGCAAAGCCCTCGAGAAAGCGCTCGAGGCTGCGCGCCGCGGCATTGGCGTCGAGCCAGGCCGCCAGGCCCGCATCGTCGCGCGCCGGGTGCTCGATGCCACGTGCGTCGAGCAGCTCGAGCAGCGTGCCCACGCGCAGCGAGCCGTCGAGGTGTTCGTGCAGCACCACCTTGGGCAGTGCCGCCGCGGCGGCCGTGTAGGCGTCGTCCATCGAGCACGATGCTAAGGCTGGGCCGGGTCGCGGCCGGGCGGGCAGGGCGGGTCGGGGGCAGGCCGCAGGCCGGCACCGCCCGCCGGCGCATCGCGCGACCTTGGGCGAACACCGACCGCACACGATGCCCTGCCTTGCTATCCTGCCGCCCACTTCGAACCCCAGCGCCCAGGAGGCCCCGCATGTCGCTTCGTCTGCACCCGACCCTCGTCGCTTTCAGCGTCGCCTTCGCTGCCGGCGGCGCGCTGGCCCAGAAGCAGCCCGCCGTCATCTATGACATGGGCGGCAAGTTCGACAAGAGCTTCAACCAGGCCGCGTTCGACGGCGCCGAGCGCTGGAAGAAGGACAGCGGCAAGCCGTACCTCGAGTTCGAGATCAGCAACCCGACGCAGCGCGAGCAGGCCAAGCGCCGCATGGCCGAGCGCGGCGCCGACCCGATCGTCGGCATCGGCTTCGCGCAGGGCAGCAGCACCGAGAAGGTGGCCAAGGACTTTCCGAAGCTCAGCTTCGCGATCGTCGACTCGGTGATCAACCTGCCCAACGTGCAGAGCATCGTCTTCAAGGAGCACGAAGGCAGCTTCCTCGTCGGCATGATGGCCGCGATGGCCAGCAAGACCGGCAAGGTGGGCTTCGTCGGCGGCATGGACATCCCGCTCATCCGCAAGTTCCAGTGCGGCTACGAGCAGGGTGCGAAGTTCGCCAACCCCAACGTGCAGATCACCGCCAACATGACCGGCACCACGCCCACGGCATGGAACGACCCGGCGCGCGGCGCGGAACTCGCCAAGGCGCAATTCGCCGGCGGTGTGGATGTGGTGTTCGCCGCGGCCGGCGGCACGGGCGTGGGCGTGTACCAGGCCGCCAAGGACGCCGGCAAGCTGGCCATCGGCGTGGACAGCAACCAGAACCATCTGCACCCCGGCACCATGCTGACGAGCATGGTCAAGCGCGTCGATGTCGCCGTGTACAACGCCTTCAAGGGCGTGAAGCCGGGCGTCACCTCACTCGGCCTGGCCGAAGGCGGTGTGGACTACGCGCTGGACGAGCACAACGCCAAGCTCGTCTCGGCCGACATGAAGAAGAAGGTCGACGCGGCCAAGGCCGACATCATCGGCGGCAAGATCAAGGTCGTCGACTACATGGCTGCCAACGCGTGTAAGTGATCCCCCCCGAAGCGCCCTCGGCGCCTCCGCCCCAGGGGGGCAGCGCCAGCGGCCCGGCAGAACCGGACCCGCGGCGCCCGCTTGGCCAGGCCGTGGCCCCCTCGTCTGCACGAGCGGCCCCCGCGGTCGCGATGCGCCATATCGACAAGCGCTTCGGCGCGGTGCACGCCAACCGCGACGTGGCGCTCACCGTGCGTGCCGGCAGCGTGCACGGCATCGTCGGCGAAAACGGCGCCGGCAAGAGCACGCTGATGTCGATCCTGTACGGCTTCTACCAGGCCGATGCGGGCGAGATCGAAATCGAGGGCCGGCCGGTGCGCATCACCGGCTCGCGCCAGGCCATCGCGCTGGGCGTGGGCATGGTGCATCAGCACTTCATGCTGGTGGACACGCTCTCGGCGCTGGACAACGTGATGCTGGGCGCCGAACCCGGCTGGCGCCTGGTGCCGGCCCGCGCCAGCGTGCGCACGCAGCTCGAAGCGCTGATGCGCCGCACGGGCCTGGTGGTGAACCTCGACGCGCCGGTGCAAGACCTGCCGGTGGGCGAGCGCCAGCGGCTGGAGATCCTGAAGGCGCTGTTTCGCGGCGCGCGTCTGCTCATCCTCGACGAACCCACCGCGGTGCTGACGCCGCAGGAGACCGAGCAGCTCTTCGTCACGCTGCGCGCCTTGCGCGCGCAGGGCACGACGATCCTGCTCATCACGCACAAGCTCAAGGAGATCCTGGCGCTCGCCGACCACGTGACCGTGATGCGCCAAGGCCAGGTGGTGCTCGACGCGCCGATCGGCGAGGTGACGCTGGACAGCCTGGCCGAAGCGATGGTCGGGCGCCGCGTGCAGCTGGGGCGCCGCAGTGGCGAGGAAGGTGCCGGCGCCGCGCCCGGCGCCACGCTGCTGCAGGCGCACGGCCTGACATGGCAAGACGCGCTGGGCGTGCCGCGCCTGGCCGGCGTGTCGCTCGTGCTGCGCGAACGCGAGATCGTCGGCATCGCGGGCGTGTCGGGCAACGGCCAGAGCGAGCTGCTCGACGTGCTGGCCGGCCTGCGCGTGCCGCAGCGCGGGCGGCTGAGCGTGCACACGGGTCGCGCCAACGACGTGCAGGGCAACGCCGGCCACGAGTTCATCCCCGGCCGCTGGATCGACCCGGCCACGGCGCGCACACTGCACATCGCGCATGTGCCCGAGGACCGCCATCGCCGGGGTCTGGTGCTGCCGTTCGACGCGTGGGAATCAGCGACGCTCGGCTACACGGGCTGGCCGCGCTACGCCCGAAGCGGGTGGAGCCGCGGCTGGCTGCGCAGCCGCGCCATGCGCCAAGACTGCACGGCGATGATGGAGCGCTACGACGTGCGCCCGCGCGACGCCGCGCTGCGCAGCAGCAAGTTCAGCGGCGGCAACCAGCAAAAGCTGGTGCTCGCACGTGAAGCCTTCGGCCGCCCCGGCGTACCGCGCGTGCTGCTGGTCGGCCAGCCCACGCGCGGCGTGGACATCGGCGCCATCGAGTTCATCCACGGCCGCCTGCGCGCCATGCGTGACGCAGGCGGCGCAGTGCTCGTGGTGAGCAGCGAGCTCGACGAGATCCTCGCCCTGGCCGACCGCGTGATCGTGATGAACGCCGGGCGGGTGGCCGGCGAGTTGCCGATCGGCGAGTGCAACGAGCAGACGCTCGGTCGGCTGATGGGCGGAGGCGGGACGTGACGAGGTGCCTGCGCACCTCGGCGCGCCAGCCGACGGACGAGCGCCTGCATGCGCGAGGCGGAGGCGGGACGTGACGAGGTGCCTGCGCACCTCGGCTCGCCAGCCGACGGACGAGCGCCTGCATGCGCGAGGCGGAGGCGGGGCGTGACACAACCTGTGGAACTGCCGCGCTGGGCCGACCTGGCCCTGCTGCCCGCCGTGAACCTGGCCTTGGCGCTGGGGGTCGCCGCGGTCGTCGTGCTGATCGTCGGCTTCCAGCCCGCGCAGGTGCTGGCGCTGCTGGTCAAGGGCGCGTTCGGCTCCCAGGCCGGCCTGAGCTACACGCTGTACTACGCCACCACGTTCGTCTTCACGGGCCTCGCGGTCGCCGTGGCGCTGCACGGGGGCCTGTTCAACATCGGCGGCGAAGGGCAGGCGATGCTTGGCGGCCTGGGCGTCGGGCTCGCCGCGCTGGCACTGGGGCCGCACCTGTCGGGGTGGCTGGTGCTGCCCCTGGTGGTGCTGGCCGCGGCGCTGTTCGGCATGGCCTGGGCGGCGGTGCCCGCAGCGCTGCAGGCCTGGCGTGGCAGCCACGTGGTCATCACCACCATCATGTTCAACTTCATCGCCGCGGCGCTGCTGGGTTACCTGCTCGTCAACGTGCTCAAGGAGCCGGGCAACATGGCCGCCGAGACGGCCGCCTTCGCCGCCAGCGCGCGCGTGCCCGGTGTGCATGAAGTGCTTGGCAAGCTCGGCGTGGAGTGGCCGCGCACGCCGTTGAATCTGTCGGTGCTGCTGGCGCTGGCCGCCGCGGTGGCGGTGTACCTCACGGTGTGGAAGTCGCAACCGGGTTACGCGCTGCGCGCGGTGGGCTTCGCGCCCGAGGCTTCGCTGTACGCGGGCATCCGGCCGCCGCGGCTGATCATGCTCTCGATGGCCCTCTCGGGTGCGCTGGCGGGGCTGGTAGGCGTGAATGAAATCGCCGGCGCGCACGGTCGCCTGCTCGGCGAGTTTGTCGCCGGCGCCGGCTTCACCGGCATCGCCGTCAGCCTGATCGGCCGCAATCACCCGGTGGGCATCGTGCTCGCGGCCATTCTGTTCGGCGCGCTGTACCAGGGCGGCGCCGAACTCGCGTTCGAGATCAAGGGCTTCAGCCGCGACATGGTGTTCCTGCTGCAAGGCTTGATCGTGCTGTTCGCCGGCGCGATGGCGCAGGTGGCGGCACCGTGGGTCGCCGCGGTGCTGCGCCTGTTCGTGCCGCGCCGCGCGCCGCCGCCTGCCGCGGCGACGTGACGAGCCCTCGAGGGAGACACAGCCCGTGGACGACGTGCTCATCGGCACCCTCATCGGCAGCACGCTGCGCGTGAGCGTGCCGCTGATCCTGTGCGCGCTGGCCGGCTGCCTGAGCGAGCGCAGCGGCGTCATCGACCTCGGCCTGGAAGGCAAGATGCTGCTCACCGCGTTTGCCACTGCGAGCGTGGGGGCGGTCACCGGCTCGCTGGCGCTGGCGCTGGCTGCGGCGCTGGCAGTGGGCATCGCGCTGTCGATGCTGCATGGCTACGCCTGCGTCACGCACGGCGGCGACCAGGTGGTGCTGGGCGTGGCCATCACGATGATGGCCGCGGGCCTTTCGGTGGTGCTGGGCATCGCCTGGTTCAGCCTGGGCGGGCAGACGCCGCCGCTGCCCGACGCGGTGCGACTGGGTGGGATGTTGGAAGGCGCGGCGACGGTGGCGAAACAGCTGCCGATGGTGGGCCCGACGCTGGCGCTGGCGCTCTTGGGCCACAACGCCTTCGTCTACGGAGCGCTGCTGGCGGTGGTGGCGGTGTGGTGGCTGCTGTACCGCACGCGCTTTGGCCTGCGGCTGCGCGCCACCGGCGAGAACCCGACCATGGTCGATGCCGCCGGCGTGTCCGTCAAAGCCATCCGCTACCAGGCGCTGGCACTCAACGGCGTGTTGTGCGCGCTGGCCGGCAGCTACCTCGTGCTGGCGATGAACCCCAGCTTCATCCCCCACATGACCGCCGGCCGCGGCTTCATGGCGCTGGCCGCGATGGTCTTCGGCAAGTGGCACCCGGTGGGCGCGCTGTGGGCCTGCCTGCTGTTCGGCTTTCTCGATGCGGCCAGCATCCGGTTGCAGGGGGTGGCGCTGCCCATCGTCGGGCAGGTGCCGGTGCAGGCCATCCAGGCGTTGCCCTACGTGCTGACGGTGGTGCTGCTGGCCGGCTTCATCGGCCGGGCCGTGGCGCCCAAGGCGCTGGGGCGGCCCTACGTGAAAGAACGGTGAAGGCGGCGCGCCCGCGCCACCTAGACTCCCCCACATGCCGCAGCGAGCCTGCCGCGTCTTCATCAGCCACAGCGCGCATGCCACGGAAGAGCCGGGCACGCAGGGCTTTCTCGACGCACTGATTGCCGCCATTGCGGCCGAGCCCGACTTCGAACCGCTGGCCGACCAGACCGATCTGGCTGCGGGCGATGCGTGGATGCAGCAACTCTACGCGTGGATGGGCCTGTGCGATGCGGCCGTGATCGTGTTGTCGCCTCGCGCTGTGCGGCGCGAGAACTCGGCGTGGGTGCCCCGCGAGACCAACCTGCTGCTGTGGCGCAAGGCGCTGGACCCCGGGTTCGTGGTGATCCCGGTGTGGGTGGGCGGGCTCGAGGCCGCGGACCTGCAGGCCAACCCGTTCCTGGCCGACGCGCGGCTGGACGAGCTGCAATTGGCGCGTGCCGTGGCGGGGCAGCCCGACGCGGACAAGATCGAGCCGATCGTGCGCGCGCTGCGCGACAAGCTCGCCGCACGCCGTGCGCAGCTGGTGTTCGACCCGCTGCGCGTGCACCTCGAAGACTGCCTGCAGCGCTTCGCGCCGCCGGCCAGCATCGAGCAGGCGCTGCTTCGGCACTTCGCTCAGGAGACCTGGCAGCCGCTGGTGCCGCCGGCGCAGAAGCTGGCGCTGCACATGTTGCGCAGTGCCGCCGCCGGGCGCGTGGACTCGACCATCGACACTGTCGCGCTGGGCAGCCAGGAGAAGTTCCAGCTGGGCTCGTTGCTCTTCGAGTGCCTGTTCCCGCTGCGCCTGCCTGCCGAACCGGCCTGCCGGCTGCACCAGCTGTGTCACGAACAAACCGGCCGCGGCTCGGTGGTGGTCAACGCGGTGGACGTGTGGGTGCTGGAGGTGCTGCTGCGCTCGGCCACGGGTCTGCCGCGCAACGACTTGCTGCGCACGTGGAGGATCATCGAACTCACCGACGACTGGGGCGACGACGACCTGGCCGAGGCGACACGCCGCCTGGCCGTGGAGCTGGCCGAGTCGATGCTGGGCACTGGCGCCTGGGATCTGCTCAGCGACCAGGCCGAGCCCGAGGCCCGCTTCAAGGAGCAGCTGGTGGTGTTGAACCGGCAGCTGGCCGAGGCCCGCGAGGACACGCAGGCGCCGGTCATCGTGTGCGTGGCCTACCGCCCGCGCTGGCTGGAGCTGGCCAGCGAACTGGCCCGGCGCTTTCCGACCACCGTGTTCGTGCTGCGCACGAGCGAGGCGCTGCAGGCGGCGCTGCCGGATGCCGCGGACTGCGTTGCGCTCAGCCCCACATGGCCGCCCGGGCGCGATCGCGACTGGCGTCTGAGCTATCGCGGCAAGCTTGTTCGTTTCGGAGGAACCCCCACATGACCTTCAAGAGCCTGTTCGCCAACCCGGCGAACGCGGCGCGGCACGCCGGCAGCGGCGCAGGCGACTTTCGCAGCGGCACGGCGTACCTGTTCACGCCCGAAATGGAGCTGGCACTGTCGGCGGCGGCAGCCACGCAGCGGCCGCTGCTCGTCACCGGACCGGCGGGGTGCGGCAAGTCGTCGCTGGCGCGCGCCGCCGCCGCCAGGCTCGGCTGGCGCTACCTCGAGCGCACGGTGCACTCCCGAACAGAGGTCCACTCGCTGCTGTGGGAGGTCGATCACCTCAAGCGCCTGCAAGACGCGCACGTCAAGGCGCTGGACCCCGACCTGCTGGCCTATGTGCGTGCCGCCGTGCTGTGGGAAGCGCTGGACCCCGCGAGCGCGCGCGACCCACGCAGCCTGCGCCAGCTCGCCGCTGCACAACCGGGCACGCAGCCGGGCACGCTGGAGCCGGCGGTGGTGCTGATCGACGAGATCGACAAGGCCGACCCCGACCTGCCCAACAACCTGCTCGAGGTACTCGGCGGCCTGCGCTTCGAGGTGGCCGACACCGGCGTGCGCGTGGCCTGCCGCGCCGGCGTTCCACTCATCATCATCACCAGCAACGACGAGCGCGACCTGCCGCCGGCGTTCGTGCGGCGCTGCATTGCCTTGGCGCTCAAGCAGCCCGATCTGGCCACCGTGGGCCAGTTGCACTTTCCGAACGATGGCCTGCTGGTCGGCAAGGCGTACGCCTTGCTTGCTGGCGGCGGCACCACGCCGCCGAGCGCCGCTGAATTCCTCGACTTCGTGCAGGCCTGCAAGGAGCTCGAGGTGGCGGTCGGCTCGGCCGACTGGCTGAAGCTGGCCGAAGCCTGCGTGATCAAAGGCCGTGGCGGCGGCGCCGATGTGCGGCCGGCCTGACAGGCACCGCAACGCTGACCGGACATGAACGCCGGCATCACCACCCTGGTACGCGCGATGGCGCGCCTGCGCACGACGGCGGCCCATGACGGGCTTCTGCTCGACACGCTGGCGTCGATGGTCGCGCCCGTGGCGCCGGCGCCGCTCGTCCTGCCGCCACAGCGGCTGGGCCCCGGCGCACCCACTTCGGCGGCGCCGGCGCCTGCCTCGTCACCTTCGCCAACGGACGCCCCGCGTGTGCCACGGGCCCAGGCGGGCGAGGCGCCGGTTGGCGCATCGGCGCGCGCAGGCTTGGGCAACACCGGTCGCGCGCAGCGCCTGCAGTCCGAGCCTTGCAGTCTCACCCTGCTGGGCGAACAAGCCGATTGGGTGCCGCCGCGCCGCGCCGCGGCGCGCAGCGTGGCGCCGGCCAGCCCGGCGCCGGGCGACGGCGCCGCACCGGCGGCTGCGCTGGAGAGCCTGTTCGCCCCGCGGCGCGTGCGCGGCATCCTGCGCGAAATGACGGCGCTGACCACGCCACGCGGTGCGCCGGATGTCGATGCACTCGTGCGGATGGTCGCGCGTGCCCGACCCATCACCCGCCTGCCGCGAAAGAAGGTCACGGTGCTTGGACACACCGTGCAGTGGCTCTTCGATGCCGGGCCGGCGATGCTGCCCTTCGCCGGCGACAAGCAGCAGCTGGCGGCGACCGCACTGCGCCTGCTCGGGCGCGACCGCGTGCGCATCGCCGACTTCATCGGCCACCCGGCGCAGGGCGTGCGTGCGCAGCGCCAGGTGCGCTGGCAGCCGATGCACTGGCCGACCCCAGGGTCGACGGTGGTGCTGGTGGGCGACCTGGGCCTGGGCGCCCTCGAGGGCGAACGCATGAGCAGCGCCTGGCGCGAGTTCGCCGGCGAGTGCCGGCGTCGGCAGCTGCGTTGCGTGGCGGTGATTCCGTACCCGCACACGCGCTGGCCGCCGGCAGCGGCAGCGTTCGACGGCGCTCTGACGTGGGACCTCGCCACCGGCGTGCAGGGACTGCGTCGCGAGCGGCGGTCGCACGAACGCGGGCACTGACGCACCCCTCGCTGCCCATGGATGCCGCCGCCCTCTGCGACGACCTTCGCCGCACGCGCCCGATGGCCGCCGAGCTGGCGCGCTGGGTGTGCCTGCCGGTGCGAATTTCGCCGGCCTTCGTGCGCCTGGCCCGCCTGCGCCTGCTGCCGCTGGCCAGCACGGGCGACGAGGCGGACCTGTGGTTGTCTGATCTCGTGGAAACGCGCTCGGTCGCGGGTTTCGGCCTGCGCCGCGCGGTGCGCGAGCACCTGCGCGACACCTTGCGCCGCGACACGGGTGCGCTGGACCGCCTGTGGCAGCACGTGCACCGCGAGCTGGCGCATGGCCTGGCGCCACGCGCCCGGCTCGAAGAAGAGCTGACCTGGCGGCTGCTGCGCAACCCCGCCGACCCCGACATCGAAGCCCTCTTCGCCGAGGTGGTGCGCGAGCTCGGCGGCGGCCCCAACGCCGAAGGCGTGGCGCGCTGGGTGACGCGCGCGGTGCCCGACCTGCCCGATGGCGCGCTCGCCCACGCGAGCGCCCGGCGCGCCTGGCACGGCGCCCATCTGCTGCTGGGCGATGCCAGCGCGCTGGGGCAGGAGCCGCTGGAATTTGTCGGTGCGGCCGAGCTCGCGTTCGCCACCCGGCGCCTGCCGCGGCGCACGGTGTGGGTGGGCCTGATGCAGCAGAACTTGCTGATCAGCGCCACGCGCCCCATCGAAGGCGGCCACGAGGTGGCGATCCCCGTCACACGGCCGCTGTGGATGCAGGTCGAGTCGATCGGCCCGACGCCGCTGTCGCCACCGCGCGTGCTGACCTTCAACGAAGAGCCCCTGGCCATCGGCAACTGGCCACAGGCCCTCGAGCCCGGGCTCGCTTTCCGGCTCATCGACGGCTCGCAGTACGGGCTGCGGCGCGGCACGCCACCGGTGTCGCAGAAGTTCATGGCGCGGAATCGGGCGCCGCGTGTGCAGATCGAATACGACGTCGAGATGTATGGCGCCGAGAAGAAGAAGCAGTTGCCGTTCGTCGTGGGCGTGCTCGCGGACCTTTCCGGCAAGCCTTCCGAGGCTCTGCCACCGGTGGCGGAACGCAAGTTCCGCCAGATCGACGTCGACAACTTCGATGCCGTGATGAAGTCGATGCGGCCGCGGGTGGCGTTCCGCTTGCCGAACGTGCTGGTGGGCGAAGGGGACTTGCCGGTGGATATCACCTTCGAGACCCTGGACGATTTCTCGCCCACCGAAGTGGCGCGCAAGACCTTCGCCCTGGACCGCCTGCTGGAAGCGCGCATTCGCCTGGCCGCGCTGGCCGTCCAGATGGACGGCAACAGCGATGCCCAGGAGCTTGTCGGGCGGGTGCTCGATGATCATTCGCTGCTGCCCGCGTTGTCCCGGGCCGATTCGCAGCGCCCGGAGGTCCAGGCGCACTTGACGCAGATGGGCATGGGCACGGGCTACGCCCTGATCCTGCGTGCCTTCGCGCCGCAGAGCCACGAGGCCGAAGCCGCGGTGGAGGATGGGCTTCTGGTGCTCCGCGAGCAGGTGCAGGCCAACAGCTCGCTCATCAAGGATGGCGACGCCGCGCGCAGCATCGAGGCGTTCATCGCCGACATCGACCGCAACGTGACCGAGCAGCTCAACCCGATCATCCACCACGAAGACTTCCGCAAGCTCGAGTCGGCCTGGCGCGGTTTGCACTACCTGGTGCACCACACCGAGACCGACGAGATGCTGAAGATCCGCGTGCTGAACATCAGCAAAGAGGAGCTTGGCAAGCAGCTGAGGATATACGTGGGCGTGAATTGGGAACAATCGCCTCTGTTCAAGAAGCTCTACGAGGAAGAGTTCGGAACGTTCGGCGGTGAGCCCTACGGCTGCCTTGTCGGCGACTACTACTTCGACCACACGGCGCCGGATGTCGAATCGCTCACCGAGATGGCCAAGATCGCTGCCGCCTTGCATGCGCCGTTGGTCACCGGCGCCGCACCTTCGGTGATGGGGATGGAGTCGTGGCAGGAACTCGCCAAACCGCGTGACCTGACGAAGATCTTCAGCACGACCGAGCATGCCGCCTGGCACGCGCTGCGCGAGTCTGACGACGCGCGCTATCTCGCGCTGTGCATGCCGCGCTTTCTTTCGCGGCTGCCCTATGGCTCACAGACGAACCCGACCGACGACTTGGCGTTCGAAGAAGACATCGAGGGCTCCGACGACGACAGGTACTGCTGGTCGAATGCCGCCTACGCGATGGCGGCCAACATCACCCGCTCGTTCAAGCAATACGGCTGGTGCGCGCGGATTCGCGGCGTCGAGTCCGGCGGTTCGGTGGAGAACCTGCCGGTACACAGCTTCCCCAGCGACGACGGCGGCGTCGACACGAAGTGCCCGACGGAGATTGCGATCGCCGACCGCCGCGAAGCCGAACTGTCGAAGAACGGTTTCAATGCGCTGGTGCACCGCAAGAACTCCGACTTCGCCGCATTCATCGGCGCGCAGTCGTTGCACAAGCCGCAGGAGCACGACGACCCCGACGCCACGGCCAGCGCGCACCTTGCCGCGCGGCTGCCATACCTCTTCGCATGCTGCCGCTTCGCGCACTACCTCAAGTGCATCGCCCGCGACAGGATCGGCAGCTTCAAGGAACGCGCCGATCTCGAGCGGTGGCTGAATGGCTGGCTCGTGCAGTACGTGGACGCAGACCCCGCCAACTCTTCCGACTTCGTCAAGGCGCAGAAGCCCCTCGCCGCCGCTGAGGTGGTCATCGAGAACGAACCGGGCAGCGGCACGGGCCACTACGTCGGCAAGTTCTTCCTGCGCCCGCACTATCAGCTCGAAGGGCTGACGGTGTCGTTGCGGATCGTGTCGCGGCTTCCTTCGATGAGCCGCTAGAACATGCGCCGCAACAACCCCGGCGCAACTGCCGATAATCTGCGCTCGCTCTTCGCCGCCGCGCGCACCGTACGCCGGCAGGCCTACGCGCCCTACTCGAAGTTCAAGGTCGGCGCTGCCGTGCTCGATGCCGAAGGCCGCGTGCACGCCGGCTGCAATGTGGAAGTGGCGGCGTACCCGCAGGGCTGGTGCGCCGAAGCCTCGGCGCTGGCGGCGATGGTGGCCGCGGGCGGGCGGCGCGTGCAGGCGGTGGCGGTGGCTGCGGTGTCAGCTGAACCGACCACGCCGTGCGGCGGCTGCCGGCAGAAGCTGGCGGAGTTCGCCGGCGCCGATTGCGTGGTGCATGTGCTCGGCCCGCGCAGCGTGCGAGGCGCCTACAGGCTGGGCGACCTGCTGCCGCACGGCTTCGGGCCGGGGCATCTGCGGCGGCGCTGAGCCGCCGCCCCTGCCGCGCGGATCGAGCCGCGGCGGTCAGGCGCGCTGCCGCGCGGCCGACCGCCTGGCCTTCAGCCTGCTTGTCGCTTGCCCCACATCAGCAAGACCACGCCCGCGAGGATCACGCCGGTGGCGAGCCACTCGCCGCCGGTGATGAGTTCACCGCCCAGCGTCACGCCCAGCAGCATCGCAATCACCGGATTCACGAACGTGTAGCTCGATGCCACCGCCGCACTCGTGTGCGCCAGCAGCAGCATGTAGGCGTTGAAGGCGATCAGCGAGCCGAACACCACGAGGAACAGCCACGCCAGCGTGGCGCCCACCGTGGGCGGCCACGAAGGCGCTTCGCCCACGGCCAGCGACATCACCATCAGCACCGCGCCGCCGGCCAGCATCTCGCTGGAAAAGCCCATCGCGCCGGGCGCCAGCGGCGTGCGGTGCAGGCTGAGCACGCTGCCCAGCGACCAGCCGATCACCGCCACCGCCTGCGCGGCCAGTCCGGCGGGCGAGGCGGCGAAGCCCGCGCCGCGCACCAGCAGCACCACGCCGACCAGGCCCACCACCATGCCGGCCACTTCGGCGCGGCCGGGCTTGATGCCGAAGGCGCGGTTGAATGCGGCGATCACCAGCGGCCCGACGGCAATGAACGCCACCACCAGACCCGAAGCCACCGTGGTTTCGGCCAGCGCCGTGAAGCCCATGCCGCCGCCGAGCATCAGCGTACCGACGATCGCGGCATGGCGCCACTGCCGCGCATCGGGCCACGCCGTGCGGTGCCGCCAGCGCAGCCACGCCGCCAGCAGCGCGCCGGCGACGAGGAAGCGCGTGCCCATCTGGAAGAAGGGCGGGAAGCTGACCAGCGCGAACTTGATCGCGAGGTACGTGGAGCCCCAGATGAACCAGGTGGCGGCCAGGCAGGCGATGACCAGCGGCGGCAAGCCGAGCGCTCCTTGCTGAAGTGGCCGCAGGATCGGGCCGATGACGGGTTGCAGGGACGTTGGCGCGAAGGCTCGCCGGAACGGCCGCAGCATCGGCCTCAGCAGAGGCAGCAAAGGACGGAACAACGGGCGCAACAGCGGGCGGACAAGCTCATTCATGGTGCCGAAATGATGTCGTGCCCTGTCCGCCAGGGCCATGGCAGTTCGAAGGCATTTCCGCGCGCCGGCTTGCGAGAATCAAGCTTTTCGGCTCGCCTGGCCTTGAAGTTCGACCCGCTCCAGCAGGTGGCCCCGCCGGCCGCCCACTTCGAGGACTCCACCATGCCCGCTGCCACTGCCGCTTCGCCAAGCGTCGCCGCCGCCGCGCCTGCCGCGGCACCCGCGCCGCCAGCCACGTTCGACAGCTACGACACCCGCATCCTGGCCGAGCTGCAAGCCGACGCGCGGCTGACGATGGCCGAGCTCGGCCGCCGTGTGCACCTGAGCCAGCCGGCCGTCACCGAGCGCGTGCGCCGGCTGGAAGCGGGCGGCGTCATCACCGGCTACCGCGCCACGGTGAACCTGAAGGCGCTGGGCTACGGCATGCGCGCGATCATCCGCGTGGGCCGCGCCGAATACGCGCGCGTCGTCAAGGCGATCCAGGGCACGCCCGAGGTGCGCTCGGCCTACAACGTGACCGGCGACGACAGCTGGATCCTCGAGATCGCGGTCATCGACGTGGCGCACCTCGACGCAGTGGTGACCAAGTTCTGCCTGCTGGCCGACACCTCCACCGCCATCGTGCTGAACGCGCCGCGCGAACACCTGCCGGTGAAACCCGCACGTGCCGAGGACGTGAAGCCGCCGATCCGCAAGGTGCAAGGGGTGTGAGTTGTCGTGATCGGGCAGACTTCGATGCCGTGAGCGCCACCACCCACGCCGCCGTCCGCCATGCCGCGTCGCTGCGCGCGCTGCGTGAGCAGCCGCTGTGGCAGCTGCTGGCCGCCACCAAGGCGCCGGCGATCCTGGCCGTGCTGCGCGCGGTGTTCGCCGAGGGTGACTTGGCCGTGCCCGGCTCGATGCTGCACGAACGCGTCGCCCGCGAGTTGGAGCCGCGGCCGTTCGCCTGCTACATGCGCACGCGCTGACGCCAGCCGTGGCGTGCCGCCGGCGTGAAGCCACGGTCGCCGAAGGCGCAGGACGTGTGAAGAGGTCCCAAGTCAGAACAACGTGGGTTCGTTGGGCGCCCGAACTGCGGGGAGCCTCGCCGAGTGATTGGCGTACGTGCGCCACGTTGGCTGATAGTCCTGCGCTTGATCACCCCAAGAAGACCAACCAGGCCGCGAACCGCGCGCAAACAATTCGAGGAAGGGTCCAGAGCTGCAGGACTCGATCAAGCCATAGGACTCATCAGGTTTGCGCGAGTGCTCTCTCTTCCGAGTGTGGATGACGTTGACCTGGCGCCGACCCGGGGCCAGCGTGCGAGCGTTCTTTCCTCGAACGCCAAACAGAATCAGCTCCGTCGTGTTCCTGAAGTAGAAGCCGACGCCCCGGCCGTCCGGCCCGCCGTCCTTTCGGACCTTGTGCCAAACCAGGTTCGTCTTGTATTCGAAGCCCCAGGACGCCAGCACTGCCAAACCCTGAGGAAGCAGCGCGTTCGGCACCCACAGGTACAGATGGGCCGTATCGCGGCAGACCTTGGCCACCGGGAGGGAGCAGATGTCCTCCAAGGTCATCGTCGAGTAGCGGCTGAGCCGCCGGTGCTCGGGTGCAACCTTCCCCGTCCGGTTCTGGAACTGCCAGGGTGGATCTGCCAGAACGGTGCCAAAGCGCTGTGACCCGGCATGCAGGAGCAACTCGCGGGCTGCGCTGCCACACTCAATCTTCGACATAGAGTTCCTTCGAGATTCCGAAGACGAGCACCGGGCAGCCGCCGCCACCGCCGCCATTGACTCGGGTGAGGAGCTTGGACATGTGAGTCGTGGACGACCCGAAGCTGGAGCCGCGCCCGAGCCGATCGAAGATGTCCTGCAAGTCATCGCAACGGGTGACGATGACGCCGACGCTGACGGCCCGCAGTTCGAACAGCAGCCTGAAGTTGTTCAGATCACGATCGAAGAACGGATCCTTGTTGTTCCACTCGATCTCCAGCGCGACACGGTTCTTGAAACAGTCGATCTGGTGGGTTGGGCTGTCCGACTTGCGGTCATCGACCACGATCGATGTCTTGAACTGCTTCTCTTGCCAACCCAACCCGTACAAGGCCGAGTCGATGGCTTGCGCAACGCCGGACTTGCGACCACCCCCGACGGCGATCCACGACCTTCGAAGGCGGAACTCCGACAGCACCTTGCAGATGTCGCCCCACTCCGCAGGAAAGTCCTTCTCCAGGATCGCGCATGCATGCTTCCACTCGTGAACCTCGTAGTGCGATCGAACGAACTCGGGGAGAGAGGCGATTCCCATCTGCAAACGACTGTATGTAAGTCCAGCTTGGTTGACAAGAGCGGTTGACCCCTCGCCGGCGCGCATTGTGGTCCCCGGTTTCGGCCGCCGCCCTCAACGCGCAGTCGGGATTTGTCTTGGAGTCGCCCCTACGATCGAGGCATGACGCCAACTGGCCTGAGGCCTTGTGCTGTGTCTCCACTTGCCGTCGAGGCCAGCGCCCGGCGCCTGCGGGCTGCCGGCCGGCAGCCGCGCGTCGCCGTGCTGCTGGGCTCGGGCTGGGGCCCTTTCGCGCAGGCGCTCGAAGACCCGATCACGGTGCCCTATGCCGAGCTGCCCGCCTTCCCTGCGCTGCAGGTGGGCGGCCACGCGGGCCAGGTGGTGCTGGGCCGGATCGGCCGGCACGAAGTGGCGGTGCTCGCCGGCCGTCAGCACGCCTACGAAACCGGCACGGCCGACGGCATGAAGGGCGCCATCCGCACGCTGGCGCGCTGCGGCGTGAAGGTGCTGGTGCAGACCAACGCCGCGGGCAGCCTGACGCATGCGCTGCCGCCGGGCTCGACGATGCTGATCAGTGACCACCTGAACCTCTCGCAGCTGTCGCCGCTCATCGGCGAGGGGGGCGACGACCGCTTCGTGTCGATGACCGAGGCCTATGACCCCGCGCTGCGCGCCGCGGCCCGCGATGCGGTGGCGCGGCTCGGCCAGGAGCACGCGTCGATCGGCGAGGGCGTGTATGCCTGGTTCGTCGGCCCGCAGTTCGAGACGCCGGCCGAGATCCGCATGTGCCAGGTGCTGGGCGCGCAGGCCGTGGGCATGAGCACGGTGCCCGAGACCATCGTCGCGCGCCACGCGGGCCTGCGCGTGCTGGCGGTTTCGCTGCTCACCAACATGGCCGCCGGGTTGTCGGGCGAGAAGCTCAGCCACGCGCACACGCTGGCCAGTGCCGCGGCCGCCAGCTCTCGCGCGGTGGCGCAGCTGCGTGCCATCGTCCAGGCGATGGAGGTCTAGCTAGCGATGGCCACAGGCGACGCCGGCGCCACCGCCACCCCCACCACCAACCCGCGCGTGGCCATCGCGCGTCAGGCGCTGGCCTGCCTGGACCTGACGAGCCTGAACGACGACGACACCGCCGACGACGTGCTGCGGCTGTGCAGGCGCGCCATCGGCCCGCCCGGGCGCGGTGCCGTGGCGGCGGTGTGCGTCTGGCCGCGCTTCGCGGCGCTGGCGCGGCAGGCGCTGCCGCGCGAGGTGGCCGTGGCCGCGGTGGCCAACTTTCCCGACGGCCGCAGCGACGTCGCGCGCGCCGTGCGCGACACGCAGGCCATTGTCGCGGCCGGGGCCGACGAGGTGGACGTGGTGCTGCCGTGGCGCGAGCCTGATGCCGCGCCGGCACTGCTGAAGGCCGTGCGCCGCGCCTGCGCTGGGCAGCGGCTGAAGGTCATTCTCGAGACCGGCGAGCTCGGCACGTTCGGTGGCGACGCCGCCATCGAGCGCGCCTGCCGCATTGCGCTCACCGCCGGTGCCGACTTTCTGAAGACGAGCACCGGCAAGGTGGCGGTGAACGCAACACCCCATGCGGCGCGGCTGCTGCTGCAGGCGATTGCCGCCGATGCGCGCGCGCGCGAGCGCGTGGGCTTCAAGCCGGCCGGCGGCATCCGCACGGTGGCCGATGCGGCGGTGTACCTGGCGCTGGTGGCCGAGGTGCTCGGGCCGCAGGCGGTCGCGCCGGCGCGCTTTCGCATTGGGGCCAGCGGCCTGCTGAACGACATCGAGGCCGTGCTGCTCGGCGGCGGGCCTGCCGCCGGTGCGGCAACGGCCACGTATTGACCGGGCCGAGGCGCGGGGCACTGGTGTCTGCATCCGTGGCCGCGTCCGTGAGTTGCTTCAGTGGCTGCATCAATGACCGCATCAGCGGCTGCCTCTCATGGCTGCGCTGCGCCCGCACCTGCCACCGCCATGCCGCGGGCGCCGAGATGATCCTTGCGACTTGACGAGGTGACCATGACCCCAGCACAACCCCTCTTCCCGGGCCTGCGCGCCTTTGCGGCCGCCGCTTCGACGGTCGCGGCATTGCTCGCCGGCTGCGCCACCGAGCCGCCGCGGGCCACCGGACCGGTGGCCGTGAGGGTGCTGGCCATCAACGACTTCCACGGCAACCTGAAGCCTAGCGCCAGCGGCATCCGCATCAAGGACCCGGCCGACCCGGCGAAGACGGTGGCCGTGCCTGCCGGCGGCAGCGAGCACCTGGCCACCGCCATCGCGCAGCTGCGCGCGAAGAATCCGAACCACATCTTCGTTGCCGCCGGCGACCTGATCGGCGCCACGCCGCTGCTCTCGGCGCTGTTCCGCGACGAGCCGACGATCGAGTCGCTCAGCTTGATGGGCCTGGAAGCCAGCGCGGTGGGCAACCACGAGTTCGACAAGGGCGCCGACGAACTCGTGCGCATGCAGCGCGGCGGCTGCGCGCAGACCGCAGGCGCCACCACGGGTGAGGCGTGCAAGGGGCCGCAGCCATTCAAGGGCGCGGGCTTCAGGTACCTGGCCGCCAGCACCGTGGTCAGCGCCACCGGGCAGACGCTGCTGCCGGCCTATCACGTCAAGCGCTTCCAGGGCATTCCGGTGGCCTTCATCGGCCTGACGCTGAAGGACACGCCGACCATCGTGGTGCCCGACGGTGTGCGCGGCCTGACCTTCCGCGACGAGGCCGAGACCGTCAACGCGCTCGTGCCTGAGCTGCGAAAGCAGGGCATCGAAGCCATCGTGCTGCTCATCCACGAGGGCGGCGTGCCGGCCGGCGACTACAACGAGTGCCCGGGCATCAGCGGCCCGATCGTGAACATCGTGAACAAGCTGGACAAGGCGGTGGACGTGGTCATCAGCGGCCACACGCACCGCGCCTACAACTGCCGCATCGACGGGCGGCTGGTCACCAGCGCCGACAAGTTCGGCACCGTGGTCAGCGAGATCGATCTCGTGCTCGACCCCAAGACCGGCGACGTGACGAGCGCCAAGGCCGACAACCTGATCGTGCGCACCACGTTCGCCAAGGACCCGCGGCAGACGGCGCTCATCGAGACCTACGAGCGGCTGGTGGCGCCGCTGGCCAAGCGCGTGGTGGGGCGCATCGGCGCGCCGCTGCTGCGCGCGCCGGCGCCCAGCGGCGAAAGCCCGCTTGGGCAGGTGATCGCCGATGCGCAACTGGCCGCCACCGCGCGCGAGTTCGGCGCGCAGGTGGCCCTCATGAACCCGGGCGGCATCCGCACCGACCTCGGCACCAGGCCCGGCGACGACCTGCAGGTGCGCTACGAGGACCTGTTCGCCGTGCAGCCGTTCTACAACAACCTGGTGACGATGACGCTCAGCGGCGCGCAGCTCGCGCAGCTGCTGGAGCAGCAATGGCTGAACCAGCCCACCGCCGCCGGCCGCGTGCTGCAGGTCTCGCGCGGCTTCACCTACACCTGGGACGCGAGCAAGCCGCCGGGGCAGCGCATCGTGGCCGGCAGCATGGTGCTCAACGGCGCGCCCGTTGCGCCCGAGGCCGGCGTGCGCGTCACCGTCAACAGCTTCCTGGCCGGTGGCGGCGACAACTTCAGCGTGCTGCGCCAGGGCAAGGAGGTGCGCACCGGCATGATGGACATCGATGCGTTCGAGCAGTTCGTGAAGGCGCACCCGGGTCTGGCCCCCGGCCCGGCGGCGCGGGTGACGCGGCAGAACTGATGGGCTTCGGCCCCGCAAGTACCGGCAGGCCCGCGCGATGACAACAACCCCGTTGCTGGCGCAGCCGATCATCGCCGCCAAGCGCGACGGGCAGGCGCTGACCACCGCGCAGATCGACGCGTTCGTCGCCGGGCTGGTGAGCGGCGCGTGGAGCGAAGGGCAGGCCGCGGCGCTGGCGATGGCCGTGTGCTGCCGCGGCATGCAAGCCGCCGAGACGGTGGCGCTGACCCGCGCGATGACGCACTCGGGCCACGTGCTCGACTGGCGCGGCGAGGGCTTCGACGGCCCCGTGCTCGACAAGCACAGCACCGGCGGGGTGGGCGACAAGGTGAGCCTGATGCTGGCGCCCATCGTGGCCGAAGCCGGCGCGGCGGCCGGCGTCATCGTGCCGATGGTCAGCGGGCGCGGCCTCGGGCACACCGGGGGCACGCTCGACAAGCTGGAGGCGCTGGCCGGCTACACCGTGAACCCGCCGCGCGAGACCTTCGTGCGCACACTGCGCGAGGCGGGCTGCGCGATCGTCGGCGCCTCCGACGCGCTGGCACCGGCCGACCGGCGGCTCTACGCCATCCGCGACGTCACGGCCACGGTGGAGAGCGTGCCGCTGATCACCGCGAGCATCCTGTCGAAGAAGCTCGCCGCGGGGCTGTCGTCCCTGGTGCTCGACGTGAAGGCGGGCAGCGGCGCGCTGATGGCCACGCTGCCGGCGGCGCGGGCGTTGGCGCGCAGCCTCGTCGACGTGGCCGGCGGCGCCGGGCTGCCGGCGCGCGCGATCGTCACCGACATGGGCCGCGTGCTCGGTCGCGCGGCGGGCAACGCGCTGGAAGTGCGCGAGGCGGTGGACTTTCTCGTCGGCCGTGATGGCGGCGCGCGTGAGCCGCGGCTTCTCGAACTGACGCTCGCGCTGGCCGCCCATTTGCTGCAGCTGGGCGGGGTCACCACCGACGCCGGGGCGGCACGGCGTGCGGCGGAGGCGGCGCTGGCCGGCGGCGGCGCGGCCGAGCGCTTCGCGCGCATGGTGGCCGGCCTCGGCGGGCCGCGCGATGTGCTCGACCCGAAGTTCGCCTGGGCGCAGGCACCCGTGCAGCGCGAGGTGCCGGCGCCGCAGGGCGGCTGGGTGCGGCGCGTCGACGTGCGCGCGCTGGGCTACGCGATCGTGGCGCTGGGTGGCGGGCGGCGCCAGGCCGGTGAGCGCATCGACCCGCGGGTCGGGTTGACGGGCGTGGCCTGGCCCGGGCTGCAGGTCGTCGCCGGGGCGCCGCTGGCGTGGGTTCACGCTGCCGACACGGCGGCGGCCGAAGCCGCCGCCGCCGCGGTGCGGGCCGCCATCGACATATCCGACCAGGCGTGCGACAGCGCAAGGAGCGATGGCCCGGTCATCCTGGAAGTCGTCGCCCCCGAAGCCGGCGCGGCGCCGGGCGCTCCGGTCGGAGAGTCACCTGGCGCGTCGAGCCCCGGGCGTTGAAACACCTGTGCCCCGAGGGCGGCGGCAGAATGCCCGCCATGCGTTCAGATGCCCATCTCCGAAGCCGAACCGCTTGCGCCGTGCTGCTGCTGGCAGGCCTGCTCGCGGCCCCCGTGCTGGCCGCCCCCGCTTCGGCTCCCGCCGCGACGGGCTCCGGCACAGGCAGCGGTGCGGGCCGGGCCGTCGAGCGGGCCGGCCAGGCCACCGCCCAAGGCGTGCAACGCGGCGCCTCGGCGGCGGCCGGCGGCATTCAGCGCGCCGCGTCGACCACCGCCAGCGGCGTGCAGCGGGCGGTTTCGGCAACCGCCCAGGGCGCGGCGCGCGTGCAGGAGTCGGTGGCCAGCGGTGTGCGCCGAGCCACCAGCGCCGTGGAGCACGGTGCCCGGCGCGCCGGCGCGGCCGTGGACGCCACGGCGCGCAAGATCGGCGTACCGGGCGCGGGCACGCCGCCCGTGCAGAACCCGCAGCCTGGCAGCAACTGACTGACCTGACTGCCGTCGGGGCGCCCGCACCGGTGGTGGCGCGGCGCGGCCAATTCAAGCGCGACGCATGCCCGTAGCCGTCAAGATCTGCTGCATTGCCGGTGTCGACGAGGCACGGCTGGCCATCTCGGCCGGTGCCTCGGCGCTGGGCCTGGTCTCGGCGATGCCCAGCGGCCCGGGCGTCATCACCGACGACACCGCCGCGGAAGTGGCCGCGGCCGTGGCCGCCGGGCGGTGCGGCACGCCGGTGCGCACCTTCTTGCTCACCGCGCGCACGCGGGCGGCCGAGATCGCCGCGCAACACCGGCAGGTGGGCACCACCACGCTGCAGCTGGTCGACCATGTGCCGGCCGGCGAACTGCAAGCGCTGCGCGGGCTGTGCCCCGGCATCGAGATCGTGCAGGTGATCCATGTGGCGGGCGAACACGCGCTGGCCGAAGCGGCGGCGGCCGCGCCATGGGTGGATGCGCTGCTGCTCGACTCAGGCAACCCGACACTGGCGGTGAAGGAGCTTGGCGGCACCGGCCGCACCCACGACTGGGCGCTGAGCGCGCGCATTTGCCAAGCGGCGCACCCGCTGCCGCTGTGGCTGGCCGGTGGCCTGCGCGCCGGCAACGTGACCGAGGCCGTGCAGCGCGTGGCGCCGCACGGCGTCGACCTGTGCAGCGGCGTGCGCCGCGACGGCCGGCTCGACGCGGCGCTGCTGGCCGACTTCATGGCGGCGGTGGGCGCGAGGACGGCAGCACCGCTCTAGGGCCACCGGTTGGGCGGCGCGGCCGCTGCCCGCGCCCGCGACCTCCGCGCCGCGGGGCCCCGGCGTGCCCGCCTGCCGGCCCTACCAACCGAAGCTGCTCAAGCGCCCGGCGCGCAGCCAGACGACCTGGCCGCCGGCGAACACACTGCGCTGCTGCGACAGGTTGCCTGCCGTCGCCGCTGCGTCTGCCGGCGGCAGCAGCGGCTTCGCGTTCAGCGTGCCGGCGGCCAGGTCCACCTCCAGCCGCTGCAGCCCGTCGCGCGGGTTGGTGAAGCTGGCGTCGAAGAGGAACAGCGGCGTCGACAGGCGCATCACCGGCCCCTGCGCCAGCATCGCCAGCCCCTGACGCGAGGCATCCAGGCCGCTGGTGCTGCCGGCGTCGCCGAACACCCGGCTGGCGGCTTCGCGCGGGCGTGCGGCGTCCGTCACATCGAACAGCGAGATCTTCACGCCGCGGGTGCGGCCACTGGCAGCGTCGGCGTCCTTGCCCACGCCCAGCAGCCAGCGATCGGACAGCGGCACGAGGTGGTCGGAGAAGCCCGGCGCTTCCAGCACGCCGGCGATGCGCGGGTCGGCTGCATCGGCCAGGTCCAGCACGTACAGCGGGTCGACCTGGCGGAAGGTCACCACGTAGCCGCGTGTGCCCGCAAAGCGCACGCCGTGGATCTGCTCGCCGGGCTTGCCCAGCGCCTCGGGGCGGCGGGCGTTGGGCAGCCGGGCCTGCGTCTCCAGCCGGCCGGCGGCGTTGTCGCGCAGCACGGTCAGCGTGGCCGGCGACGGCGGCGTGGCGGCCGCGTCGGCCAGCGTGAACCAGCCGATCGGGCCGGTGAAGCTCAGCGCCCGCAGCATGCCGCCGTGCTCGCTCAGCCGGTACGACTTGCGCTGCGCGTCCCAGCCGAGGTGGCCTTCGATCTCGCCGCTGGCGCGGTAGTCGATGCGGCCGTCGGCGCCGAGTGCGAACTTGTGCAGGTCGGTGCGCATGGTGTCCGGATAGCGCAGCGCATTGCCGCTGGCCGCATCCACGCTGTAGGCCCAGCGTGTGCTGGCCAGGTACAGAGACTGCGGGGTCATGTACATCGCCTCGGTGCCGCCGATGAAGCAGCGGCTCGCCGGCGCGAGGTCGGCGGCGCGCAGGTCCACCACGGTGAGCGTGGTGATCGACAGCGCGTGCGACGCGTTGGCCGGCTGCACCCAGCAGTCGGTCTCGGCCATTAACGCGGTGGCGCCGCCGCCGGGGCCGCGCAATCGCGGCAGTGCATCGGTGCCGCGAGTGGCCGCGATGGCCGCTTCGACCTCGGCCGCTGTGGCGGCGGCCGGCAACTGGTCGGCAGCAAAGCGCGGCTGGTACTCGCTGACGAGGACCAGGAAGGCGCCGACCTGTCGCGCATCGACGAGGCGACCGTCGAACTGCAGCCTGGCGCCGGCCGCGGGCCGGGCGGGGTCGGCGACGTCGAAGCGCTCGACCGCGACGAGGCCGCGCAGCCAGATCGGCCCCGGCAGCAGCGCCAGCGGGCACAGGTCCACGCAGGGGTTGCCGACAAGCTCGCTCCAGCCGTCGCTGGCCACGGCGAGCGCCTGGCCACCGGGCGCGAGCACCAGACCGCGCGGCGAGATGAACGCCGCGTCGCCCCGAGTGACCGCGACGGCGGCGCGCTCGGTGAGCGTGCCGCCCGCGGCGCGCGCCGTGACGCGCAGCAGCGGTCCGGCGGCATCGTGCGCGTCGAGGTGGACCAGCGTCGTGCCATCGGCTGTCTTCACGAGGTCGGGCTCGTCGACGTCGCGCTCCTGGGTCAGCGAGCGCGAGAACGCCGTGCTCGCGGTGGTGGGCGCGGCTCCCGCGGCCGGCACCGGCACGACCGAGGGGGCACCCACCGCGCCCCCGGGCAGCGGTGCGCCCGACTGCCGTGCCGCGGCACGCGCGCGCAGCACGCGCTGCACGTAGGCGGTCAGCTCACCGGGCTGGCTGACCTTCAACGCGGCCGTGCCGCGGTCGGGGTTGCCGCCGGCATCGCCGCCGCTGCTGCCGCCGCCGCACCCGGCCAGCAGCGCGAAGGCCAGCGCAGCGGAGAGGAACATGCGCCCGCGCGGGGACATCGGGGAAGGGAACATGCGTGGCCTCCGTGGGAGCCGGGTGCCGCCGGTGGTGGGGCTTGTCGATCGTCCGACTGATGTGGGAAAATATCCCACATGCGCCCCGCCTGTCAACGATCGCCATGTAACCGGCGCCCTCGCGCCTGGAGGCGGGCTTGCTGAAGACGCAGGCGCAGCCGGTCACTGCCACCGTGCTCGACCGCGTGCTGCACGCACTGCGCCCGCTGGTGCGGCTGCTGCTGCATCACGGCGTGAACTACGGGGCGCTGGCGGCAGCGTTGAAGCGCGTGTTCCTCGAAGAGGCGCAGCGCGAACTCGGCCGCCGCAGCATGGTGGCCACCGCGAGCGCGCTGACGCTGCTTTCGGGCGTGCACCGGCGCGATGTGCGCACGCTGCTGCAGGCCGCGGATGACGAGGCGGCCGCCAGCCGTCGCCGCGGCGGCGTGCCCGCCGCGCCACCGCCCGCACCCAGCCTGGCCGCCGAAGTGGTGGGCCGCTGGATGCAGCAGCGGCGCTTCCTCACGCGCGCGGGCCACCCGCGCGTGCTGCCGCGCGGGGCCGACGACGCGGACAGCTTCGACGGTCTCGTGCACGGCGTCAGCCGCGACGTGAGGCCGCGCGCCGTGCTGGACGAACTGGTGCGCCTGGGCGTGGCCGAAGTGGCGCCCGAGGGCGTGCGGCTGCTCGCCGAAGGCTTTGCGCCCCGGCGCGCAGGCGACGAAATGGCGGCGCTCTTCGCCGCCAACGTGCACGACCACGCCGCGGCGGCAGTGGCCAACCTGCGCGGCGAGGCCAACTTCCTCGAGCAGGCGGTGTTCGTCGACGAGATCACCGAGGCGTCGGCGCACCTGCTGCAGCAGGTCGGCGTGGCGGCGTGGAAGACGGCGATGCGCGAGGTGATGGCCGCCGCGCACGAACGCTTCGACGCCGACCAGGCACTGCCCGCCCCCCAGCGCCGCCAGCGCGCGCGCTTCGGCATCTATTTCTACAGCGAGCCCCAGGAATGAACGCCACTCCACTGCACGGCGAGCCCCATCGCTCCAGCCCGGACGCACGGCCTCGCGGCGCCTGCCTCACCGAGGGGCTCACCGAGGGCGCACCGAGGGCGCGGTGGGCGGCGCAGGCCGGGTGGGCCATCTGCGCGCTTTTCGCCGTGTGCGCCGTGCTCGCCGGCTGCGGCCCGGGGCTGGGCGGCACCGGCACCGGTGCCGAGCAGGATGCCCTGGCGGCCTACGCCGCGCGCGAAGTGCCGGTGTGCGAGGCCGAATTCGCCGACCTGCTGGGCTGTGCGCGGCCGTCGGCGGGGGCGGCGCCGCTGCCCGCCGCCGACGCCCGCTTCTTCGCCGAAGCAACGCCGGCCAGCCGCACGCTGCTGGCGCTGGACGGCCAGCAGGCCGAGCTGAGGCTGCGCTGCGCCGGCGTCGTGTTCATCGGCAGCTTCGGCCAGGTGGGCCTGCAAGTGCCGCGCTATTACGGCACCGCCATCGAAGGCGGCAGCCGCGTGCGCCTGGCCTCGCTGGCCGTGCGACGCACCGGCGGCGGCGTGGAGGTGACGCTGGTCGACTCGCTCGGCCTCACGCTGGCCGGCCCGCAAGGGCTGCAGCCGGTGAGCGGGACGACGGCCGAAGCGCCCTGCCCCTGACCGAGGCGGCGCTGCACGTCCGATCGCCGAAGGAGCGGCGCGGGGCGTCTGCTGTCGACAGAAGGCAGGTGCGCGACGCAGGTGTGCGAAGCGCATGAGGGAAGCGGGCGAGGACAGGCGCAGCCGCGAGCCGTCGCGGCCGCGGCGTGCCGGTGCTGCTACCGTCGCGGGCCATGTCCGCCGCGCCCGCCGCCGCCGAATCGCCGCCCTCGCTGCGCTGCCTGAACTGCGACGCGGCGCTGCCCGAGCCCCGGCCGCGGTTCTGCAGCACCTGCGGGCAGGAAACGAACCCCAAGCCGCCGACCATGGGCGAATTCGTGCAGCAGTTCGGCGGCGCCTACCTCTCCACCGAAGGGGCACTGTGGCGCACGCTGGCGTTGCTGCTGCTGCGCCCAGGCGAACTGACGGCGCGCTACCTGGCCGGCCGGCGCAAGCACTACGTGCTGCCGTTGCGGCTGTACCTGACGATCAGCGTCATCGTGTTGCTGCTGATGCGGTGGATGGTCGACTTGCACACGGGCTCCGAGCTGGCCGTCAAGATCGATCCTGGCGACAAGCTGGAGGTCGTCGCCATCGACATGGGTTTCGCGCGCGCCGGCCTGAAGGACGGGCGCTTCTACTGCGAGAACCTGCCCCCGCGCATCTGCACGCGGCTGGAGCGGCGCCTGAACGTCGACCCGGCGGCGCTGCAGCGCGAGGCGGTGGAACTCGGGCAGCGCTTCCTGGCCAACGTCGGCGCGGCGATGTTCGTGCTGCTGCCGCTGTTCGCGCTGCTGCTAAAAGGGGCCTACTTCAACCGGCGGCTGCGCTACACCGAGCACCTGGTGGCGGCGCTGCACCTGCACGCGTTCTGGTTCATCGCCTTCGCGCTGACGCTGCTGAACCAGCCCTGGCTGAGCGGGCTGGCGTTCCTCGCCACGCCGGTGTACACGATGCGCGCGTTCAGGCGCGTCTACGGCGGGCGCTGGTGGCCGCGCCTGATGCGCGCTGCGCTGATCGCTTTCGTGTACCTCGTGGCGATGGGCGTGGCGCTGGGCGTCGTGGCGGTGTGGGCGCTCTTGTTCTAGGCCCGAGCCGCTGCACCGGCGGTGCGCCGCACCGGGCCACGGCGACGCCGCCGCCGACGCACGCTCAGTGCGCCGCGCCCACCGTCTCTGCGGCCCGCAACCGGTACACGTTGCCGCAATAGGGGCAGCGACCTTCGCCGGTCTTCGCGACGTCGATGAACACCTTGGGGTGGTTGCTCCACAAGGCCATCCTGGGGTTCGGGCAGAACGTGACCCCCGGGCCCATCAGGTCGGCCGCGGCCAGGTCGACCAGGGCCTGGGAGGGGTTGGCGGAAGACGGAGTGCTCATCGCGGCAGTCAGGCGGGAGTGAAGGCGAGGACCGGGCGGCAGGTCAGACGGTGGTCGAACGGCAGTCGAACGGGCGGTCGAACGGCGGTCAAACAGCGGTCAGCCACTCGGCGTACTTCGGGTTGCGGCCGTTGACGATGTCGAAGAAGGCGCTCTGGATCTTCTCGGTGATGGGCCCGCGGCTGCCGGCGCCCAGTTCGATGCGGTCGAGCTCGCGGATCGGCGTCACCTCGGCCGCGGTGCCGGTAAAGAAGGCCTCGTCGCAGATGTAGACCTCGTCGCGCGTGATGCGCTTCTCCACCAGCGGCAGCCCCAGGTCCTTGCAGATCGCGAAGACGGTGTTGCGCGTGATGCCGTTGAGCGCGCCGGCACTGAGGTCGGGCGTATAGACGGTGCCGTTCTTGATGATGAACAGGTTCTCGCCGGCCCCTTCGCTGACGAAGCCCGAGGCGTCCAACAGCATCGCCTCGTCGTAGCCCTCATCCGTGGCCTCCATGTTGGCCAGGATGCTGTTGGTGTAGTTGCTCACCGCCTTGGCCTGCGTCATCGTGATGTTGACGTGGTGGCGCGTGTAGCTGCTGATCTTGACGCGGATGCCGCGCTTCAAGCCCTCTTCGCCGAGGTAGGCGCCCCAGGCCCAGGCGGCGATCATCAGGTGGATGGTGTTGCCCCGGGGGCTGACGCCCAGCTTCTGGTCGCCGATCCACGTCAGCGGCCGCAGGTAGCAGCTGTCGAGCTTGTTGGCGCGCACGACTTCGCATTGCGCCTCCATCACCTGTTGCGGCGTGAAGGGGATCTTCATGCGAAGGATCTTCGCGCTGTTGAACAGGCGCTCGGTGTGCTCGCGCAGCCGAAAGATGGCTGTCTTGCCGCTGGCCGTCTTGTATGCACGCACGCCCTCGAAGGCGCCGCAGCCGTAGTGCAGCGTGTGCGTGAGCACGTGGATCTTGGCGTCGCGCCAGTCGACGAGGCGGCCGTCCATCCAGATCTTGCCGTCGCGGTCGGACATGGACATGGGGGGCTCCTTCGGGGAAGGGGATGGAATGTCGGGGGCCGAGGGGGCAGTGCAGCGAACCGTTGTCGATGTGGTCGGCCTGCGCCCCGGGGTGGCCCGGGGTGGCCCGGGTCGGGTGGGCCGGCATTCTAGGTGGCGACCCCCGGGCCGGAGGGCGCTGCCGGCGGCAGGTGGGCCTGCGACATGCCGGCCGGCGTGACGCGGTGCAGGCTCCAGTGCGCCAGCCGCCCGCCAACAAAGACCAGCTCGACGCGGTCACCCGCCTCGTCGGCCCAGGCCCAGGTCTCGTCGGGCTCGGGTGCCAGCGGCGTGCCGAGGCTGCGGGTGAGCCGCAGCACCTGCGGCAGCCGCATGCCGGCATGCAGCTTCGCCTGCAGCATCACCACGTTGTCCACGCTGCCCACCGGCCGGCCGGCGGCGTCGCGCAGCACGCGCAGCGAGCGGCTGAACTGCAGCAGCAGCCAGAAGGCGATGACGGTCAGCGTCAGCGCCAGGCCCTGCCAGCCGTAGCCGACATAACCCGCGACCAACGCCAGCAGCGCCAGCCCCCAGCCGAGCGCCGCGCCGGCGGGCAGGCGCGTGCCGCCGATCATGGATTGCCCCGCCGGGGCGGCCGCGGGTGCGGGCACAGAATGGCGCCGTGGATCATCGACTTCACAACCTGCACACCTGGGTCATCAACCTCGACCGCGCCACCCAGAGGCTGGCGCGCATCTCGGCGCAATTGCAAGGCCTGGGGATACCGTGGACGCGCCTGGCCGCCGTCGACGCGCGCGCCCTCACGCCCGAGCAACGCGCCGCGCTCGACGAGCCGGCCTACCGGCGCAAGCACGGCATGACGCCGTCGCCGGGTGAGCTGGGATGTTATCTGTCGCACGTGCAGGTCATGCGCGCGCTGCTGGCGAGCCGATTCGAGTTCGCGCTGGTCCTCGAGGACGACGTGCTGCTCAAGCCCGCGCTGCCGGCCGTGCTGGAAGCGCTGGTGGCACACCGCGGCCGCTGGGACGTGGCCAAGCTCTCGGCGGTGCACTCGGGGACGCCGCAGCCCTACCTGCCCATCACGCCGCAGCACCAGCTGAACGTGATGCTCACGCGCTGCACCGGTGCCAGTGCCTACCTGGTCAACCGCGCGGCGGCGCAGGCCTACGTGGACCGGCTGCTGCCGATGAGCCTGCCCTACGACCACGCCTTCGACCAGGGCTGGCGCCTGGGCATCCGCTTCCGCCTGGTGACGCCCACGCCTTGCGACCACGATGACCGGATCGAGACCACCATCGTCATCGGGCCCAACCGGAAGTTCGCCTGGTGGCGGCGCCTGCCGTGCTTCGCCTGGCGGCTCGGCAACGAGTTGCGGCGCGTGCGCCACGGCCTCGGGCAGACCTGGAAGGAGCGGCGCTTCGCGAGCCGGGGGTAGGCCGGCGCGCGTGCCACGGGCGGCGGCAGCGCTCAGGCCGCGGGGCGCGAGATCTCCGCGCGCAGCCCGGCCGGCAGCCGGTCGAGCAGGAAGCGCATGGCCAGCGGGACCAGCACCACGTCGTCCATCACGCCGAGCACGGGCACGAACTCCGCAATGAGGTCCATCGGCCACAGCACGTAGGCCACCATGGCCAGCGTGCCCAGCTTCAGCCAGCCCGGCGCCTGCGGATGGCGCAACGCCCGCCACAACAGCCTGGCGTCGCCTCGCACGACGGTCCACAGGACGGAAAGGCGCTTCCACATGGCTCGGGTTCCTTTCGAAGGCAAGCAGTGATCGCTTGGACACGCCGCGCGATGCGGGCGTTCCGCGCGGCTGGGCTGCAACGTGGGGTCGGGGTGCGGAGATGACAAGGGCCGGTCAGTCCGCCGCTGCCAGCCGCCGTTCAGGCCAACGCCCGCACCGCGTCGATGGCCTGCTCGATGCGCTCCACCGCGTGCACTTCCAGACCTTCGATCGCCTTCTTCGGCGCGTTGGCCTTGGGCACCACCGCCACGCTGAAGCCGAGCTTGGCCGCCTCGCGCAGCCGCTCCTGCCCGCGCGGCGCCGGGCGCACTTCGCCGGCCAGACCCACCTCGCCGAAGGCGATGAAGCCACGCGGCAGCGCGCGGCCGCGCAGGCTGCCCTGGATGGCCAGCAGCACCGCCAGGTCGGCCGCCGGCTCGCCGATGCGCACACCGCCCACCGCGTTGACGAACACGTCCTGGTCCATGCAGCTGACGCCGGCGTGCCGGTGCAGCACGGCAAGCAGCATCGCAAGGCGATCCCGATCGAGGCCCACCGAGAGCCGGCGCGGGCTCGGCCCGCCGCTGTCGACCAGCGCCTGGATCTCCACCAGCAGTGGCCGCGTGCCTTCCAGCGTGACCAGCACGCAGGAGCCGGGCACCGGCTCGCCGTGTGTCGAGAGGAAGATCGCGCTCGGGTTGGCCACACCCTTCAGGCCGCGCTCGGTCATCGCGAACACGCCGATCTCGTTCACCGCACCGAAGCGGTTCTTGATGGCGCGCACGAGGCGGAAACTCGAATGCGTGTCGCCTTCGAAGTACAGCACCGTGTCCACCATGTGCTCCAGCACGCGCGGACCGGCCAGCGCCCCTTCCTTGGTGACATGGCCGACAAGCACGATGCCGGTGCCGCGCATCCCCTGAGGGGCCCCCGACTTAGCCACGCGTGTGAGCTGGGCGGCACATTCGCGCACCTGCGCCACCGAGCCGGGGGCCGACGTGAGCTCGCTGGAGTACAGCGTCTGGATCGAGTCGATCACCGCCAGCGCCGGCCGCTCGCGTTCGATGGCGGCGAGGATCTTCTCGAGGTGAATCTCGGCCAGCACGCGCACCCGGGCGCCCGTCAGCCCGAGCCGCCGCGCACGCAGCGCCACCTGCGCGCCGCTCTCTTCGCCGGTGACGTAGAGCACCGGCATGTGCGCCGACATCGCGTCCAGCGCCTGCAGCAGCAGCGTGCTCTTGCCGATGCCGGGGTCACCGCCGATGAGCACCACGCCCCCGGCCACCAGGCCGCCGCCGAGCACGCGGTCGAGTTCTTCCTGGCCGGTGCTGGTGCGATCGACCGCGGCCGCCTCGATGTCGGCCAGCGTCGCCACGGCCTGCGGCGCGCCGCCCACGGCCAGCGACTGGAAGCGGTGGCGCTGCGGCGCCTCGGCCAGCGTCTCTTCCAGGGTGTTCCACTCGCTGCAATGTGGGCACTTGCCCAGCCACTTGGGGCTGTCGCCGCCGCAGGCGCGGCAGGTGTAGACGGTCTTGGCGGCTTTGGCGGCGGGCATGCACGGCATTGTGCTCAGCCCCGGGGCTGCCACGGGCAGCGAAGGGCACGGGACGCGCGCGCTCTGACGAGCGGGCGCGCTGCGGCAGCAGCCGGCGCTCGGGTGGTCAGGGCATGCTTGCCGCGCCCTGCGCCGGGTTCAGCCCGACGCCGAGCCGCCGGAACCGCCGCCCTTGAGCTTGCCCACCACGAGCAGCAGCACCACGGCGCCGGCGATCGAGGCGATCCAGCCGGCGCCTTCGCCCATCTTGTAGAAGCCCACCATCTGGCCGATCAGGCCGGCACCGAACGAGCCGGCAACGCCCAGCAGGCAGGTCATGATCCAGCCCAACTTCTGCTCACCGGGCACGACGAAACGTGCGATGGCCCCGACCAGCAGGCCGAGGATGAGGGTGGCAAGAAGGCCTCGTTCCATGCAGCTGACTCCTCCGGATTGACGGCCCGGCCGCCTGCAGCGGCAGGGCCGGCAGCACAGGCTCTCACTCGACCGCGCGCACCGTGACGCGTGCGGCCAGGGCGCACATGAGTTCGTAGCCGATGGTAGCGGCGGCGTGCGCGACCTCATCGATCGAAAGGATGGTTTCGCGCGGGCCGCGGCCCCACAGCGTGACCTCGCTGCCGATGCCGGCCGCCGGCACCGGCGTCAGGTCCACTGCCAGCATGTCCATCGACACGCGGCCCACGGTGCCCGTGCGCACGCCATCCACCAGCACCGGCGTGCCGGTGCCGGCGTGGCGCGGGTAGCCGTCGGCATAACCGCAGGCGGCGATGCCGATGCGCATGGCGCGATCGGCCGTGAAGCGGCTGCCATAGCCGACCGTGTCGCCCGGCTGCAGCGACCGCGTGGCGATCAGGCGTGTGCGCAGGGTCATCGCCGGCTGAAGTTGCCAGCCGGTCGCGCTGTGCTCGGGGAAGTCGGGTGCGCTGCCGTAGCTCAGGATGCCGGCACGCACCCAGTCGCTGGCCAGGCGGGGGCCGCCTTCGCCGGCCGCCGCCACGCCAGCGCCGCCGTGGTGGCGCAGGATGGTCGCGCTGTTGGCGACGCTGCGCTCGCCGGGCAGATCGCGCGTGGCCTCCTCGAAGACACGCACCTGGTGCGCGATGCCGCGCTCGCCATCGGCGTCGGAGAAGTGGGTCATCAGTCCGATCTCGCCCACCTGCGGCAACGCGTGAAGCCGCGCCCAAGCGGCCCGGTAGCGCTCGGGGCGCAAGCCCAGGCGGTTCATGCCGCTGTTCATCTTCAGGAACACGTGGTGCGGCGCATGGGTCTTGTGCGCGGCCAGCCAGTCGATCTGCTCGGCGCAGTGCACCGTGTGCCAAAGCGCCAGGCGCGAGCACAGTTCCAGATCGCGCGGCTCGAACACACCTTCCAGCAGCAGCACCGGCCCGCGCCAGCCGAGCGCGCGCATGCGTTCGGCCTCGGCCAGGTCGAGCAGCGCAAAGCCGTCGGCCCCCATGAGCCCGGCGTACGCGCGCTCGATGCCGTGCCCGTAGGCGTTGGCCTTGACCACCGCCCACAGCCGCGCCTCGGGCGCAGCGGTGCGCGCGCGTGCGAGGTTGTGAGCCAGCGCGGCGCGGTGGACGAGGGCTTCGATGGGGCGCGGCATGCCCGGCCGTGGCAAAGGTGGTGAGGAGCGCAGCCGACCCCTTCAGGCACGGGGCGGGTTTGCCCGCGAACCCCGGGGTCGACCTCGCAGCGAGGTGGTGCGCCTCGATTCTGACAGCGCAAACCTGCGTGCTATAACCCGCCGCCCCCAAGGAGAGGCCACCCCGTTCGCGAGCGCCGCAGGATGAAAAAAGGCTTCTCCACCATCATGTCGGCGCAGTTCTTCAGCTCGCTGGCCGACAACGCGTT
>JAEUPC010000245.1 GCA_016789865.1 Rubrivivax sp.
GAGCAGGCCAGCCGCGACGCGCTGCTGTCGCGCCTGACCACCCGCGAGGCGCAGGTGCTGGAACGCATCGTCGCTGGCCGCCTGAACAAGCAGATCGCCGACGACCTGGGCATCAGCATCAAGACGGTGGAGGCGCACCGCGCCAACATCATGGAAAAGCTGAACGCCAACACCGTGGCCGACCTGCTGAAGATCGCGCTGGGGGCGCAGACCAAGGCCTGAGCGCGGCCGCCGGCAGGGCTTCCCCCGCCACCGCACAGTCACGCCGAGGCCGCAGCGATGCGGCCTCGCGCATTTGCCGGCCGCACAGCGGCGTCGGCATCCCGACCGGAGACCGCATGCCCGCACAGATCATCGACGGCAAGGCCCTGGCCCAGCAGATCCGTGCAGAGGTGTCGGTGCGCGCAGGCGCGCTCGCCGCGGCCGGCCGCCGCCCGGGCCTGGCCGTCATCCTGGTGGGCGACGACCCGGCCAGCGCCGTCTACGTGCGCAACAAGGTCAAGGCCTGCGCCGACCATGGCATCCACTCGGTGCTGGAAAAGTACGACGCGGCGCTCGGCGAAGCCGCACTGCTGGAGCGCATCGCCGCGCTGAACGCCGACCCTTCCATCCACGGCATCCTCGTGCAGATGCCCGTGCCCAGGCATATCGACCCGCACCGCGTCATCGAGGCGATCGATGCGCGCAAGGACGTCGACGGCTTCTCGGTCCGCTCGGCCGGTGAGCTGATGAGCGGCCTGCCGGGCCTGCGGCCTGCCACACCCTGGGGCTGCATGAAGATGATCGAGAGCACCGGCGTGCCGCTGCGCGGCCGGCACGCGGTGGTCATCGGGCGCAGCAACACGGTGGGCAAGCCGATGGCGCTGCTGCTGCTGCAGGCCGACGCCACCGTCACCGTCTGCCACAGCCGCACGGCCGACCTGAAGCGGCATGTTCAATCCGCCGACATCGTCGTCGCCGCTGCCGGCCGGCGCCGCACGGTGACCGCCGACATGGTCAGGCCCGGGACCATCGTCATCGACGTCGGCACCAACCACGACGAAGCCGGCAAGCTGTGCGGTGACGTCGACTTCGCGGCGGTCCGTGAGGCGCTCGGGCCGGCAGGCTGGATCAGCCCGGTGCCTGGCGGCGTGGGGCCGATGACGATCACGATGCTGCTGGTCAACACCTTGCAGGCCGCCGAGGCCGCCCGCTGAGCGGGCTGCGCTGCCGCGCCACGAGGATCTGGATGAACCCGCTGCTCGCTGCCGACGACCTGCCCGACTTCGCGGCGGTGCGTCCGGAACACGTCACGCTGGCCATCGACCACCTGCTGACCGCCGCCGATGCGGCGCTCGAGGAATCGGTCGGCGAGCGCGTCGCGGCTGACTACGACGCGCTGGCCCGCGCACTGGATGTGCCGGTCGAACACCTGCGGCGCGTCTGGGGCCACGTGTGCCACCTGCAGGCCGTGGCCGACACGCCCGAGCTGCGCGCCGCGCAGGCGGCCAACCTGCCGCGCGTGACCGAGTTCTTCACCCGCCTCGCCTCGGACCAGCGCCTGTACGCCAAGTACAAGGCCCTGGCCGCCAGCCCGGCGGCCGCGGCGCTGGTGCCGGCGCGGCGCAAGGTGATGGCCGATGCGCTGCGCGACTTCGTGCTCGGCGGCGCGGAGTTGGCCGGGGCCGGCCGCGCGCGCTTCGCGGCGATCCAGGACCGCCTGGCGCAGCTGAGCAAGCAGTTCGGCGACAACGTGCTCGACGCGGTCGATGCCTACGCGTTGATCGTGCCCGAAGCGCGCCTGGGCGGCGTGCCCGCCGACACGGTGCAGGCCGCCCGCGAGGCCGCTGCGACCGAGGGGCGCGAAGGCTGCAAGCTGACGCTGCAGTTGCCGAGCTACCTGCCGGTGATGGAGCACGCCCGCGACCGTGCGCTGCGCGAAGAGCTGTATGGCGCCTGGGCCCGCCGGGCCAGCGAGCTGGGCGATGCGCGCTTCGACAACTCTGCCGTGATGCGCGAACTGGTCGCGTTGCGCCAGGAGGAGGCGCAACTGCTCGGCCACGACAGCTACGCCCACCTGTCGCTGGTGCCCAAGATGGCCCGTTCGCCCGAAGAGGCGCTGGCGTTCGTGCGCGACCTGGCCCGGCGCGCCCGCCCCTTCGCCGAGCGCGAGTTGAAGGAGATGCACGAATTCGCGGCGGCCGAACTCGGCCTGGCCCCGCTGCAGCCCTGGGACCGCCTGTTTGCTGCCGAGCGGCTGAAAGAACGGCGCTTCGCCTTCGGCAGCGAGGAGCTGCGCCCGTACTTCACCCTGCCGCGGGTGCTGGACGGGCTGTTCGAACTGGTGCAGCGGCTCTTCGGCGTGTCTTTCCGCGAAGAGCGCGCCAGCGTCTGGCATGACAGCGTGCGCTTCTTCCGCGTGCTGCGCGGCGCGCAGCCGGTGGCCGGCTTCTACCTGGACCTCTTCGCGCGGCCGGGCAAACAAGGCGGCGCCTGGATGGACAACGCCCGCCAGCGCTGGCGGCGGCCCGAGGGTGCGCTGCAGTTGCCCCTCGCCCACCTCACGTGCAACTTCGCCTCGCCGGTGGGCGGGCGGCCGGCGCTGCTGACCCACGACCAGCTCGTCACGCTGTTCCATGAGTTCGGCCACGGCCTGCACCACATGCTGACCCAGGTCGACGAGGTGGCGGCCTCGGGCATCAACGGCGTGGAGTGGGACGCCTGCGAGCTGCCCAGCCAGTTCATGGAGAACTTCTGCTGGGAGTGGCCGGTGCTGCAGCGCATGTCGGCGCACGTCGACACCGGCGCGCCGCTGCCCCGCGCGCTGTTCGAACGCATGCTCGCGGCGCGCAATTTCCAGACCGGGCTGGCGATGCTGCGGCACTGCGAGTACGGCCTGTTCGACCTGCGCCTGCACCATGAAGCGGGCCAGGCCGGCCGCGAGACGGCACTGGCCTTCGAGGTGGCCGCCGAGATCTCGCCCCTGGCGCCGGCGCCCTTCATGCGCTACCCGCACAGCTTCACGCACCTTTTCGATGGCGGCTACGCGGCGGGCTACTACAGCTATGCCTGGGCCGAGGTGCTCTCGGCCGATGCCTACTCGGCGTTCGAGGAGGCGGGCCTGTTCGACGCCGACACCGGCGAGCGCTTCCGGCGTGAAGTGCTGGAAAGCGGCGGCAGCCGCCCGGCGCTGGAGAGTTTCAAGCTGTTTCGCGGGCGCGAGCCGCGGCTGGACGCGCTGCTGCGCCATCAAGGCCTGGTGCAAGCGAACGCCGCCCCCGCCTGATGTGTGGCGCGGACTGCGCAGCGTGGCCCGTGCGATTGCCGGCACCAGCGAACGCATGCCCATCCGGTTGCCGTTTCGGGTTGAGCGCATGGCCGATCGGGGCTAGATTCGCACTTCGCGCCACCCACTGGCGCCCCCAAGGGAAGAACGACATGCGCAGCGACGTCCCATTCCACGGCCGGCACGGTCGTTCACCTTTGCCCCACGGCCTGAATTGCGTGGCCGTGGCTGGCCGGCCTACCACGGTGCCCATGGGCTGGACCCTGCTGGCCCTGTGCGCCGCCCTGGCATGCACGCCGGCCCAGGCGCTGTTCAAGGTGGTCAACCCCGACGGCACCGTCACCTACACCGACCGGCCGCCGCCCCAGCGCGTGCCCAACACGCGAATCACGAACATGGCGCGGCCGGGCAGCCCCGCGGTCACCGAGCCCGACGTGGCATTGCCGCCCGAACTGCGCCAAGCCGCCCAACGCCACCCGGTGACGCTGTACACGACGACCGAGTGTGCGCCTTGCGACACCGGCCGCCAGTTGTTGGCCACCCGCGGCGTGCCCTACAGCGAACGGCGGGTGTCGAACGAAGAAGACGCCCAGGCCTTCGAACGGCTGTTCGGCACCCGCACCGTACCGCTGCTGACCGTGGGCTCGCAGGCCCTGAAGGGGCTTTCAGACATCGACTGGTCGGCCTACCTCGACGCCGCCGGCTACCCGCGCCAGTCGCGGCTGCCCCGCGGCTGGCAGGCCACGGTGGCGAACATGGTGGAGCGGGCGCCGCCGCCGCCGGCACGACCGCAGCAGGCGGACCCGCCGCCACCCCCGGTGCTCGACCTCAGCGAGCCCGCACCGGGACGCGTGCGCTTCTGATCACCCCGTTTCCGCAAGGCCCCGCACTCTGCCCCGGCGCCCCGCGGCGCATTGATCACCGAGGCGGCGGGGCCTCGCCGTCACCCCTCGACGCCCGCGCCCCCGGTGCCAGGCGCCGTGGCATGCGCGACCCAGCCACCAGCGCCGCACCGACGGCCCAGAACAGCGCCGCCGTACCCACCACCGCGCCGCTGGCGCCGAAGACCAGCGGCATCACCGTGCTGGTGGCGTTCATCGCCATCGATCGCAAGGCCAGCGCCTCGCCGTGCCGGCCCGGCGGCGTCACCTGGTGCAGCACGGTCATGATCATCGGCTGCACGCTGCCCAGCGACACGCCGAGCAGCACCGCCAGCGCGCCCATCACCCATGCGTTGGGCGCCAGCGGGTAGGCCGCAAAGACGAGCGCGGTGCCGACCATGGCCGCGCGCATCACCGTCACCTCGCGCAGCCGGTGGGCCAATAGCGGAATCACCAGCCGGATGCCGGTGACCGCGAAGGTGAAGGTGCCCAGGATCAGCCCCACCGTCGAGGCATTGAAGCCCCGCTCGTGGCCCAGCAGAGGCACGGCGAACGCGTGCACGTCCCACGACATCGAGAGCAGCCAGTTCACCGTGAGCAGCCGGCGCATGCCCGGCGCCTTCAGCAGCGACCAGGCCGTGCGCGCCGCCGCCGCTTCGCCCCGCGCCGGCAGGGGCCGCCGCCGCGGCACGCGCCGGGCGGCCAGCCAGGTGACCCCTGGCAGCACCATCATCAACGCGTAGCCGGCCGCAAAACCGAAGGCATCGATCATCACGCCGATGGCCACCGGCCCGATGACATTGGAAAACGACGGCGCCACGCCCAGCCAGCTGAACACGCGCATGCGTTCGGTGGTGTCGCGCGCCGCCAGCCCCGCGGTGTGCTGGATGGTGAGCACGCCCACGTTGGCCGCCGTCCCGGTGAGCATGGCCGCGGCGAACAGCAGCGCCAGATGCCACACGCCCGGTGCGAAGGTAGAGGCGAGCGCGGCGGCCGCTCCCAACCAAGCCAGGCCGACCGCGCCATGCACCATCGGGTGGTAGCCATGCCGATCGGCCAGCTGCCCCGACCGCCACGCCGTCAGCACCGGCGCGGCCGCAAACAACGCCAGCAGCACACCCACGGTCCACGCGCTGTGCCCCTCGCGCAGCGTCTGCAGGGCAGCGGCCATCCGCACGCCGGCCATCGTCGAGTGCAACCCGAGCTGGCCGATCACCAGCGCGGCCACGAGGCGGCCGAACCCGGGGTCGCCTGGCTGGCCGGGCGAGGGCACCGCCGGCGGATCGTCCGGCGCCGCGCCGGCAACCGCGGCGGGCCGCGCCGCGGCGCGCGGCGCCGGGCCGTGCGGTGGCGGTTCAGGCGCCGGCATCTTCCTCCTCGGGTTCCTCGTCATCCGGGCTGCCCAGCAGCGGGCTCGCGCGGTGCTCGGGCAGTGCCTCCACGTCCTTGAGCTGGCGCGCCATCTGGCGCGTGCGCACCTCCGCCTGCTCGATGCTGCTGGCCGCCTCGTCGAGCTTCTTGCGCGTCTTCTGCAGCACCACGCCGAACCGGCCGAACTCGGTCTTCACCGCGCCGAGCACCTCCCAGACCTCGGCCGAGCGTTTCTCCAGCGCCAGGGTGCGAAACCCCATCTGCAGGCTGGACAGTGTGGCCAGCAGCGTCGTCGGGCCGGCCAGCATCACCTTGAACTCGCGCTGCAGCGCCTCGTGCAGGCCCGGGCGGCGCAGGGCCTCGGCATACAGGCCCTCGGTGGGCAGGAACAAGATGCCGAAGTCGGTGGTGTGCGGCGGCGCGACGTACTTGTCGCGGATGCGGCGCGCTTCCAGCCGCAGGCGCGCCTCGATGGCCTTGGCTGCCGTCTCGATGCCGGCGACATCGGCACGCTCACTCGCGTCGAGCAGGCGGTCGTAGTCCTCGCGCGGAAACTTGGCGTCGATCGGCAGCCACAGCGGCTCGCCCGCCGCCGTGCCGGCATCTCGCCCCGGCATGCGGATGGCGAACTCCACACGCTCGCTGCTGCCGGGCACCGTGGCGACGTTCGTCGAGTACTGCTCGGGCGTGAACACCTGTTCCAGCAGCGCCGCCAGCTGCACCTCGCCGAAGATGCCGCGCGTCTTGACGTTGGTGAGCACGCGGTTGAGCGAGCCGACGTCGCGCGCCAGCGCCTGCATCTCGCCCAGGCCCTTGTGCACCTGCTCCAGGCGGTCGGCCACCTGCTTGAAGCTCTCGCCCAGGCGTTGCTCCAGTGTGGCGTGCAGCTTCTCGTCGACGGTGGCGCGCATCTGCTCGAGCTTCTTCTCGTTGCCTTCCTGCAGCGCCACCAGGCGCGCGTCGACCGCCTGGCGCACCTCGCCCAGGCGGCGCTCGTTGGCTTCGGCCAGGCGCTGCAGCTGTTCGACCAGCGTGTCGTTGACGCGGCGAAGCAGGCGTTCGCTGGCCTGCTGCATGGCGGCCAGCTGGGTGCGGAACGAATCGATTTGCTCGTTCTGCGTGCGCGCCACGTCGCCGCTTTGCGTGAGCAGCATCTGCTGGAAAGTGGCCAGGTCGGCGCGCGTGCCCTGCCCCTGGCGGCCGAGTTCGTCGCGCAGCTCGCGCTCCAGGCGTTCAACCTGACGCCCCATCTGGCGCTCCACCTGCTGCTGGGCCTGCTCGGCGGCGCCACGGTCGCGCGGCCGCAGCGCCAGCCACAACAGCACGAGCAGGTTCAAGACAGCGGCTGCAACCAGCAGCGCCAGGAGCACTCCCTGCGACATGCGCCGGATTGTCTCAGGCGCGCGAGACGGCCTCGGCCCGCATCAGGCCACGTCAGGCCGCCTCAGCCTCGGCCGGTGCGCGGCGGCGGCAAGCGCCCGTCGCGCAGCACCTCCGGGTTGATCGGTGTGGGCGGCGTGCCGCCGGTCAGCGCAGCGATCAGGTTGTCGGCCGCCAGCTCGGCCATCTTGCGCCGCGTGGCGACAGTGGCGCTGGCGATGTGCGGGGTGAGCACGACGTTGGGCACCGTGAGCAGCTCCGGATGCACCCGGGGCTCGCCTTCGAAGACATCGAGTGCCGCCGCGGCGATGCGCCGTTCGCGCAGCGCCACGGCCAGCGCCGCGTCGTCGACGATGCCGCCGCGCGCCACGTTGGTCAGCGTGGCCGTCGGTTTCATCAGCGCGAGTTCCGCGGCGCCGATGGTGTGGTGGCTCGCCGCCGAGTACGGCAACACCAGCACCAGGTGGTCGGCCTCGCCCAGCAGCGTGGCCTTGTCGACGTAGCGCGCACCGACGGGAGCCTCCTGGTCGGGTGTGAGGCGGCTGCGGTTGTGATAGATGACCTTCATGCCGAAGCCGAGCGCGCCGCGCCGCGCGATGCCCTGGCCGATGCGGCCCATGCCGAGAATGCCCAGCGTCGCGCCGTGCACGTCGCTGCCGGTGAACATGTCGTAGGCCCACTTCGTCCACTCACCGCGACGCAGGAAATGTTCGCTCTCGGCCATGCGGCGCGCCGCAGCCATCATCAACGCAAAACCAAAGTCGGCCGTGGTCTCGGTGAGTACATCGGGCGTGTTGGTGGCCAGCACGCCGCGCGCGGTGCACGCCGGAATGTCGAAGTTGTTGTAGCCCACCGCCATGTTGGCCACCACGCGCAGCTGCGGATGGGCGTCGAGCACCTCGGCATCGATGCGCTCACTGCCGGTGGTGAAGGCGCCGGCCTTGCCGGCCAGGCGGGCCGACAGCGTGGGCTTGTCGAAGATGCGGTCCTCGGGGTTGGACTCGACGTCGAAGTGCTGCGACAGGCGGGCCACCACCTCCGGGAACACGGCGCGCGCTACCAGCACTGGAGCTCGTCTCATGGCAACGTCTTCACTTGCCAGGGGCCGTCGTGGCCGCGGCGGGCGCCGCGCTGCCCCTGGGCGTGCTGCCAGGGTGGAAGCCGATCAGCGCCAGCATCACGAAGAACCCGACAACGTACGCCACGGCGACGAACCAGCCATGGCGCAGCCACTCGGCCACCGAGCGTGCTTGCGGGTACATGTTCGACAGCGCCACGCCGGCAGACGAGCCGAACCAGATCATCGAGCCGCCGAAGCCTACCGCATAGGCCAGGAAGCCCCAGTCGTAGCCGCCTTGCTTGATGGCCAATTCGGTAAGCGGAATGTTGTCGAACACCGCCGACAGGAAGCCCAGCCCGAATGCAGTGGGCCACGACGCGGCCGGCAGTTTCTCCACCGGCATCATGGACGCGCACAACACCAGGCTCAGCAGGAAGATCGAGCCCTTGAAGGCGCCCGGCAGCAGGTTCCAGCTGGGGCGCCGCAGCGCCACCGTAAGCAGGATGGCGGCCCATACCGCCGTGCCGAGCCACGGAAAGAGGTCGCTGTAGGCGTTGAAGCGCGTGTTGACCAGCACATTCACCGCGATCGCCGCCACCAGGATGAAGGCAACGATGCCCACGCGCACCCAGTCGATGTGGACGTGGGCGTCGGCATCCTTCTGGATCGGGCTGTAGGCCTGCTGCTTCATCGAGGCCGGAATGCCGAAGATCACCAGTGCCACCGCCGCCGCGATGTAGGCCTCGAGCACTTCCAGCGGCGAGATGCCCGCGATCCACATCATCGTCGTGGTGGTGTCGCCCACCACGCTGCCGGCGCCGCCGGCATTCGATGCGGCGACGATGGCCACGAGGTACCCGATATGCACCTTGCCCTTGAACACCGTGTGCGCGATAGCGCCACCGATCATCGCCGCAGCGATGTTGTCCAGGAAGCCCGACAGCAGCCACACCAGTACCAGCAGCACGAAGCAGCCCTTCCAGTCGTCTGGCAGGAAGCGCGGCAGCATGGCCGGCACCTCGCTCTTCTCGAACAGGTCTGCCAGCAGCGCGAAGCCCAGCAGCAGGAGCAGCAGGTTGACGAGGATCACCCACTCGTGGCCGAGGTGGCCCGTGAAGCCGCCGATGCCAGCACCGGTCTTGAACGGCGAGAACGCGATCTTGTACAGCGCGATCAGCACGGCGCCAATGAGCGCGATGCGCAGCGTATACAGGTGGAACATCGCGACCCCGGCCAGCACGCAGCCGAAGAGGATGAACTCGACCGGCACTGGCCCGATCGATGGCCCGGTGAAGCTCTGTTTCCCCGCCGCCGCGGCCAAGCCGGGCAAGGCGCCCAAGGATGCAGCCGCGGCTGCGCGCAAGTACTTCCTCGCCATGTTGTCGTCTCCTCCAGCCGCGCATTCTAGAAAGCCGCGCATCGGGCGCGCCTCGGTGGCCACCGGCGCGGCGCTGCGCACCCACGGGTCAGACCCATCGCTGAACTCAACAGGTGCTGACCGGGGCGACGCCGCGTGCATCGGTCCACGCAATCCAGGCCTTCAGCGAGAGCGCCACAGTGCGGCACTGCAGCGCCACCGTCGTGGCCAGGTTGCGGCCGTACCCACCGGCCATGCTCACTGCCACTGGCGTGCCCGACCGTGCGAGAAAGGCGAACACGCGTCGATCGCGCTCGGCCAGGCCCGCGGCACTGAGTTTCAGGCGCCCGAGACGGTCGTCTTCGTGGGGGTCTGCACCCGCAAGGTAGAAGGCCAGCCCGGCGGGGTGAGCCGCCGTGCGTGCCACCGCTTGTGACAGGGCATCATCGAGCGCGTTCAGGTAGGGCTCATCGCCGCAGCCGTCAGGCAGTTCCACATCGAGATCGCCCGCCTCCTTGCGCATCGGGAAGTTGCGCGCCGCGTGCATCGACAGCGTGAAGACGCTCGGGTCGTCACGAAAGATCGCCGCGGTGCCGTTGCCCTGGTGAACGTCGAGATCGATCACCAGAACGCGGAGTCCGGCGGGCACACCGCCGGGGCGCTGGCGCCGATCGCGGTGGTGCTCGGCCTGCATGAGCCGCGCCGCCACGGCCACATCGTTGAACACGCAGTAGCCCGAGCCCTTGTGCGCGAAGGCATGGTGGGTCCCCCCTGCGAGATTGACGGCCACACCGTCGCCGGCCAGCGCCGCCCGCGCGGCCTGGATGGTGGCCCCGACGGAGCGCCGCGCGCGGCGCACCATGGCCTCTGACCAGGGAAAGCCGATCTCGCGCTGCTGGGCGGCGCTGGTCGTGCCATCGACCACCGCCTGGATCCAGGCCGGTTCGTGGGCGAGCGCGAGTTCGCCGTCGGTGGCCGGTTCGGCCTCCACCAGCCGGACCTGGGGCAACGCGTCGCGTACACCTTCCCGCAGCAGGGCATAGCGTCCCATCGGGAACGGATGACCGGCTGGGAGCGGCAGGACGAAGTGGTCGGAGTGGAAGGCCAGCACGGCAGGGAGATTCTCTCCAACCGGATTCCCATTGGGCGCAGGCCAGCCGGCTCGCGCGGCCACAGCCGGTCTGCCGGCGCGTTGCTAGGGCCTGCTCCCTACTTTGTTGCGACGCAGCAAATAGAGCTTGCAATGCTCCGGGTGAACCCTATACTGTGGTCATGTTGCAGCGCAGCAAAGAAGCCGAGGCAGTCGGGTGCTTGGCGTCGCAGCAGATCACAACCGCTTTGTCCCATCACTGAACCAGGAGCCCACCATGACCTACACCGCTGAACAGCTCGTTGCCGCCCAGAAGGCCAACGTCGAGACCCTCTTCGACGTGACCACCAAGGCGTTCGAAGGCGTCGAGAAGCTCGTCGCCCTGAACCTGCAAGTCGCCAAGACCTCGCTGGCCGAAGCCGCCGAGACCGCGCAAGCCGCGCTGGCCGTCAAGGACGCGCAGGAGTTCTTCGCCCTGCAAGCCAGCCTGCTGCAGCCCAGCGCCGAGAAGGCCGCCGCCTACAGCCGCCACGTGTACGAGATCGTCGCCGGCACGAACGCCGAAGTCGGCCGCGTCGCCGAAGTGACCATCGCCGACAGCCAGAAGAAGGTGCTGTCGCTGGTCGACAACGCGGTCAAGAACGCGCCGGCCGGCACCGAGAACGCCGTCGCGCTGGTGAAGTCGGCCGTCGCCGCCGCCAACAATGCCTACGAGAGCGTCACCAAGGCCGCCAAGCAGGCCGGTGAAGTGGCCGAAGCCAACTTCCAGGCCATGACCGCCACGGCCGTGAAGGCCACGCAGACGGCCACCAAGGCCAAGCGCGCCGCCTGATCACCAGCAGGCTGGTCGAACCAGACAAGCCGGGTCCACGCACCGGGCTGCAGGAGAAGGGCGGAACTTTCCCGCCCGCGCTCCCTCAATGAAGGGCGTGCCGCCTGCGGCACGCCTCTCGTGTGGAAGGTTGTCTCCTCGGCACCCGCAAGGTGCCATTCGAAGCCCGGTCCTCGGACCGGGCTTTTTTTCGCCCCTGCCTTCGCGCCCTTGCCGCGGTCGTGTCGCTTCTCTGGCCCCCCTGTGGCGCGGGCGCCGACGGCACATGACGCCGCACCGCCTCAGCGGCTGAGCTGCGCGATCTTCGCCTTCAGCTCGGCCAGCATCTGCGCGGCCACTTCGCGCCCGGCACGGATGGCGCGCACACGGCTGTTGAAGTCGGCGCTGCTCACACCCACCAGCACGGGCCGCAACACCACGTCGGCCTCGCGCAGCTCCAACCGGTTGATGCTGCGCATCATGATGGCCACCGTCTGCATCAGCAGCTTGAAGGAATCGCCGGTGGGGTTGCCGTCGGGCGGCGAGGAGATGTCGATGGCGACCACCATCTCCGCCCCCATCTGACGCGCGTAGCGCACCGGCACCGGCGAGACGAGGCCGCCGTCGACGTACTCCCGCTCGCCGATCTTCACCGGCTGGAACACGGCCGGCACCGCGCTGGAGGCCCGCACCGCCGTGCCGGTATCGCCACGCTGGAACAACACCGGCGCGCCGCTGTCGAGGTCGGTGGCCACGATCCCCAGGGGGATCTTCATCTGCTCGATGGTGCGGCTGCCCGTCTGTTCCCTCACGTAGCGGGCCAGCGCCTCGCCGCGGATCACGCCGCGCGAGGGAAACGCCCAGTCGGTGATGGCCCCTTCGTCCATCGTCAGGGCCGTGGCGGCCAGCTCCTGGCCCGTGCGCCCGCTGGCATACAGCGCCGCCACCAGGCTGCCGGCAGAGGTGCCCACCACCAGGTCGGGCTTGATGCCGGCCTCCTCCAGCACCTGGATCACGCCGATGTGCGCAAAGCCCCTGGCCGCGCCGCCGCCGAGGGCTAGGCCGATCTTCGGCGGGCGCAAGGGCCCGGCGCTGGCAGCGGGCGGCTGTCTCGCTTCGCCACTGCCCGCTACCACGCCCGCGGCCGCTGCAGGCGCGCCAGCCACCGTGGGCTGGCCGGGAGGCATCGGCGCTTGGGGAGGCGGGCTGACCGGGGGCACCACCGGCGGCGCCACGCACCCCGCCAAGGCAGTGGCGACAAAGGCCAAGGTCAGGCGTCGGGTAGGCGGGCGGGCCGATTCAGTCACCGGCCGATTCTAAGGACGCCCACGGGCCGGAAGGCGTCACTTGCTACATGCGGGCATATTCAACGAACAACAAAGTCGTTCCAGAAATTAGCAGCGGCTTCTAGAGTGCTTCGCAACCGCTGCCGAGCACCCCAGAGCCTGCCTTGGACCCCCTTGCCGTTTTCGCCGGATTCGCCGTCGGCGCCATCGTCGGATTGACGGGCGTGGGCGGCGGCTCGCTGATGACGCCGCTGTTGATCGGCGTATTCGGCCTCCACCCGGCCACCGCCATCGGCACCGACCTGTGGTTCGCCGCGATCACCAAGTCTGGCGGCAGCTGGAGCCACCACCGCCTCGGGCATGTCGACCGCCGCGTCACGCTGCTGATGCTGGCCGGCAGCCTGCCGGCCACCGTGGTGATGATCACCTGGATGCACGCCAGCGGCGCGCGGCCGGCCTGGAACGACGCGCTGACCCTGGTGCTGGGTGTTGCCCTGCTGCTTACCGCAGCCTCGGTCGCCTGCCGGCAAGCCGCTGCGGCTTGGGGTGCCGCCCTTGCGCGGCGGCTGTCGGCGCAGCGCCGCGACGCGCTCACGATTGCCGCCGGCGCCACCCTGGGCGTGCTCGTGGCGCTCAGCTCCATCGGCGCGGGCGCGCTGGGCGCCACGTTGCTCGTGCTGCTGCACCCGCACCTGAGGCCGCAGCAAGTCGTCGGCACCGACATCGCCCATGCCGTGCCGCTCACCCTCGTGGCCGGCATCGGCCACGCCACCCTGGGCCATGTCGACTGGGGGTTGCTCGCCACCCTGCTGGTCGGCTCGCTGCCCGGCATCTGGCTGGGCTCGCGGCTCACCCGGTCACTGCCCGAGCGCTGGACCCGCCGCGCGCTGACCCTCTCGCTCACCGCCGCCGGCCTCAAGGTGCTCGCCTGACCAGGACCCCGCCATGTACCGCTACACCGCCTTCGACCGCCGCCAGGTGCGCCAGCGCGCTGCGCAGTACCGCGACCAGCTGGCGCGCCACCTGGCCGGCGAACTCTCGACTGACGACTTCAAGCCCTTGCGGCTGCAGAACGGCTGGTACGTGCAGCGCCATGCGCCGATGCTGCGCGTGGCCATCCCCTACGGCGAAGTCTCGGCGCGCCAGCTGCGCCTGCTGGCGCGCATCGCGCGCGAGTACGACCTGCAGGACGTCGGGCTGCCTGCCGAACGCGGCGGCTTCGGCCACTTCAGCACGCGGCAGAACATCCAGTTCAACTGGATCCCGCTGTCGCGCAGCGCCGACGTGATGGACCTGCTGGCCGAGGTCGACATGCACGGCATCCAGACCAGCGGCAACTGCATCCGCAACATCACCACCGACGCGCTGGCCGGCATCGCGCCCGACGAGGTGGTCGACCCGCGGCCCTATG
>JAEUPC010000195.1 GCA_016789865.1 Rubrivivax sp.
TGGCGTGGCACTTGATGCACACGTACATCTTCGAGCTGGACATCATCGGCCGGACGCCCGGCTCGGCGTTGGGCCGTGCCGCGGTGTACTCGGCCTGGGTCTGGCGCAGCTTGGGCGCCAACGGGTCGGCCTGGGCCGCGGGACTGGGGGTGCTGCGACGTGGGGTGGTCATGGAGGAGGAGCGCCCGCGCCGGCGCCCGGGGACTTCACGAGACGCGTATTGTCCCCCGAAATCGAAAGGGTCGCACGCACCTGCCCAGGTGCCCGCTGGCGGCGCAGGGTGGCGACCACCCGTCTTGGCCCGGCACGCGGGCCGGCCGAGCGGCGCCGTGCTTGCAAGTTGCCGCCATCGCCGGACAGACACGCCATGCGGCGGCGTGGTCTGCAGCCCAATGCGCGAGACGCAGGAGCCGGCCGCCGGTGTCTCCTAGTGCAGGTCGTTGCGCCGGTTGCCGAAGCGCGGGGGGCGCACGACGTTGCCGCTGCTGCCATTGCCGCGCGGCTTGTCGATGGGCGGGGCGGCCGCGCCGCCTTCGGTACCCTGTCCGTCAGGGCCGGGGCCGTCGTCGCCCAGGTGGCCGGCTTCGTGCGTGGTGCGCCGCTGCGCATGGCGCCGCGCTCGCTCGATGGCGTCGGCGGCCTCGCGCGCCGCCTCGCCCTTCATCGCGTCGCTGGCCGCGCGCGCCGCGTGCTGGGCGCGTCGCAACTGCCGCGTGCGCTGCCACAGCCGCAGGCGGTGCCACGCCTGCCGCACCCTGGCCATGCGCGCCGCCCACCACCGGCGCAGCCCGGCCTGCCGCTGCGCACCGATGAAGTGGTGCACCAGCAGCGCCAGGCACACGGCCAGCACCAGCGCGGCGAGGACCTGTTCGATCGTCATGGCTCGGTCTCGGGTGCCGGCATTGTATTTTTCGACCCCGGCAGCGCCGGGCCGCCTTCCGCGAAGCCCGGCACGATGACCTCGCAGACGATGCCGGCGGTGCCGTTCTCTCGCCAGCCGACGGTGCCGCCGAGCTGCTTGACGCGTTTGCGCACGCCGCCCAGGCCCAGGCCATGCGCCCACTCCTGCGGCGCGCGGCCGCGGCCGTTGTCGGACACACGCAGCGTCAGCCGTGCGCCCTGCAGCCGCAGCCGCACCTCGATGCGCGCGGCCCCCGCGTGCGCCAGCGCGTTGCTGACCAGCTCGCGCAGCACGCGGGTCAGCGCCGACCACGGCACCACCGAAAGGCGTGGGTCGCGGTCGGCATCGAAGTGCCAGTCCAGTTCCACGCGTGCGGCGGCGGCGCGCTGCGCGAGGTCGGCCTTCCACTCGGCCGCGGCATGCGTGAGCCGCGTCTCGCCGGCGGCCAGCCCGCGCGACAGCGTCTTCAGGTCTTTCAGCGTGTGGCGGATGTAGTCTTCCATCTCCGGGGACTGGGCCTTGTACATGAGGGTCAGGAGCCGCGCGCCGATGTCGTCGTGCAGGTCCTGCGCGATGCGCTGGCGCTCCTCGGCGCGGCCGCGCTCCACCGCGCGGTCGTAGGCCACCGCGCGCTTGAGCTGGTCGATCACGCGTTCGGCCAGTCGCGCGTCTTCTTGCGAGAACAGGCGCCGGCCGCGCCGTGCGAAACGCAGCACCGCGGCGGCCGGCAGCGCGTCCGGTGCGCCTTCCTCGTCGGCGCCGATGATCGGCACCACCAGCGCGGTGCCGTTGCCCAGCACGCGCGCCTCCCTGATCTCGCGCGCCAGCGGCATCACCTCCAGCGGGTCGAACAGCTCGCGCAACAGTTGCGCGGCGCGCGCCGGGTAGCGCGCGGGGTTGGCCTGCACGTCGCGAGCCAGGCGGTAGATCTGCTCGAAGGTGCGCTCGGTGGTCATCACCTGGCTGGCCATCATCTGGTTCAGCAGCCACTGGCGCACACCGGCATACACGCCCAGCGCCAGGAAGACCGCCAGCGTCAGCGAGGTGAACGGCCCGAGCGCGAACAGCGCGGCGAACAGCAGGTCCAGCGACGTGGCCACGGTGCTGATGCCGGCCAGCAGCGCCAGTTCGCGCAGCAGCCGGCGCGAGCGCGAGACGAACGGCGACAGCAGCAGCAACGAGCCGGCGAACAGCGTCCACATCGTCGAGGCCACGCCCGCCGTGCCCGCCGCGGCGCCGGCCAGGTTGGCCGTGGCGGCGATGGTGCCGGTGACGAGCAGCCACACCACCAGCGCCACCGCCACGAAGCGCCGCATCAGCAGCACATAGGGGTCGGGCATCTCGCGGTAGCTGCGCGTCGCCACCCACCAGGCCGCGCCGAGCAGCGCGGCGGCCAGGCCCTGCGCCCACCACCACAGGTCGGCGCGCTGGCCGAAGTGGAACAGCGGCCCGAACGCCAGCGCCACGGCCCAGCCGCAAAGCGCCCAGCTCCAGCGCCAGGCGGCACTGGTGCCGCTGGCCCACGGCAGCTCGCTGAGCGCCTTGGCCGCCGCATCGGCTGCAATGGCGGCGTGTGCATCCTGCGCCGCGCCGAGCGTGGCCGGGCTGGCGGCTCCAGGGGCCGGGCGGCCGAGGGCCACGACCGGGCCGAGGCTGGCGGGGCCGGTGCCGCCCAGCGCCAGCACATGCAGCGCGCCGGCGGCGGTGAGCAGGTCGAGCGCGGCGCGCAGCGGCGACTCGAACGGCGTCAGCAGACCCGTGCCACCCAGCCCCTCGACCGCTTGCGCGGCCACGAATGCCAGGTTGACGGCCTGCGCCTCGCACATCACGAAGAAGCCGAAGTTGCGCCGGTCGGCCCGGGCCAGCGGGAGCACGGCACCCAGCATCATCAACAGCAGAGCCAGCGCGGCCAGCGGCCAGAACATCAGCCCCAGCCCGGCAAAACCGCGCGGCGCCACGCCGAGGGACAGTGGGGCGCCGTCGCGGAACTGCAGGCTCACCTGCCCGGTGGCAAGCCGTGCGTCCAACTCCGCTTGCAGCGCCAGCTGGCGGTCGCGCCGGTCGTCGTCGACCTGCCAACGCGCCGAGCGGTGCACCAGCGCGGCGTCCACCGCCAGCGGCGGCGCGTGCGCCGTGGCCACGCTCGTCAGCGCGCGGCCGTTGGGTGCCTGCAAAGAGGCATCGGGCCCGCCGATCAGCACCAGCTCGCCGTTGGGATCGGTACGCCAATCCACCGGCAACGTCGGCTGCAGCGCCAGGTGGCGGGCGAGCAGGAAGACCAGCACGCAGCCCAGCAGCGCCACCGCCACCAGCACCAGGCGGCGCCAGCCAATGGTGGGCACGCCGCGCCGCTGCCCGGGCTGGATGGCCTGCGCCAGTTCCTCATCCAGCGGGCCGAAACCCGAGATGGCGTCACCCAGGCTGGCGCCGAAGCCCGAGACCGCCGCGGAGATTGAATCTGGCGCCCACGGCCGCCGCGACCGGAAGAGCCGCCGCCACAGCCTGGCGACGAGGCCCGCGTTCATGGGGCGGCACCTTCGCGCTTGAAGCGCTTCGGCGTGAGCGCTTGGGAGCGGCCCGGCGCGCGCACTGGAGTACCTTCGCGCTTGAAGCGCTGCGGCATGAGCGCTTGGGGGCGGCCCGGCGCGCAAACTGGAGCACCTTCGCGCTTGAAGCGCTTCGGCATGAGCGCTTGGGAGCGGCCCGGCGCGCTCATGGGGTCGGCCCGGCTCGGCGCAGCAAGGGCGCGTCGGCGGCGCGCGGCCAGGTCAATCGCGCAGCGCGGGCCGGGCGTGCCCGGCGCAGCGGGTCCGCATCACACCAGCCCCTGCTTGCTGGCCAGCACCGCCGCCTCGGCGCGGCTGGACACGTTGAGCTTCTTGTAGATGGACTTGATGTGGTCGTTGACGGTGAACCACTTGATGCCCATGAGGCTGGCGATCTCCTTGATC
>JAEUPC010000057.1 GCA_016789865.1 Rubrivivax sp.
GCCAGCGCACGCAGCGCCGTCTCGCTGCCCTTGTCGGGAATGATGCCGTCGGGCGACAGCGCCTTCTTGGCGGCGAGGAAGGCGTCGATGTACACGGCGCGGTCGCCGAGCAGGAAGCTCTCGGGCACGGCCTTGATGATCTCGGTGGGGCCGGCGTTCTGGATCCACTTGTTGGCGCGCACGATGGCGTTGGCCATCGCCTGCGCGGTGTTGGGGTTCTTCTCCAGGAACGACACCGGCGCGTACAGGCAGCCGGCCGGCATCGGCCCGCCGAACACGCGCTCGGCCTCCTTGGGGTCGCGCGTGTCGCTGGCGATCTTCAGGTGGCCGCCGCGCTGCAGCAGCGTGATCACCGGGTCGAGGTTGCTGATGGCGTCGATCTGGCCGCTTTGCATGGCGGCCACCGCGCCTTGCGAGGCGCCCACGCCGATGATCGACACGTCGGAGGGCTTCAGCCCCACCTTGGCGAGCAGGAAGTTGACCACCACGTTGGTGCTGCTGCCCGGCGCCGTGACGCCGACCTTCCTGCCCTTGAGGTCGGCGACCGTCTTGAAATTGGGCAGCGTCTTGGGATTGATGCCCAGCACGATCTGCGGCGCCAGGCCCTGCAGCGCGAAGGCGCGCATCGCCTGGCCCTTGAACTGCATGTTCACCGTGTGCTCGAAGGCGCCCGAGACGACATCGGCGCTGCCGCCCACCACGGCCTGCAGCGCGCGCGCGCCGCCGGCGAAGTCGGCGATGGTGAGGTCGAGCCCTTCGGCCTTGAAGTAGCCCTGCGACTCGGCGATGGTCAGCGGCAGGTAGTACAGCAGGTTCTTGCCGCCCACGGCGATGGTGGCCTTGGGCTTTTCCAGAGCCTGCGCGCGGGCCAGGGTGGGCAGGGCGAGCGACGCGGCGCCCGCGGCGGTGGACAGAAGGAGGTGACGGCGGCGCATGGGGGTCCTCTGGGCGGTGGTTCGATGCGAATGAAAGGCAGCAGCGGAGCACTGTACCTGCCGCGGCGCCCCTGGGCCCCCCGGGGTGCCCCGAAGCAGGCAGCCCTGCCCAAGCGCGCCGCCGGCCCGTAGCATGGCCGCCGCCCGCCGGCGCGTCTGCCGGCGCACAAGAGATCAGGGGCAGCGCCCGAGGAGACACGCGCATGTACGCCGGCCGCACGCCCTTCACGCACCCCGACCGGGCCGCTTTCATCATGGCCACCAGCGGCGAGGTGGTGACCTACGCCCAGTTCGAGCAGCGCACCAACCGCCTGGCGCACCTGCTGCGCAGCGAAGGCCTGCAGCGGCTGGACCACTACGCCATCTTCATGGAGAACAACAGCCGTTATCTCGAGTGCAGCGGGGCCGGCGAGCGCGCGGGGCTGTACTACACCTGCATCAACTCCTACCTCGGCGCCGACGAACTGGCCTACGTGGTGGGCAACAGCGAGTCGCAGGTGCTGGTCACGTCGCTGGCCAGGCTGCCGGTGGCGCGCGAGGCGCTGGCGCACTGCCCGCGCGTCAAGCGCTGCCTGGTGGTGGGCGGCGGCGACGAGGTGGCGGCCCTGGACGACCCGCGCTTCGTGGACTTCGCCGCGGCCACCGTGCGCTTCCCCGGCACGCCCGTCGCCGACGAGTGGCTGGGCACGCCCATGCTCTACAGCTCGGGCACCACCGGCCGGCCCAAGGGCATCCTCAGGCCCCTGCCCGAGCAGCCGCCGTCGCAGCCGCTGCCCGTCTTCGTGTTCTTGAACAAGTTGTGGCAATGCGAGGAGGGCATGCGCTACCTCTCGCCGGCGCCGCTGTACCACTCGGCGCCGCAGGCCAACGTGGCGGTGGCCATCCGCAACGGCGGTACCGTGGTCATCATGGAGCACTTCGAGCCCGAGCAGTACCTGGCGCTGGTGCAGCAGCACCGCATCACGCACTCGCAACTGGTGCCCACGATGTTCAACCGCATGCTCAAGCTGCCGGCGCAGGTGCGCAGCCGCTACGACCTGAGCTCGCTGCGCATCGCCGTGCATGCCGCCGCGCCCTGCCCGGTGCCGGTGAAGGAGCAGATGATCGAATGGTGGGGCCCCATCATCCACGAGTACTACGGCGCCACCGAGGCGATGGGCTTCACCGCCTGCGATACCGCCGAATGGCTGGCGCACCGCGGCACCGTGGGCAGGGTGCTGATGGGCGACCTGCACGTGCTGGGCGAAGACGGCCGCCCCGCGCCCAGGGGCCAGCCCGGCGAGCTGTGGTTCAAGACCGCCAACCCGTTCGAGTACTTCAACGACCCCGAGCGCACCGCGCTCACGCGCTCGGCCGACGGCACGATGACCACGGTGGGCGACGTGGGCTACGTCGACGACGACGGCTTCCTCTACCTCACCGACCGCTCCACATTCATGATCATCAGCGGCGGCGTGAACATCTATCCGCAGGAGTGCGAGAACCTGCTCGTCACGCACCCGCAGGTGGCCGACGCCGCGGTGTTCGGCGTGCCCAACGAAGACCTGGGCGAAGAGGTGAAGGCGGTGGTGCAGCCGATGCCGGGCGTGATGGCCGACGAGGCCTTCGCCGAGCGGCTCATCGCCTTTTGCCGCGAGCACCTGGCGCACATGAAGTGCCCGCGCAGCGTGGACTTCACCGAGCAGCTGCCGCGCCTGCCCACCGGCAAGCTGTACAAGAAGCCGCTGCGCGAGCGCTACTGGCAGGCGCGTGGCGCAAGCCGAATCGTCTAGGCCGAGGCTCAGCGTGGCTGCACCACCACCGGCGCAGGCTCCGTGCAGCGCCCACGCGCATCCACGCCCATCCAGCGGCGCAGCCACTCGCGTTCGCGCTGCGCGGCGTGGCGGGCGGCGATCTTCTCCTCGGGGCTCGGGTCGGGGCGGAAGTCGAAGGCGCGCCGCGCCATCGGGTACATCTGCAGCTCCACCGGCACGCCGCGCTCCCACAGCGCATAGAACGCGCGGCCGTTGACCATGCGGCGCAGCTCGTAATCGGCGTCGCCGATCAGCATCAGCACCGGCGAGCGCACCTGCTGCACCTCGGGCGCGGTGCCGAACAGCTGCTGCGGCTCGGGCGCGTTGGGGTGCTGGAAGTGGCCGTAGTACGAAACGATCGGCCCCACGTCCTGCGGCCGCGCCGCCGCCAGCCGGATGGCGAAGTACGGCCCGCGCGACTTGGCGACGATGCCCACCGGCTGCCGGCAGGCGTCGGCGTGCGCGCGCAGCGCGGTCAACGCCGCGCCGACGTCGTCTTCGCTCTCGGGCACGTGGCGGTCGGGCCAGCGCTCGATCATGTTGGCCGCCAGCCAGTCGGGCGCCAGCACCAGGAAGCCGTCGCGCGCCAGCGCGCGGATGTGCTCGCGGTCCACGTCCTCGTAGCCGCGC
>JAEUPC010000084.1 GCA_016789865.1 Rubrivivax sp.
CGGCGAGGTGCGCGAGACGGTGGTGTCGCTGGGCAAGCAGCTGTCGCGCCGCTGGTACCTGGGCTACGAGCGCGGCGTCAACGCCACCACCGGCACCTGGCAGCTCATCTACCGCGCGGCGCAGCGCTTCACGCTGCGCGCACAAAGCGGCCTGGAGAACTCGCTGGACCTCATCTGGACCTGGCGGCTGCAGGAACCGCCGGCCGATACCGGCGTGAGAAAATCGCTGCCGGCGTCGCCGCCCTAGCCGCGCCCCGACAGCCCGTCGCGCGAGCCACGCGTCGGGCAGCGAGCATCCCGCCGTAGTTCAATGGATAGAACGGGCGCCTCCTAAGCGCCAGATGTGGGTTCGATTCCCGCCGGGGGGGCCACAGCCCAGTGCAGCCGACCACACCCTTGCGCCATCGCGCAGCGGCCGCGTCCTCAGCGGCCGCGCACCGTGATCGAGTCGATGCTCAACCGGCTGTCCCCGCCGGGGTCGCCCGGGAACGGGCAGTCCGTGAGAGATGCGCCCAGGGCGTCGGCCTGCGCGCCGGCCACCGCCAGGAGCTCGCGCCGATAGCTGCCATCGACATGCAGCCGAGGCGCCCCCGTGGCCGGCCACTCGACGCGCAGGTGCGCCGCCGGCAGCCCGGGCGCGGGAGGCTCGAAGGTCACGCGCGCGCCGTGGTGCTGCAACCACAACTGCGAGTAGGCCGACGTGCGCCCCGATCGGGCGACGCCCGCAAATTCGAAGTCGACCGTCTGGTACCGGCCCGCGGCCAGCTTGCGGTCGCCGAAGGACACCTCGGCACGTGCGCCTGCGCAGCCTTGCATGGGCGGCCAGGGGCCGAACTCTGCCGACAGGCGTGTCTTGAGCAGCAGCGTGCCGCCGTCGACCTCGGCACCTTCGAGGCGCCAGCCCGGCGCGGCGCCGCCGAATTCCCAGGACACGTCGTAGACCACCGTTACCGCCACGGTGGCCCGGGCGACCTGGCCGCCGTCGGCGCGGACGGTGAGCGTGTAGGTCGTGTCGTCGGCGACCCTGGCGTGCACCGGCACACCGCTGGTCACCACGCCCACGCCGGGCTCGATCGTCGCGGCGCCGCCCCCGAAGTTCGCCGTGAGCCTGACCGTCGCATCTTCCTGCACCGCCGGCGGCTCGGCGACGAAGCGGTCGATGGCGGGGCCATCGCTCGATCCGCCACAAGCAGCCAGCAGGCACGCGGCCCCCAGGACCGCCCTGATCCGAACCGATGCGCGCGCTGCGCCTTGCCCTGTGGCTGCCATCTCGGTGCCGACTGCAGCGCCCGCGCCGCCTGTTTTTCGCCCCCGCCAAGGCCAGCATCGTGCGGGGCGGGGCGCCCATCGTTGACCGGGCTCAAGCCGGCGCCAACACCGCCACGCGGGCTGCGGCCTGACGCAAACCAGGCGGGTTCGACTCAGCGCCTCGTCAGCCGTCGGGCGCGCGCATCGCGCGGCTGAGCAGCAGCACCGGGATGAGCCCGACCACGACGATGGCCAGCGAGGGCAACGCCGCCTCGGCCAGGCGCTCGTCGCGCGCGAAGTTGTAGGCCACCACGGCCAGCGTGTCGCTGCCGAAGGGGCGCAGCAGCAAGGTGGCCGGCAGTTCCTTCATCACGTCGACGAACACCAGCAGCAACGCGGCCAGCACCGAGCGCTTCAGCAGCGGCAGGTGCAGCCGGCCGAACACCCGCACGGCGCCGCTGCCCAGCAGCAACGCGGTGTCGTCCACGCTGCGCGGAATGCGGCTGTAGCCGGCCTCGGCCGACTGCAGCGCCACGGCGCAGAAGCGCACGAGGTAGGCGTACAGCACGCCGAACACGGTGCCGGTGGCCACCACCACCAGGCCCGACTGCGGCCATTGCTGCTGCAACCAGGCCAGCGGGGCGAGCACGCCGATGCCCACCACCACGCCCGGCATTGCATAGCCCAGAGCCAGCATGCGGGCGCCAGCCTGCAGCAGCACGCCGCGCCCGTGCCGCAGCACGAAGGCCAACGCCAGGGCCAGCGCAGTGGCCAGCAACGCGGCCAGTGCCGCCAGCCTGAAGCTGGCCCAGCCCCACTGGGCAAAGCGCGCCAGCGGCAGGCCGAACTCGGCGGAACGTGCTTCTTGCCAGACGAGCCACAGCAGCCACGCCACCGGCAACACGAACCCCAGCAGCACCGGCAACCCGCACAGCGCCAGCGCCGCCCACGCGGCCCAGCCGGTCAGCCGCGCCGGCCGTGCGTCACCGGCATGCTGCGCCCCGGTGCGCGTGCCGGCGAAGCGCAGCCGCCGTTGCGCGCGGCGCTCCACCAGCAGCAGCACCGCCACACCCAGCAGCAGCACCGAGGCCAGCTGCAGCGCCGCAACGCGGTCGTTCATCACCAGCCAGGCCTTGTAGATGCCGGTGCTGAAGGTGGCCAGGCCGAAGTACGCACCGACGCCGTAGTCGGCCAGCACCTCCATCAGCGCCAGCGCAGTGCCGGCGGCCAGCGCCGGGCGCGCCATCGGCAGTGCCACCGCCCATGCGCGGCGCCGCAGCGGCGCACCGAGCAGCCGCGCGGCCTCCATCATCTGCACGGCACGCTCGCCCAGCGCCGCACGGGCGAGCAGATAGACGTAGGGATACAGGCACAGCACGAACAGCGCCGCCGCGCTCCAGGCGTTGCGCACATCGGGCCACAGCGCGCCGCGCCGGCCCAGCCACTCGCGCAGCGCGCCTTGCAGCGGGCTCGCGAACTGCAGCGCGTCGGTCCACGCGTAGGCCAGCACGTAGGCCGGCATGGCCAGGGGCAGCAGCAGCGCCCACTCGAAGACCCGGCGGCCGGGGAAGTCGGTCAGCGTCACCACCGCGGCCGTGGTGGCGCCAAGCAGCAGCACGCCCAGCCCGGTGCCCAGCGCCAGCACCAGCGTCTGCCCGGCGTACTCGGGCAGCACAGTGGCGGCCTGGTGGCGCAGCACCGCGGCGGCCGCTTCGTCGAAGGCCAGCCACGAGCCGACCACCGCCAGCACGGGCAGCACCAGCGCCAGGCACAGCAGCACCAGGAGTGCCCGCGCGGCACGCTTGGCCCAGCGCGCCGCGGCGACGCCGAAAGCGCCCGAAGGGGCGCGTTCGGTCTCGAAACCGCCGGATCCGTCAATGCGAACAATGCTCATTTGCGCCTGAGCATTATGATCGGCCCACCATGTTCCTCAGCCTGGCCGGCTTGTCCTTGCGCTACCCCCGGGCGAACCCGGGCCGCGCGGCGGTCGAGGGTGTCACGCTGGCGTTGCCGCAGGGCGCCATCGGCGTGCTGATCGGCCCGTCGGGCTGCGGCAAGACCTCGCTGCTTCGGCTGGTGGCCGGCCTCGAGCGGCCTGACACCGGGCGCATCGAGATCCAGGGCGAGGTGCTGGCCGATGCGGCCCGGCGCCTGCATGTCGCGCCCGAGCAGCGCCGCATCGGCATGGTGTTCCAGGACTATGCGCTGTTCCCGCACCTGAGCATCGCCGACAACGTGGCCTTCGGCATCGCGCACTGGCCACGTGCCGAGCGCGATGCGCGCGTGGAGCAACTGCTCGACCTCGTCGGCCTGGCGCACGCCGCGCGGCGCGCGCCGCACCAGCTCTCCGGCGGGCAGCAGCAGCGTGTGGCGCTGGCGCGGGCGCTGGCGCCCAAGCCGCGGCTGCTGCTGCTGGACGAACCGTTTTCCAGCCTGGACGTCGACCTGCGCGAGCGGCTCGCGCAGGAGGTGCGCACGATCCTCAAGGAAAGCGGCACCACGGCGTTGCTGGTCACGCACGACCAGCTGGAGGCGTTCGCCGTCGGTGACGTGATCGGCGTGATGAACAAGGGGCGGCTGGAGCAGTGGGACGACGCCTACTCGCTGTACCACCGCCCGGCCAGCCGCTTCGTGGCCGGCTTCATCGGCCACGGCGTGTTCGCGCCGGCGCGCATCGTCGCGTGCCACCACGGCCACTGCGTCGAGACGCCGCTGGGCGAGCTGCACGACGTGGCCGACTGCCCGCTGCCCAGCGCCTACCCCGGCGGCGAATGCGATGTGCTCCTGCGCGCCGACGACATCGTGCATGACGACGCGAGCCCGGTGCGTGCACTCATCGAGCGCAAGGCCTTCCGCGGCTCGGAGTTCCTGTACACGCTCAAGCTCGACAGCGGCGAGCGCGTGATGGCCCACGTGCCCTCGCACCACGACCATCAGGTCGGCGAGTGGGTCGGCATCCGCGCCGAGGTGGACCACGTGGTGACCTTTCCGCGGCAGCCCGAGTCGGCAAGCGCGGACTGAGATGCCGCGCCACAGCCCGCCGCGGCCGCCCGGCTCGGCGCGTCGGACGCGAACTGAAGCCATTCGAATCAGGGTGCAACTTTGCCCCCGGCTTCCCGCGCCGAGCCACGGTCCGACCTATACTGTCTCACCCCGGGCAAAGCCCGGCAACCTCCCTCGAAAGTACGGGCGCAGCGCGCGCAGCAAAGGCGAAAACGCATGGGTGCCAAGCTCAAGGTAGCCGGTCTTCTCGCCGTGGGTGCCCTGGCCGGCGCGCTCACCACGATGCAGCTGTCGGCCGTGGCGCGCAGCACGCTGGCGCCGCTGCCGCTGGAAGAGCTGCAGCAGCTGGCCGCCGTGTTCGGCATGGTGAAGAGCGAATACGTCGAGCCGGTCGACGAGAAGAAGCTGATCTCCGACGCCATCGGCGGCATGGTCGCCGGGCTCGACCCGCACTCGCAGTACTTCGACAAGAAGAGCTTCCGCGAATTCCGCGAAAGCACCGGCGGCAAGTTCGTCGGCATCGGCATCGAGATGGGCATGGAAGACGGCGTGGTGAAGGTCATCTCGCCCATCGAAGG
>JAEUPC010000204.1 GCA_016789865.1 Rubrivivax sp.
GCGCTTTCAGGGCTACGGCAAGCTCTCGGGCAAGAGCCTGGACGAGCTGCGCGCCGGCGAGCGCGTGGCGGTGGCCGGCGACAAGGAGGACCCGCTGGACTTCGTGCTGTGGAAGGCGGCCAAGCCCGACGAGCCGGCCGACGCGAAGTGGGCCAGCCCCTTCGGTCCCGGGCGGCCTGGCTGGCACATCGAATGCTCGGCGATGAGTTGCGCGCTGCTGGGTGAGCCGTTCGACATCCACGGCGGCGGCATGGACCTGACGTTCCCGCACCACGAGAACGAAATCGCGCAAAGCGAGGGCGCCAGCGGCCGGCCCTTCGTCAAGACCTGGGTGCACAACGGCTTCCTGAATGTCGACGACGAGAAGATGTCCAAATCGCTGGGCAACTTCTTCACCATCCAGGAGGTGCTGAAGCATTTCGACGGCGAGGCGATCCGCTTCTTCATGCTGCGCACGCACTACCGCAGCCCGTTCAACTTCAGCGACACGCTGCTGGACGAGGCGCGTACCGCGCTGCGCCGGCTGTACACGGCCCTGGAGGCCGCCGGCGAGGTCGCGGCGCTGCCCGCCATCGACTGGACCGAGCCGCGTGCGTCGGCCTTCCTCGCCGCCATGGACGACGACTTCAACACGCCAGGGGCCCTGGCCGTGCTGTTCGAGCTGGCCGCCGCGGCGAACCGCGGGACGAAGGGCGACGCCGCGCTGTTGAAGGCCCTGGGTGGCGTGCTCGGCTTGCTGCAGCAGGACGCGCGGCAGTATCTGCGCCAGCTGCCGGGTGGCGGCACCGGCGGGCTCGACGAAGCGACGATCGAGCGGCGCATCGGCGATCGGGCCGCGGCGAAGAAGGCGCGCGACTTCGCGCAGGCCGATCGCATTCGCGACGAGCTGGCCGCGCAAGGCGTGCAGCTGAAGGACTCGCCCCAGGGCACGACCTGGGTGCGGGCGTAGGCGATGCCGCTTCCTCCCACGCACGCCGCGGGCGCGGCGACGGCACGCACCTCGGCGACCCGGAGCACCGGGGCGGGCACGGCGGCCGTCGCCCCGGCGCCAGGTGCCGAAGGCAAGGCGGCTGCGCGTGGGGTGCGGGCGATCGTCACGCCCGGGTACTGGGACGACGCCTGTCGCCACCTGGCCCGGCGCGACCGCGTGATGAAGCGCCTGATCCCGCGGTTCGGCGAGGCCCGCCTGGCCAGCCGCGGCGACGCGTTCACGACGCTCGCGCGCTCGATCGTCGGCCAGCAGATTTCGGTGAAGGCGGCGCAATCGGTGTGGGACCGCTTTGCCGCCGTGCTCGGCGGCCCGAGCACGCACCTGGCGCCGCGCAAGGTGCGCGCGCTGCCGGGCCCGGCGATGCGCGAGGCGGGCCTCTCGGCGCGCAAGTGCGAGTACCTGCGCGACCTGGCCGGGCACTTCGAGGACGGCCATGTGCACGTGGCCGACTGGGCGCAGATGGACGACGAAGCCATCATCGGCGAGCTGGTCGCCATCCGCGGCATCGGCCGCTGGACGGCCGAGATGTTCCTCATCTTCCACCTGATGCGGCCCGACGTGCTGCCGCTCGACGACCTCGGCCTGCTCAAGGGCATCAGCCTGAACTACTTCAGCGGCGAGCCGGTTTCGCGCGCCGAGGCGCGCGAGGTCGGCGAGGCCTGGGCGCCTTTTCGCTCGGTGGCCACTTGGTATATTTGGCGCAGCCTCGATCCCCTTCCGGTCGAGTACTGACCCGTCGAGTACTCACCCGCACACGATGAGCAAACGCCACTTCCTCGAGTTCGAGCAATCGATCGCCGAGCTCGAGTCCAAGATCGACGAGCTGCGCTACGTGCAGAACGAGTCGGCGGTGGACATCTCCGAAGAGATCGAGCGGCTGTCGCAGAAGAGCCAGCAGCTCACCAAGGACATCTACTCGCACCTGACGCCCTGGCAGGTGACGCAGATCGCGCGCCACCCGCAGCGGCCCTACACGCTGGACTACGTCGGCCAGATCTTCACCGACTTCCACGAGCTGCACGGCGACCGGCATTTCGCCGACGATCTGTCCATCGCCGGCGGCGTGGCACGCTTCAACGGCCACAGCTGCATGGTCATCGGCCACCAGAAGGGCCGCGACACGAAGGAGCGCACGCTGCGCAACTTCGGCATGAGCCGGCCCGAGGGCTACCGCAAGGCGCTGCGCCTGTTGCGGCTGGCCGAGAAGTTCCGCCTGCCTGTGTTCACTTTCGTCGACACGCCGGGCGCCTACCCCGGCATCGGCGCCGAGGAACGCGGCCAGAGCGAGGCCATCGGCCGCAACATCTTCGAGATGGCGCAGCTCGAGGTGCCCATCATCACCACCATCATCGGCGAGGGCGGCTCGGGCGGCGCGCTGGCCATCAGCGTGGGCGACCAGGTGCTGATGCTGCAGTTCGCGGTGTACTCGGTGATCTCGCCCGAAGGATGTGCGTCGATCCTGTGGAAGACCGCCGAGCGCGCCAACGACGCGGCCGAAGCGCTGGGCATCACGGCGCACCGGTTGAAGGCGCTGGGCGTCATCGACAAGATCGTCAACGAGCCGGTGGGCGGTGCGCACCGCGACATGCCGTGGATGGCCGCGCAGCTCAAGCGCGCACTCGGTGATGCGCTGCGGCAGGTGGCCGACCTCAAGCCCAAGGAACTGCTGCAGCGCCGCTACGAGCGGCTGCGCGCCTACGGGCGTTTTGCCGACAGCACCGAGCGGTGATGGCTCCCCCCCGAAGCGACCTGCGGTCGCCTCCCCCGGCCTCGAAGGGGCCCCTTCGAGGCCCGGGGGGCACCGCCGGCGGACCGGCCAAGCCGGCTGCGCGGCGGTCGCCTGGCTGAATGCCTCGCGTCGTGGCGGTCGCTGCAAGCGGCGGTCGCGACTCGACGGCGCTGCTGCATGCCACCACGCGCCAGGCGCGCGCGCTTGGCATCGAGGTGATCGCGCTGCACGTGCATCACGGGCTGATGCCTGATGCCGATGCCTGGCTCGATCGTGTGCGCCGGCAGGCCAGGCAGTGGGGGGCGGGTTTCGCGGCCGAGCGACTGCAGGGTCGGCCTGCGCGCGGGGACAGCGTCGAAGCCTGGGCACGCAAGGAGCGGTACGCGGCGCTGGCGCGGCAGGCGCGAGATGCGGGCTGCGGCGTCGTGTTGCTCGCCCAGCACCGGCGCGACCAGGCCGAGACGTTTCTGATCCAGGCGCTGCGTGGCGGTGGCGCGGCGGGCTTGGCTGCCATGCCGCGCGTGGTGCGCCGCGAAGGCATCTTCTGGGCGCGGCCGTGGCTCGGTGCTTCGCGCGAAGCGATCGACGCCTACCTGCGCCGCTATCGCCTGCGCGCGGCTGACGACCCGAGCAATGCCGACCGGCGTTTCGCGCGCGGCCGGCTGCGCTCCCTGTGGCCGGCGTGGACCCATGCCTTCCCCGACGCCGAGACGACGCTCGCCCGCGCCGCACAGCGTGCCGCCGAGGACGCGGCCTTGATTGCCGAAGCGGCCGCCGCCGATCTGGCGGCACTTGCGGCCGAAGGCCGCGCACTGCCCGTGAAGCCGTGGCTGCACTTGTCCGCCGCGCGGCGGGTGGCGGTGCTGCGCCTGTGGCTTGCCACTGTCCTGACGGCCGCCGCCCCCGAGACGCTGGTGCGCCGCCTGATGGACGAGCTGCCGAAGCTGCATCGAGCGCGCTGGCCGGCAGGCCAGCGCGATCTGGTGCTCCATCGCGGGTGGTTGGCAGCGGCTGCTGCGGCCCCTCGCAGGGTGTCAGGCTCGCGTCCGGTGGCCCACTAGAATTCGCCGTTTGTGCGCCGCATCATGCGGCCGCATCGCCGACCGCGGGCCTGAAGACCCGCCCTTTCTTCCCGACTCCGATGGCCCTGATCGTTCACAAGTACGGCGGCACCTCGATGGGTTCCACCGAACGCATCCGCAGCGTCGCGCAGCGCGTGGCCAAGTGGGTGCATGCCGGCCACCGGATGGTGGTGGTGCCCTCGGCGATGAGCGGCGAGACCAACCGGCTGCTGGGCCTGGCGAAGGAGCTCATGCCCAACGCCACCACGCCCGAGGCGATGCGTGAACTCGACGCCATTGCCGCCACCGGCGAACAAGTGTCGGTGGGGTTGCTGGCTCTGGCCCTGCAGGCCCAGGGCGTGAGTGCGGTGAGCTACGGCGGCTGGCAGGTGCCGGTCGAGACCGACTCCGCCTTCACCAAGGCGCGCATTTCGCGCATCGACGACGCCCGGGTGCGTGCCGACCTCGCCGCGGGCCGCGTGGTCATCATCACCGGCTTCCAGGGCATCGACCCCGAGGGCAATGTCACCACGCTCGGCCGCGGCGGCAGCGACACCTCGGCGGTGGCGGTGGCCGCGGCGCTGAAGGCCGCCGAGTGCCTGATCTACACCGACGTGGACGGGGTCTACACCACCGACCCGCGCATCGTGCCCGAAGCGCGAAGGCTCAAGACCATCAGCTTCGAAGAGATGCTGGAGATGGCGAGCCTGGGCAGCAAGGTGCTGCAGATCCGCTCGGTGGAGTTCGCCGGCAAGTACCGCGTGCCCACGCGCGTGCTGTCCAGCTTCACGCCGCACGACATCCCGATCGACGAAGAGGCCGTCTCGGGCACGCTCATCACTTTCGAGGAAGACGAGAAGATGGAACAAGCCGTGGTGGCCGGCATCGCGTTCAACCGCGACGAAGCGAAGATCAGCGTCATCGGCGTGCCCGACCGGCCCGGCATCGCCTATGCGCTGCTGGGCCCGGTGGCCGAGGCCAACATCGACGTCGACGTGATCATCCAGAACGTCAGCCACGACGGGCGCACCGACTTCAGCTTCACCGTGCACCGCAACGACTACGTGCGCACGATGGAGCTGCTGAAGGCGAAGATCCTGCCCGCGGTGGGCGCGGCCGACGTGCGCGGCGACGCGCGCATCTGCAAGGTGAGCATCGTCGGCATCGGCATGAAGAGCCATGTCGGCGTGGCCGCCAAGATGTTCCAGACGCTGTCGTCCGAGGGCATCAACATCCAGATGATCACCACGAGCGAGATCAAGACCAGCGTGGTGCTCGACGAGAAGTACATGGAACTGGCGGTGCGCGCGCTGCACAAGGCCTTCGGGCTGGAGGAGCCGAAGGCGCCCGGCTGAGGGCGGCGCTGCCGCCGAGGCCACGGCGGCAGCGGTCGCGCGCCGCGGGATGTGCCGGCCAGGGCCAAGCAGAGTCAGGGCGCCTGGAGAGGGCTAGAATCCGCGCCACTTCGCCGGAGTCGTGACCGAGTGGCCGAAGGTGCTCCCCTGCTAAGGGAGTATGCGCCAAAAGCGCATCGAGGGTTCGAATCCCTCCGACTCCGCCAGATGCCGATGACAACGCCCCGCTTGCCGGGGCGTTGTCGTTTCCTGGCCGTGGGCCCGCGGTGTGGGCGCATTGCGCTCGCGGTGCGCCCTGCGGCGGCATGCGCCTGCGATCGCGCCCCGCCACGCCGGGCCGCACCGGCGACTCAAGGCTCGCCTTCCCAGTAGTCCAGCGAGTCGGACTTGCGGTGGATGAGCAGCTTGCCGCGGTTGAAGGCGGCCACCTTGCCGGAGTCGGGGTATTCGCAGACCTCGGGCCGCTGTTGCGTGCTGATGGAGAGGTACTTCAGCGGCGCCTCGGAGGTGTTGAGGAGGTGGTGCGGGTACTCGGGCCCGGCGGGGATGAAGATCACATCGCCAGGGCCGATCGGCAGCATCTCGCCGGCCACGCGCAGCGTGCCCTGGCCTTCGAGCACGATGAACATCTCCTCTTGTGCATGGTGAAAGTGGTAGGGGCAGCTGCGCTTGCCGGGCGGCACGATGTCGATTCCGATGCCCAGATCGCGCGCCGCCGTGCCGTCGGCAAGGCTGGCGCCCATCGATTCGTACAGCGCAGCGCGTTCGAAGTGCTGCTTGGCGGCGGCATCGAAGTTGCGGATCAGCTTGGCACGCAGTTCGTCGGCGCGGTGGGTGGTCATGGCCGGTTCCCGTGTTGTGGTGGAGTCACATCAACCGCCGATCGGCGGCGCCGCCGCAGCTGGCGGTTCATTCTGGCGCACGGGCATGGCGTAAAACCGCGGCCGACATGGCCAACACCGAGCGCCTGTACAAGATCGAGCGGCTGATTCGCACCCGCGGCGTGGTGAGCTTCGCGCGCCTTCTGGAGGAGCTGGAGGTGTCGCGTGCGACGCTCAAGCGCGACCTGGAGTACCTGCGCAGCCGGCTCGGTGCGCCGATCGAATACGACCGTGATGCGAACGGCTACCGATTTGCAGGCGGCACGCCGGGCGCGCCCGGTGCCGCAGGTTCCGCCACCACCGGCGCGCGGCACGAGTTGCCCGGCCTGTGGTTCGACGAGAGCGAGCTGTACTCGCTGCTGATGGCCCACCAGCTGCTGGCCGGCCTCGACGAAGAAGGGCTGCTGGCGCGCCACCTGCAGCCGCTGCTGGAGCGCATCCACCAGATGCTGGGCAGTGGCGACGGCACGGCGGCCGGCGCCGCCTTGCAGCAGCGGGTGCGCATCGTCAGCGCGCTGAAGCGCCCGGTGCCCAGCCGCTTCTTTCAGCGCGTGGCCGAGGCGCTGCTGCAGCGGCGCCGCTTGCACCTGCGCTACCTCACGCGCGGCCGGCGCGAGAGTGGCGAGCGCGACGTTTCGCCGCAGCGGCTGGTGCACTACCGCAGCACCTGGTACCTGGATGCCTGGTGCCACCGCGTCGAGGGGCTGCGCCGCTTTGCGCTCGATGCGATCGAAGACGCGGCGGTGCTGGAGCAGAAAGCGCGCGAGCTGTCGCTGGCCCAGGTGGCCCAGGCCATGGATGCCGGCTACGGCATCTACGCCGGTGGCCACGGTGATCACCAGCGGCGCTGGGCCACGCTGCGCTTCGACCGCACCGCCGCGCAGTGGGCCAGCCGCGAGCAGTGGCATGCCGAGCAGCAGGGCCGATGGCTGGACGACGGCCGGTACGAGCTGCGCGTGCCCTACGCCGAAGAGATGGAGCTGGTGATGGACATCCTGCGCCAGGGCGAGCAGGTGGAGGTGATGGAGCCCGCGACCTTGAAGCGGGCCGTGCGCTCCCGGCTGGCGGCTGCGCTGGCGCTGTATGCGTGAAGCTGCGCTTGTGGCCAGTATCGCAAGGCGGCGCGCAAAGTCCCGGGTGCGCCCGCGCTTCAGCGCTTCTCCAGCCGCATCACGTCGTTGTCGCGCCGCCACTGGAAGCGTTCGAGATAGCTGTTGCCCAGCAAGATGAACGGCATCGGCGCCTCGGTGACCACGGCCATCACGTTGTAGACCTCGACATCGCCGACGCGCACGCGCTGCAGCGGGAGCATCTGCGCGGTGACCGGGCCGTTGGCAGTTTGCGTGACCACGCTGCGGGCGCCGCGCAGGTCGAGCCCCAGCCGCGCGGCTTCGGTGCGCGGCAGCGCAATCAGCGTGGCGCCGGTGTCGACCATGAAGCGCACGGCCTGGCCATTGATCGACCCTGCGGTCAGGAAGTGGCCGCCGGGGCCTGCTGGAATCACGATCTCGCGGCCGCCGCCCGCCGCCACGCCACTGGCGGAAGCACCCATGCGAAGCGGCGCCTGGCCCACGCGCAGGCGCAGCTGAACGCCGTCTTGCTCCACGACGGCGGCGTCGCCGTCCCAACGCAGCAACCGCACGCGGCTGTGGCCTTCACTCTGGCCGACGCCGAGCACGACGGTGCGGCCCTGCACCATCAGCAGCGCCTTGTCGCCCATGCGGCCGCCCAGCGCCACATCGCTGGCGGGGGCTTGGGCTGGCACAGCGGGCGCGCCAGCCGCAAGCGCCACCACCGCTGCGGCCCACAGGTACCGCCGCGCGCGCCGCCCGGTCCACGGCCTGGCCCGATGCAAGCCGACGGAGTTCATGCGCGGAAGTTGTTGAACGACAGCGGCAGCTCGACCAGCTCGCGGCGCAGCAGCGCGATGGCCGTTTGCAGGTCGTCGCGCTTGACGCCGGTGACGCGCACGCTGTCGCCCTGCACGGCCGCCTGCACCTTGAGCTTGTTCGCCTTGAGCAGCTGCTGCACGCGGCGCGCCGTGTCGGCATCGATGCCGCTCTTTACCGGCACCGGCAGCTTCAGGCGGTCGCCGCCCAGCTTCTGCGGCGAGCCGGTGAGGTCGAGATAGCGCACGTCCACGCCGCGCTTGGCCAGCCGCGCGAGCATCACGTCGCGCACCTGCTGCAGCTGGAAGTCGCTGTCGGCCAGCAGCGCCAGGTCGCGCTCCTTGCCGCCGCCGGCGTTCAATTCGACCTGCGCACTGGAGCCCTTGAAGTCGAATCGCGTGCCGATTTCCTTGTTCGCCTGTTCGACTGCATTGCGCAGTTCCACGAGGTCGGGTTCGAGCACGACATCGAAGCTGGGCATGGTCTAATTCTCGCATGCGACCCTTCGCGCTGCCGCGGCAAAGCGAGGCTGCTGCCACCTCGGTGGCAGCAGAGTCGAGCACGCTGGCCGTCGAACAACGCGTGAGCCTGCGGCCCTTCAACAGCTTCGGCCTGCCGGCCGTGGCGCACACGCTTGTGCGTTTGCGCAGCGACGCCGACGTGCGCCGCGTGGTCGACCACCCGAACTACGGGCGCGCGGCCAAGTTCATCCTCGGCGGCGGCAGCAACGTGGTGCTCACGCGCGACGTGAGCGCCGTGGTGCTGAAGGTCGAGATCATGGGCCGCCGGCTTGTGGAAGAGCGCGCCGATGCCTGGGTGGTGGAGGCGGGCGCCGGCGAGAACTGGCACGACTTCGTCGCCTGGACGATCGAGCAGGGGCTGCCGGGGCTCGAAAACCTGGCGCTCATCCCGGGCAGCGTGGGTGCCGCGCCCGTGCAGAACATCGGCGCCTACGGTGTGGAGCTGAAAGACCGCTTCGAGGCGCTGGAGGCGGTGGACCTCATCACCGGCCGCAGCGTCACGTTCGACGCCACGGCCTGCCGCTTCGGCTATCGCGACAGCGTTTTCAAGCAGCATCTGGCCGGCAAGTCGGTCATCACGCGGGTGCGCTTTCGCCTGCCCAGGCCCTGGCGGGCGGTGCTCGGTTATCTCGACCTCGAGCGCAAGGTGGCCGACACCGGCATCGCGGCGCCCGATGCGCGCATGGTCTTCGACTGGGTGTGCGCGATCCGGCGTGCCAAGCTGCCCGACCCGGCGACCATCGGCAACGCCGGCAGCTTCTTCAAGAACCCGGTGGTCAGTGCCGAGCAGTGCCGCGACATCATCGGCCGCGACCCGGAAATCGTGCACTACCCGTTGCCCGACGGCAGCGTGAAGCTGGCCGCCGGCTGGCTGATCGATGCCTGCGGCTGGAAGGGCAAGACGGTGGGCCGCGCCGGCGTCTACGAGAAGCAGGCGCTGGTGCTGGTGAACCGCGGCGGGGCCCATGGCTCCGAGGTCGTCACCCTGGCGCGCGCGATCCAGGAAAGCGTCTACGGCCGCTTCGGCATCCGGCTGGAACCCGAGCCGGTGATCGTGTAGCAGGCTGCCATGCGCAGCTCACGCTGCGTGCCGGCGGCGCAGCCACCGCATTCACTGCGCGAGCATCATCTCCTCGAGTTCCAGCCCGGTCAGCCGCTTGGCACCACGCGCCAGCCAGAACATCAGCACCATCATCATCACCATCGACGGCAGCGCGATCACCGGGTAGCTCAGGAGCGTGAGTCGCCCGAGCTCCTGGTTGAAAGCCTCGGTGCCGGCGGGGCTGTTGACGATCCAGCGTGCCAGCACGTAGTTGGCCACCGACGAGAAGAAGAACGTGCCGGCCAGCAGCACCGTGCCTTGCCGCAACTGCGCCTCGAAGGCCGACTCGGTGCCGCGCTCGGCCAGGGCCTTGTGCACGCGGTCGACGTCGAAGAGGTCGGCGTTGAAGACCAGGATGCGGATGAGCGGCTGACGTGTCCACGCCGAGAACAGCACCGCCAGGCCGATGGCGCCCGGCACCGCGGCCTCCTTCACGGCCAGCCATTGCGCATCGAGCTGCAAGAGGCCGATGCCGCCGGTGAGCAACGTGCTCACCACGCCGATCACCGACAGCCAGTTCAGCCGCCGGCGTCGCCAGCCGTCCCACAAGCCCCAGCCCAACGGGAACGCCAGCGCCAGCAGCAGCGCGCGCCCCGGGCCGAGCTGATCGGCGCTGCTGAGTTTCATCAGGATGACCGCCGGCACGATGATCGTGACGGCGATCTCCAGCAGCGCGTTGGGCTTCTTGGTCGTGGCCATGGGCCGCAAGCCTAACGCCTGCCGCTGAAGGCGCTCGTGATCGCGTCCGGCCGGCCGAGGCGGATGTGGGGCGGTGCGTGCAGATCCACGCACGGCGGGCCCCGCCGGTCACGCGGCGCCCGGCTCGCCGGCGGACCTATTGCCGATGCGTGGCGCGCAGGCGCTCCAGCTTTCCGGCGTAGATCGCGCGTGTCTGGCGGGTGGGGCTGAACTCGGCCGCCTGGCCCAGGTGCTTGTCCGCCGGCCGCAGCTCACCCAGCGCCGCATACGCCTGCGCCAGCCAGAAGTGCACCTCATGCTGTTGCGGCTGCAAGCGCAGTTCGCGCAGCAGCAGGTCCCGTGCCTGCGTGGCGTGGCCCTGTTGCAGCGCCACGCGCCCAAGCTCCAGGAAGTGGAAGGGCGGGTGCGGCTCCAGCGCCGCCAGCCGCTCGGAGGCCAGCCGCGCTTCCTCGTGCCGCCCCTGGCTGCCGAACAGCCGTGCCAGGTTCGACCACCCGCTGGCGCTGCGCGGCTCGCGTTCGACCACGAAGCGCAGCGCACGCTCGGCGGCCTGCAGATGCCCGGCGCGCTGGTAGACCACGCCCAGCGTGTTGGCCGCCGCGGCGAAGTGCGGGTCGCGTTGCAACGCCGCGCGCGCCCGCCAGTAGGCCGCGTTCAGCTCGCCACGGGCCAGCGCCTCGGCGGCGCGGTTGTTGAGGTACATCGCCACCAGCGTGGGTTCGTCCAGCGGCAGCGTGCGCTGGCCGCGCAGCTCGACCTGCGGCAGGAAGTCGACCGTCAGCCACTGCGCATCGTCGCTCTTGAAGGGCGCGCCGTGGCGGCCGAGCACCACGTTGACATGGCTGCTGACGAAGAACAGGTCGCCGGAGCGGCTGAACTCGTCGTCGATCAGCACCTGCTGGTACTGCACCGGCACTTCCAGGTACTTGGCGAAGGCCGCTGTCATCAGCACCAGCGACAGGCAGTTGCCGGCGCGCGCCTCGAAGGCGCCGGCGGCGCTGCGAGTGGCCTCGGCGTCATAGGCCAGTTGCAGCGCACCTTTGATGTACAGCGCGTCGATCAACGCCTGCCGGCGGTCGCGCCACGCGGTCGGGTCGCGCAGCACGCGCTCGGCGTACTCGCGCATGGCTGCGGACATCGCGAAGACCTGGTCGCCCTCGGCGGCCACCCTTGCCGCTTCATCGGGCGAAGGGAACAGCAGGTCGTGCGTCAAGTCGGCCGCCGGGCTGCTTCGCGGCACCTGCGCGCAGCCGGCCACGGCCAGCATCACCGCCAGAAGGAGCGCGCGGCACCAGGGCACGCCGCTGCGGGGCCTGGCGAGGCCGGTAGAGCCTGAACATCCACTGCGCATGGCGGCCCCCAATCATCTTGCAGCGTCGAACACGACTTCTCGGCGCATGCTACGCCGCCGGCATGGCGACAAGCAGGGCATTCAACGCGTGGCCGCCAGGCCAAGGGCGCGCTTTCGAGGTGGGTGCGGGCCGAGGCGAGGATCGACCGGAGACTGCAGCACCGGGCGCCGCCCGCATGCAGTTCGCACGAAGCCCGGCCGCAGGCCCAGGCGCACGCGGTTCAGTTCGCCTCGAAACCCAGCAAACGGCGTACGCGGCGCGCCACAGTCGGCAAGGCGGCGTTGCCCGACTGCGCCGCGGCGTCGAGGATGCCGCGTGCATAGGCTTCATCGCGTTGCAGCCGTTCGACGTGCAAATGCACCCCTTCGCCGGCCAGGAGCCACTTCAGATCGACGATGTCGATCAGGGCCAGGGCCGCCGTTTCAGGATGCGAGAGAACGTTCATGCGACGATCGCTGTTGTGCACAAGCACCTTAACGGCCGTTTCTCGCTCGAAGCTGACAGCGACCTAGGGTGCATTCCCCAATGGCGTTGCGCCGTGGGTCACGCTTTGCAGCGATCCCCCTCGAGTCGATGTCTCCACCGCCAGCGCTGACTTGTGCTGACCCATCTCCGCGTGCCTTCCAGGGCCCCGGTGAGCCCCGCTGACCCGCCACGCCGGCCGCTTCGGGCAGTGTCGGTGCCCCGCAATCCTCCACGCCACACCGAAGAGCCTCAGATGCAGACCCCTTCGTTCGCCGGGCTGGCCATCCAGCCGACCGACATCGACGCCGCTGCTGCACGCCTGGCTGGCGTAGCGCACCGCACGCCGGCGCGCACCTCGCGCATGGCCGACGAGCGCACGGGCGCGCAGCTGTACTTCAAGTGCGAGAACTTCCAGCGCATGGGCGCGTTCAAGTTCCGCGGGGCCTACAACGCGCTGGCGCAGTTCGGCCCCGAGCAGCGCCAGCGCGGCGTGATCACGTTCTCCTCGGGCAACCACGCCCAGGCCATCGCGCTGGCCGCGCGGCTGCTGGGCATGCCCAGCGTCATCGTGATGCCTGCCGATTCACCGGCAGCCAAGCTGGCCGCCACGCGCGGCTACCAGCAGGGCCAGCCCGGCAGCGAGGTGGTGCTGTACGACCGCTACTCCGAAGACCGCGAGGCCATCGGCAAGCGCCTGGCGGCCGAGCGCGGCATGACGCTGATCCCGCCGTACGACCACCCGCACGTGATGGCCGGGCAGGGCACCGCGGTGGCCGAGCTCATCGACGAGGTCGGGCCCCTGGACATGCTGTTGGTGTGCGTCGGCGGGGGTGGCCTCATCTCCGGTTGTGCGGTGGCCGCGCATGCAAAGGCGCCCGGCATCGAGGTGATCGGCGTCGAGCCCGAGGCCGGCAACGACGTGCAGCAAAGCCTGGCCGCCGGCCGCATCGTCAGGATCGACACGCCGCGCACGCTGGCCGATGGCGCACAGACGCAAGCGGCCGGCGCGCTGACGTTCCCCGTCATCCAGCGTCTTGTGCGGCGGGTGGTCACGGTGACGGACGCACAGCTCGTCAGCACGATGCGCTTCTTTGCCGAGCGCATGAAGATGGTGGTCGAGCCCACGGGCTGCCTGGCCGCCGCGGCGTTGCTGGACGGCGCGATCGACGCCCGCGGCCGCCGCGTGGGCATCGTCATCAGCGGCGGCAACGTAGACCTGTCGCACTACGCGTCGCTGATCGGCAGCACCGGCTGATCGCTGGCAGGCATCCGGAGCCAAGTGCCCGCAGCACCGCGCGCAGCCTGCGTTAACGTCGCGCCCCTGGTGCTGCCCGCCCGTGCGTGCGCGCGCATTTGCGCCGAGGGCGGCTGCCCGCAAGAAGGCGCGCGGCAGATCAAGCGCGCCGCAGCCTGCAACCCCAAGGAGACAACGTGCCCGATCCCACTGCCGCCACCCCGGCGGCCCCCGAGACCGATGCGGCCAGAAAGCTCAAGGACCACGTCGAGCGCCTGCTCGCCCGCCCCGCTGCGCAAAGCGACGGCTCCGTGCAGGTCGGTGCCCATCGCCTCGAATACACCGCCTCGGCGGCGTTTCTGCCGGTCGGAGCGGAAGGCATCGACGGCGCCAGCGGCGAGCCGCAGGCCGCGGTGCTCACCACCGCGTACCTGCTGAAGGGCGCAGCGGCGGCCGAGCGGCCGGTGTGCTTCGCCTTCAACGGGGGGCCCGGCTCGGCGTCGATCTGGCTGCATCTGGGCGCACTGGGCCCCAAGCGCGTGGTGGTGCCTGACGACGGCTCGATGCCGCTGCCGCCCTACGCGGTGGAAGACAACCCGCACAGCTGGTTCGAGCACTTCGACCTGGTGTTCATCGACCCGCCGCACACCGGCTGGTCGTGCACGGTCAGTGAAGCGGCGCGCAAGAAGGCGCTGTCGGTGGACGGCGACGCCGATGCGCTGGCCGAGGTCATCCGCGTGTGGCTCACGCGCCACCAGCGCTGGGGCTCCGCGGTGTATCTGGCCGGCGAGAGCTACGGCACGACGCGCGGTGCGGCCATCGCCGACAAGTTGCAGACGCTGGGCGTGGCGCTGTCGGGCGTGATCCTCGTGTCGTGCGCGATGGACCTGCAAAGCATCGTCTTCGCGCCGGCCAACGACCTGCCGTATGCGCTGTTCCTGCCCGGCTTGGCCAACACCGCGCAGTACCACGGCCTGCTGCGCGGCGGCCTGGGCGCCTCGCCGGCGCAGGCGCGCGCGGCGGCCGAGGAGTTTGTACAGACCGACTATGCCGCGGCGCTGCAGGCCGGCTCGCGCCTCACCGAAAAGGAACGCGCCCGCATCGCCAAGCGCGTGAGCGAGCTCACCGGCCTGGCCCGTGCGCTGGTCGAGGAGAAGGACCTGCGCATCAGCGACCACACGTTCTTCTTCGAGGCCCTGCGCGACCGCGGGCTGATCGTGGGGCGCCTGGAGTCGCGCAGCACCGGCCCGATGGCCGCCAGCCGCACCCGCGAGTGGGAGTTCGACCCCGGCATCGAGGCCATCGGAGCGCCCTACACGATGGCCGCGATGGCCTACTTCCGCGAGGTGCTGGGGCTGGACATCGAAGCCCGCTACCAGGTGCTCAACCGCGAGGTCAACATGGGCTGGAACTGGGGCCGCGGCGACGGCCAGGGCATGCGGCAGATGGGCTTCACCTCCACCAGCCCCGACCTGGCCCGCGCGCTGCGCCGCAACCCGCATCTGAAGGTGCTGGCCGCCAGCGGCCGCTACGACCTGGGCACGCCTTACAGCGCCAGCGACTGGAGCCTGGCGCGGCTGGACATCCCTGCCGACGTGCGTCAGCGCGTCACGCATCGCTACTACGACGCCGGCCACATGATGTACACGCGCCAGGCCGACCTGACCCAACTCAAGGCCGACCTCGCCGCGTGGATGCGACCATCCCGCCATGCCCGCCGCAGCCACGATGCCCACGGCCCGGGCGCCGCACGTCGCCCTGCTCACCGGCGGGGGTGACTGCCCGGGCCTGAACGCCGTCATCCGCGCCGTCACGCTCGCGCTGAAGCGGGCGTGCGGCGCGCGCATCACCGGCATCGAGCGCGGCTTTCACGGCCTGGTGGCGCGCCGCGTGCGCGAGCTGGCCGAGCCCGACGTCGCCGGCATCCTGGCCGAAGGCGGCACCATCCTCGGCACGCACAACCGCTGCGACCCTTTCCGCTGGGAAGGGCAGGACCACTCCACAGCGATCATGGCGTTCGCGCGCGAGCTCGGCATCGATGCGCTGGTGGCCATCGGCGGCGACGGGACGATGCGGCTGGCCGAGCGTTTCAGCCAGCTGGGCCTGCCGGTGGTGGGCGTGCCCAAGACCATCGACAACGACCTGCGCGGCACCGACCGCTGCTTCGGTTTCGACAGCGCGGTGGCGGTGGTGGCCGAGGCGCTGGACCGGCTGGCGACCACCGCGCGCAGCCATGGCCGCGTGATGATCCTCGAGACGATGGGCCGCGACGCCGGCTGGATCGCGCTGGAAGGCGGGCTGGCCGGCGGTGCCGATGCGATCCTGATTCCGGAGTTGCCGTTTTCGCTGCATGCGGTGGTCGAGCTGGCGCGTGAGCGCGAGCGTGTGGGCGGCAGCCTGCTGGTGTGCATCGCCGAAGGTGCGCGCATCGGCGGTGAACGGCCGGTGGTGCGCGGGCAGGTCGGCCACGTGTGGGCACCGGTGCGGCTGGGTGGCGTCGGCCAGGTGCTGCAGCACCGCCTGCAACCGCTCTTGAGCTGCGAGGTGCGCAGCACGCTGCTCGGGCACGTGCAGCGCGGCGGCACGCCCACGGCCTTCGACCGCGTGCTGGCCACGCGCTACGGGGTGCACGCGGCCGAACTGGTGGCCAGCGGGCGCTGCGGGCGCATGGTGGCGCTGCAGGGTGACCGGGTCACCAGCGTTCCGCTGGCCGACGTGGCCGGCGGCTCGCGCCCCGTGCCGGCCGACCACGAGTTGCTGCGCGCGGCGCGCGGCACCGGGGTGCTGCTGGGCTGAAGGCGGCCGCGCCGCGCCGCGCGCTTGCGCCGCATTGGCGGGTGGCGCCTATGGATGTTCAGGCGCCGCCGCAGATGCCGATGCACAGACGATGCAGACGCGATGTTCGGGGCGAGTGCCTGCGCGGCGTGATCGGCGCGGCATCAGAACGGCGGCGGGCTGTCGAACGCCAGGGGCAGCCCCGTGCGCGGATGATCGAACGCAATGCCGGCCGCATGCAGCATCAGCCGAGGCGTTGCGTGGTCTTCGGGTCGGTACAGGCGGTCGCCGACGATCGGGTGGCCGATGTGCAGCAGGTGCACGCGCAGCTGGTGCGCGCGGCCGGTGATCGGCTTCAGTTCCAGGCGGGTGCAGGGGCCGGTGTCCTCACCGGGCGGCAGGCGATCGAGCACGCGCCAATGGGTCAGCGACGGCCGGCCGAGATCGGCGTCCACATGCTGGCGTGGCCGATTCGGCCAGTCCACGGTGATGGGCACATCGACCGTACCGATGTCGCCTCGCACTTGGCCATGCACCACGGCGATGTAGCGCTTGTCGACGCGGCGCTGTTCGAACGCGATGCTCAGCGCGCGGTGCGCGCCGGCGTTGCGCGGCATCAGCATCAGGCCCGAGGTCGGCATGTCCAGCCGGTGCACGATGCGCGCGTCGGCCCACCAGGCAGTCACGCGCGCGCTCAGGCAGTCTTGCTCTTGCACGCTGCGGCCGGGTACCGAGAGCAGCCCGGCGGGCTTCTCGACGACGAGCAAGTCGTCATCCACATGCCACAGGCTCGGCCGCCACGTCATCGGGGCACGAGCATAGCGGGGCCCATCCAGCCGCCTGGCGATGCGTGGCGCATGCACGACCCTTGACGCGCACGGCGCAAACCAGCACAGTGCGCGCCTCGCGCCGGCACCTCGCCGGCTTTCCTTCCCGCACCACAGGAGGCCCGCCATGCACACCAAGGACATTGCCTGCCTGTCGGCCCGCGTTCTGCTGGCCACCGTCGCGGTGGCGGCCTAGCGCATTCGGGAAGAGGGATTCGAGGCCCGCAAGAGCCTCGCTGCGCGGCCCGCCGCGCGCACCTTGACGCGCACCTCGATGCCGTGACCGGCGACGCAGTCGCCGCCGCGTGCGCGTCGGCGCTCTTCCAGCGCCAGCGCTTGACCTGAACGCGCGGCTCGGCCATGTGGCCCGGGTTCGCGGTCCGACTCAACTTTCGCCTGCCATCGCGCTGCCGCGGCGCGCGGGCAGCCTGCGCCTGGAACTTCGGCGTCCATTCGGATGGCGCCCGATGTCCCGGCGGCGCATGCACCCGCCTTCGCGAAAGGACGACGAACGTCGAACGTCGAACGTCGAACGATGAACGAACGAATGCTTCTGAACGGACTTTCGATCATGTTGAACGAAGAGACTCTCGAGCGCCTGCACCGCATCGGCCTGGCCAGCGGCATGGCCCTTCAGGCCGCCGCGCGCCTGAGCCCGGCGAACGAGCCTGTGGGCTCTCCATCATCGATGGCCAAGGCGCTGATGCGCGTGGCCGAGGTGCAGCGCGAGACGGTCGGCCTGCACGACGGCGAAGTCGAGCACGCGGCGCGGCTGCTGCCCGCGCTGCGCGCCGACCTCGCTGCCCAGGCTGAGGCGATCGCCGTCGGCGACTGGGTGCTGGTCGAGCGCAACCGGTTCGGCGAATGGTGGGTGGCCGAGCGGCTGCCGCCCTGCAACCAGCTGGCCCGCCGGCTGCACGACGGGCGCGACAAGGTGGAGCGCGTGGTCATCGTCAGCAACGTCGACACGGCGATGCTGGTGATGGGCCTGGACCACGACTTCAACTTGCGCCGGCTGGAACGCTACGTGGCACTGGTGCGCATGGCCGGCGTGTTGCCGCTGGTGGTGCTGACCAAGGCCGATCTGGTGGCCGACGCGGCGCAGCGCCGCGATGCCGCGCAGGCGCTGCTGCCCGCCGGCTGCCTGGCGCTGGCCGTGAACGCGCTCGGCCAGGACACGGCCGCGCAGCTGGCGCCATGGCTGGGCCCCGGGCAGACGGTGGTCATGCTCGGCTCCAGCGGGGCCGGCAAGAGCACGCTCACCAACGCCCTGGTCGGCGTCGCGGTACAGCGCACGCAGGCCAGCCGCGCCGGCGACAATCGCGGCCGACACACCACCACCGCGCGCGTGCTGCATCGCGCGGCGCCGGGCGGCTGCATCATCGACACACCCGGGCTGCGCACCCTGCGGCTGGACGGCGACGCCGGGCAGCTCGCACAGGTGTTCGAAGACATCGCCGAACGCGCGCGCAGCTGCCGCTTCCGCGACTGCCGCCACGAAGGCGAGCCGGGTTGCGCGGTGCGCGGTGCGGTCAGCGATGAGCGCCTGCGCAACTGGGGCAAGCTGCAGCGTGAGGCCCGGCGCGACACGATGACGGCGCTGGAACGCAAGGCCCAGCTCGCGGTGTGGAAGGCGCGCAGCCGTGGTGCCCGTGCTCGCCTGCAGGCCAAGCGCGGGGAAGATTGATCACAGGGGCGGCCGGGCTGGCCGCTCAACGCGACGGCGGCCCGCTGCGCGGCGGGCCGCTCAACGCGACGGCGGCAGCGCCATGCCGCGCCGCGCCATCGCCGCGCGCACGCGCTCGGGGTAGTCGGTGATCAAGCCGTCGACCTGCCAGCCGAGCAGGCGGTCGATGATCGCCGGGTCGTTCACGGTCCACGGCACCACCTTCAGACCGAGCGCCTTGGCCTCGGCGAGCAGCGCCTCGGTGAGGTCTCCGTGGAATGGCGACCATGCCACGGCGCCGCTGGCCTTCACCATCCTGGGCAACGAGCCGCCATGCGCGGCCAGCGTGTGCCCGGCCGTCCAGCGGCCGTCGCCGATGTTGTCGAGGAAGTTCTGGCGCGCGCTCAGCGCCACGGTGGGGACCTGCGGGGCGAGCCGCTGCACCGCGGCAAGCGTGCGCCAGTCAAAACTCTGGATCGTCACGCGGCCGGCCATGCCGTGGCGCTGCACCACCTCCAGCACCGCGCGCGCGAACGGCTCGGCCTCGGGCGTCAGCTCGGGCGTGTTGGGGTTGAGCTTGGTCTCGATGTTGAAGCGCACTTCGGCCGCGCCGCGCCGCTTCACCTCGTCGAACAGCGCGGCCAGCGTCGGCACGCGTTCGCCGTCGGCATCGCGGCGCTCGGGCCACTGCTGCGCATAGCGCGTGCCGGGCCGGGCGCGGCCGATGTCGTGGCGCTGCAGCTCCACCAGCGTCAACTGCTGGATGGCCGGGCCCGGCTCGTCGATCCAGCGCCCCGATGCATCGCGCGTGAACGCCGGGTTCAGGCGCGGGTCGTGCGTCACCACCACCTCGCCGTCGCGGGTGACGTGCACGTCCAATTCGAGGGTCGTGACACCGGCGGCCAGCGCGGCGCGAAATGCCGCCAGCGAGTTCTCGGCAGCGATGCCGCGGGCACCGCGGTGCCCCTGCAGGTCGAAGGCGTTGGCGTTGGCCACGGGCAGCAGCACGGCCATGGCGAGCAGCGCGGATGTCAACCACAGGGAAACCCGCGCCTTGCGGCGCGCGGCCCTGTCGGCCGCAGGCCGCACCGCTGGCGTTGTCTGCATCCCGCGGCCCGGCGTCCTCCGACTCGGGGATTGCTGCCGTGTCTGCATCAGACCTCCCTGTTAAGCTCCCCCATCCCTAGAACGTAGCCATGTCCGAAGCCGCACGCGCACTGCCGGAAGCCGAGAGCGCGCTGCCGCCGGGCACGCGCCTGAACGAGTTCGAGATCCGCTCGCTGCTGGGGGTGGGTGGCTTCGGCATTGTGTACCTGGCCTTCGACCACGCGCTGGAGCGCGAAGTGGCGGTCAAGGAGTACATGCCGGCCAGCATGGCCGGGCGCACCGAGTCGCTGCACGTCTCGCTGCGTTCCAAGAGCGACACCGAGGTGTTCGGGCTGGGCCTGAAGTCGTTCGTCAACGAGGCCAAGCTGCTGGCCAAGTTCGACCACCCCTCGCTCATCAAGGTGCATCGCTTCTGGGAAGCCAACGGCACGGCCTACATGGCCATGCCGGTGCTGCGCGGGCACACGTTGAAAGAGATCCGCCGCAGCACCGGGCGTGCGCCCGACGAGTCGTGGATCCGCTCGACGACGATGCCGCTGCTGGGCGCGCTGGAGCAGTTGCACGCCGATGGCGTCTATCACCGCGACATCGCGCCCGACAACATCCACCTCGAGAAGGAAGGGCAGCCGGTGCTGCTGGACTTCGGCGCCGCGCGCCGCGTGATCAGCGGCAAGACGCAGAGTCTCACCGCCATCCTGAAGCCGGCCTACGCGCCCATCGAGCAGTACGCCGAGACCGGCGCCGTGAAGCAGGGCCCGTGGACCGACCTCTACGCGCTGGGCGCGACGCTGCACTTCATGCTGCTGGGCTACCCGCCGGTGCCGGCCACCGCGCGCACCGTGGCCGAAGAGGCGACCGAACTGGTCACGCGCGGCGTGCCGGGCATCTCGGGCCAGATGCTGGCCATCATCGACTGGATGCTCTCGCCCAAGCCTGCCGGCCGGCCGCAGAGCGTGGCCGAGTTGCGCGCCGTGCTCGAGGGCAGGGCGGCGCTGCCGGTGCGGGTGGGCGCCACGGCGCCGCCGGCGACGTGGGACATGATGGCGGTGACGGCGCCCATCACCGTGCCGATGGGCGCTGACTTCCGACCGGATGTCGAACTGGACGATCTGGTTGCGGCGCCGCCGGCGCCGGCGCCGGCCCCGGGCGATGCGACGCGCGTGCTGTCGGCCGCTGCTTTGCCGCGCACGCCCTCGGGCGAGCCAACCGTGCCGCGCACCACCACTTCATCGCACACGGGCGTGAGCGGCATGGCGGCACAGCGGTCGGCCGCCGCCCACGTCGAGACGCTCTCGGTCGCGGCCGACGATGCCCACCGGCTGCCGCCGCCACCGGCGCGATCGCGCGCCGTGCCGCTGGCGCTGGCCGGCGTGGTGGTGGCCGGTGTGCTGGGCTACTTCGGCTGGTCGCGCATGGGCGCCGAGATCGCAGGGGCGGCGACGTCCTCGCCTGCGGCTTCCGCGGCTGCCGCTGCGCCGGCCGGCGGGGCGGCCAACGCCGCAGGGGCACCGTCGACGGTGGCTGGTGCGGCGGCGGCGCCCGCGGCTTCCTCCGCGCCCGACGTGGCCGCTGCAGCGGCGGTGCCTGTGGCCTCTCCAACGCCTTCGGCCGCATCATCACCTGCGTCTGCATCCGCGGCAGGCAGCGCTGATGCGGCCATGGCCGGGACCTCGCCGCCCGCTGCGGGCGCGAGCGCAGCGGCCACGGTGGTGGCGCCCGCAGCGGCCGGCGTCGCTGCGGCCTCGGCGCCTACGGCATCCACGGCCGCTGCGACGACGCCCCCAACCGCGCCTTCAGTGGCCCCGGCCTCGCTGCCAGCTCGCACGGCGCCCGCTGGCCCGCCGGTGGCCGCCGCGGTGCCGCCGGTCCGCCTGCGCCCGCCCCCGCCGGGGGGCGCGCCACAGCCGGGGGCCGCGGCCGGGCCGAGGCCTGCCGCGGCGCCTGCTCTGCCGGCCCGCCCGGGCTCCCGCGCCGAGACCGCTGTGCCGCCGGCCGCCGTGCCCGGCCCCGCGGAGCCGGGACCCGGGGCCACCCCTGAGGGCCTGTGCGCCGGCCGCAACCAGCTGTCGCACCACGTCTGCATGGAGCGCGAGTGCCAGCGCCCGCGATTCCGGAACCACCCCGACTGCCAGGCGTGGCGCCAGCAGGCTCGGCCGCAGTGAAGCATCAGGTGTCGGGCTCCGAAACGCAGCCCCCGGCAGCCCAGGGCCAGCGCCTGCCTGCACCCGGCACGCAGGAGGCGCGCACTGCCCCCCATGCGGCCGTCTGGCCGCGCCGGCTGCCGCGCGCGCTGACCGTGCCCGAGACGACGCTGTGGTTCAACCTCGAGGTCACGGCGCGGCGTTACCCGTCCAAGGCGGCGTACCGGTTCTTCGGCCGGCCGCTGTCCTTCGCCGACCTGCTTGCGCAGGCCGAGGCCATGGCCGGCTGGCTGCAGGCCCGCGGCCTGCAGCGCGGCGACCGTGTGCTGCTGTTCATGCAGAACTGCCCGCAGTTCGTGGTGGCCTTCTACGCGGTGCAGCGCGCCGATGCGGTGGTGGTGCCGGTCAACCCGATGAATCGCGCCGACGAGTTCGGCCACTACATCACCGACCCCGAGGCACGCTTCGCGATCACCAGCGCCGACCTGGCCGGCATCGTGGCCGAGGCCAATGCGCAGTTGCCGGCTGCGCAGCGCCTGCAGCACCTGATCGTCACGCGCATGGGGGACCTGCTGCCGCAGGCCATCGAAGAAGCCGAGCGGCCTTCGCCCGCGGTGCTGGAGTGGCTGCACGCCGATCCGCCGTTGCCGCCCGGCAGCACACGCTGGAGCGAGGCGCTGGGCGCGGGCCTGCGCCCCCTGCGCACCAGCGAGGCTCAGCCCGACGACCTGGCGCTGCTGCCCTACACCTCGGGCACCACCGGCCTGCCCAAAGGCTGCATGCACACGCACCGCACATTGATGCCCAACGTCGTGGGCGGTGGCCTGTGGGGCCATGCCAATGCCGACTCGGTGGCGTTGGCGGTGGTGCCGATGTTCCACATCACCGGCATGATGTACAGCGTGCTGGCCAACATCTACTCGGGCAGCACCGCGGTGCTGATGCCGCGCTGGGACCGTGAACTGGCCGGCCGGCTCATCTCGCGCCACCGCGTCACGCACTGGACCTGCATCCCGACGATGGTCATCGACCTGTTCGGCAGCCCCAACTACAAGAGCTTCGACCTCACCAGCCTGGCCTACATGAGCGGCGGCGGCGCGGCCATGCCGCACGCCGTGGCCGAGCGCCTGCGCGCCGAGTTCGGCATCACCTTCGCCGAGGGCTATGGCCTCACCGAGACCGCCGCACCCAGCCACGCCAACCCGCCCGAGCGCGCCAAGCTGCAATGTCTGGGCATGCCGATCTTCGGGGTGGACAGCCGCATCGTCGACCCCGACACGCTGGCCGAAATGCCGCCGGGCGAAAGCGGCGAGATCGTCACGCATGGGCCGATGGTCTTCAAGGGCTACTGGCGCCACCCCGAAGCCACGCAGGCTGCCTTCATCGAGATCGACGGCAGACCGTTCTTCCGCACCGGCGACCTCGGCCGCATGGACGAGGAGGGCTACTTCTTCCTCACCGACCGCCTCAAGCGCATGATCAACGCCAGCGGCTTCAAGGTCTGGCCCAGCGAGGTGGAGCTGCTGCTGTTCAAGTGCCCGCTGGTGCAGGAGGCCTGTGTCATCGGCGTGAAAGACGCCTACCGCGGCGAGACGGTGAAGGCCGTGGTGGTGCCCCGCGCCGAGGTGCGCGGCAGCGCCCGCCCCGAAGACATCACGGCATGGGCGCGCGAGCACATGGCGGCCTACAAGGTGCCGCGCATCGTCGAGTTCGTCGACTCGCTGCCCAAGAGCGGCAGCGGCAAGGTGATGTGGCGCGTGCTGCAAGAGCGCGCCGCCGGCCCGGGCTGACACGGCACGGCCCGGTGCCGACCGGGCTGACACGGCACGGCCCGGTGCCGACCGGGCTGACACGGTACGGCCCGGTGCCGACCGGGCTGTGGCGCCGGCATGAAACACTCGCGGCATGCCTGTGTCGCACGAGAGCTTCGACGTCGTCATCGTGGGCGGGGCCGTGGTCGGCAGCGCCGCGGCGTTCTTTCTTGCCGAGGCACTGCCGCCTACCGCGCGCGTGCTGGTGCTGGAGGCCGACCCGAGCTACACGCGATGCGCGACGACACGCTCGCTGGCGTCCATCCGGCACCAGTTCAGCACGCCCGAGAACGTGCGCATGTCGATGTTCGGCACGCAGTTCCTGCGCCAGGCGCACGAACGGCTGGCTGTGGGCGGCGTGCCGCCGCTGATCGGCTTTGTCGAGCGCGGCTACCTGTTCCTCGCCACCGCACAGGGGTGGCCCGTGCTGGCCCGCAGCCACGCGGTGCAGCGGGCAGAGGGTGCCGAGGTCGCGCTGCTCGAAGCGACGGAGCTTTCGCATCGCTACCCATGGCTCAACACAGAAGGCCTGGCCGGCGGGTCGCTGGGGCTGGCTGGCGAGGGCTGGCTGGATGCCCATGGCTTGATGAGCGGCCTGCAACGCAAGGCCCGGTCGTTGGGTGTGCAGGTGCGTCATGCGCGCGCGGCGCAGCTCGTGCGGCAGGGGCGGCGCATCAACGCCGTGGAGTTGGCCGACGGCAGCCGCATCGCCTGCGGGCAGGTCATCAACGCGGCGGGCACCGCGGCGGCGGCCCTCGCGCGCAGCGCCGGCATCGAGCTGCCGGTGCAGGCGCGCAAGCGCTGCGTGTTCCACTTCGGCAGTCCCGAACGGGCGCCCGGCTGCGGGCTCGTGATCGACCCGACGGGTCTGTACTTCCGTCCCGAGGGGCCCGGGTTCCTCTGCGGCATCGCGCCGCCGGAGGGCGAAGACCCGCCGTGCGACGCCGCCGACTTCGACGTGCCGCCAGACTGGTTCGAGACGCGGCTGTGGCCGCTGCTGGCGGCGCGCGTGCCGGGTTTCGAGGCCGCGCGGCTGCTGTCCAGCTGGGCCGGCTATTACGACGTGAACGTGCTCGACCACAACGTCATCCTCGGCGCGCACCCGGAGGTGGACAACCTCTTGTTCGCCAACGGCTTCAGCGGGCACGGGCTGCAGCAGTCGCCCGCGGTGGGAAGGGCGCTGATGGAGCTGGTGGTGCATGGCGGCTACCGCAGCCTGGACCTCTCGGCCTTCGGCTGGCAGCGCGTGATCGAGGGTCGACCGTTGCGCGAGCTGAACGTGGTCTGAGGCTGGGTGCCTCTGGCCGCTGCCGGTGCCGGCAACGCCGGCGCGGCCCGGCCGCATGGGCACGGTGCGGTCAGACCGCTGTAGTCAGACCAGCGCGGTCAGGACCCGCGCGGCCCGAACTCACGCGGCCAGAACTCACGCGGCCAGAACCCATGCGGGCCAGAACCCATGCGGTCAGACGAGCGCGGTGTAGGCGCCGCCGTCCAGCTGCAGGTTCTGCCCAGTGATGTAGCCCGAGTTCGCCGAGCAAAGGAAGGCGCACGCCGCGCCGAATTCCTCCGGGCGGCCCAGGCGCCGCGCCGGCCCGGCGCGCGCGATGTGCTGCCGGGCCTGATCAAGCGTGAGCCCCTGTTCGGCCACCAGGCGCCGGGCCATGAACTCCTGGCGCGCGGTGTCGAAGCGCTCGGGCAGCAGGTTGTTCAACGTCACGTTGTCGGCAATGGCCTCGCGGGCCAGTGCCTTGCTGACCGCGGTGAGGCCGGCGCGCGCCGCGGTGGACAACCCCATCGCGGCCTGCGGCGTCTTCACCATCGCCGAGGTGATGTTGACGATGCGGCCGAAGCCGCGCGTGCGCATGCCGGGCAGCACGGCGCGGATCAGCAGCACTGCGGCGATCAGGTTGGCCTCCAGCGCGGCCAGCCACGCCGCGTGGTCCCAGTCGGCCAGCTGGCCCGGCGGCGGGCCGCCGTTGTTGTTGACCAGGATATCCGGCGCCGGGCAGGCGGCCAGCAGTGCTTCGCGCCCGGCTTCGCTGTTGAGGTCGGCCTGCACGGTGTGCACGCGGCCGTGCGTGCTGCGGCGCAACTGCTCGGCGGCGCTGGCCAGCCGCGCGGCGTTGCGGCCGTTGATCCACACCCAGCAGCCCTCGCTGGCCAAGGCCTGCGCGCAGGCGAAACCCAGCCCCTGCGTCGAGGCGCACACCAGTGCTGTTCGGCCGTTGATGCCGAGATCCATCGGGGGTCCCCTCCCTGGCTGCGCCGCTGCCCGCCACTGCATCGGCGGCGGGCGCCGGCCATGGCAGGCAGCATGCGGCCTGGAGTGGGCCGCTGTCTACCTCCGAACGCACAGGGCGTTGCTGCCGCCCCGCGCGGGCCACGCCTGGTTGTAAATCAGGGCGGCGGCGGCCCGCCCGGCGGGTTTGCACGGCGCCGGCGATCGACGCCGCGGCGACTGCGAGAATGTGCCGCAGGGCCAATGGCCGGCAAGGCCTGGCCAAGGCAGCGTGCCTGCGGGGCGCGCCTGCCCTGCACGAGGAGTCTCCAGGGGGATTTGCCGCGATGAGCGTGTTCGAGCTGCTCGAAGTCGACCGCGACCTGGCCAGCGACCATGCCCAGTTTGCCGAATTCGAGGCCGGCCGCCTGCCCGACATGCCGCTGGGGATGGGCGAGCGCCACGTGCAGCGTGTGGCCGTGGTGGGGGCCGGCACCACTGGCGGCGGCATTGCGATGGCGCTGGTCAACGCCGGCATCGCCACCACGCTGATCGAGACCGACGCGGCCGGCATCGAGCGCGGCCTGAAACGCGTCCGCGACCACTACGAGCATGGCGTTCGCCGCGGCCGCGTCACGCCCGAGCAGGTGGGGCGGCGCCTGGCGCTCATCCGCAGCGGCGTGCGCCTGGAGGATGCGGCCGACGCCGACCTGGTGATCGAGGCCGCCGGTGACGACCTCGCGCACAAGCGCGATCTCTTCCGCCGGCTGGACGGCATTGCGCGGCCCGGCGCCGTGCTGGCCGCCCAGGCCGCCGGCGCGGCGCTCGAGGGCCTGGCCGGCGTGACCCGGCGGCCCGCCGACGTGATTGGCGTGCGCTTCTTCAGTCCGGCGCAGGCGATGCGGCTGGTCGAGGTGGCGCGCGGTGAACGCACTGCCCCCGACGTGGTGGCCACCTTGATGGCGCTGGGCCCGCGGCTGGGCAAGATTGCGGTTCTCACCGGCGCCCACGCGGGCTTCCTGGCGCCCACGCTGTTCAGGCACTACGACCGCGAAGCGCACTTCCTGATCGAAGACGGCGCGCTGCCGCACGAGGTGGATGCGGCGCTCACGGGCCTCGGCTTCGAGATGGGCCTGTTCGCGCTGCACGACATGGCCGGCAACGACGTGGGTCACGCGGCCCACCTGGCGCAGCGCGCCACCCGGGATGCCGGCCATCGCTGGAACGACCTGATCGTCACGCTGGTGGAGATGGGGCGCCTGGGCCGCAAGACCGGCAAGGGCTGGTACCGCTACGAGCCCGGGGAGCGCAAGCCGCTGCGCGACCCGCAGTTCGAGGCATTCCTGGTCGCCGAGTCGGCGCGGCTGGGCCGGCGGCGGCGCACCTTCACGCCAGACGAGATCCTCGAGCGCTGCCTGTACTGTGTGGTCAACGAAGGCGCGCGGCTGCTGCAGCAGGGCGCGGCCATGCGCCCAAGCGACATCGACATGGTCTGGCTGGCCGGCTACGGCTTCCCGTCGGCGCAGGGCGGGCCGATGTTCATGGCCGACCGCATCGGCCTGCACGTGGTGGCCGACACCGTGCAGCGGCTGCACGCGCACCTGGGCGCCTGGTGGGAGCCGGCGCCGCTGCTGCTGCAGCTGGTGCGGGAGGGTCGCACGTTCGGGCACTGGCAGGCACAGCGGTCCAAGCCCGTCTGAGACGCGTGCGGGTGCCCATCGGCCGCGCGGCGCCGCGGAGGTCGCGCCTCGGGCGCCTGCGGCATCCGCCGTGTTGACGACCTCGGGGGTTGCCCTCGCGTGCCCGGGGCGGGCACCATCGCCACCCGGCCGCGGTGGCCGGCCCACCGCGCAATGCACCCGCAGGCGCCAGCAAGGAAGCTCACATGCCCAAGGTCTATCTCGGCCGCAAAGGTGAACCCGGTCTCGACCTCGAACTCAGCACCGACATGATCGCCGTGCGAACGCGCAGCGGCCGCTCGGTGGCGCGCTCGGCAGGGCCGGTGGCCACGCCGAGCTCGGCGCAGCTGGCCGATGGCCAGCTCGTGCTGGCCTTTCCCGAAGCCGGCGTCGAGGTCTTTCGCGTGCCGGTGGCGCGCGGCGCGGGCACGCTGGAGGCCCGCAAGACCGCGCTGCGCAGCCTGCCCGACGTGCGTTTTGCCGGCGGGGTGCTGGTGGACCCCGCCACGCAGCGGCCGGTGCTCTACACCGAGAACGTCTTCGTCAAGTTCAGCGACAGCGCCGACACCGATGCCTGCCGCGAGGTGCTGCGCGAGGCCGGCCTCACGATCAAGTCGGAACCCGGTTACGCCACCAATGCGTTCTTCTGCGGCGCGGCCGAGGGCATCGGCCGCAAGGTGTTCGAACTGGCCGAGAAGCTGCGCGCTCGCGACGACGTCGAGTACTGCCACCCGGAGCTCGTGCGCGAACGGCGCAGCAAGCTCATCTTTCCGCCGCAGTGGCACCTGAAGAAGACCAACGTCGGCGGCGTGACCATCGACCAGAGCGCAAGCGTCGAGGCCGCGCACACCGTGACGCGCGGCGAAGGCGTGACCATCGCCGTCATCGACGACGGGGTGGACATCGACCACGCCGAGTTCGGCGGCAGCGGCAAGATCGTCGCGCCGCGCGACGTGTTCTCCGGCACCGACAACCCGCGTCCGCGCCGCAGCGGCGAGAACCACGGCACCGCCTGCGCCGGCGTGGCCTGTGCCAACGGCGGCGTGGGCGCCAGCGGCGTGGCGCCGGCCGCGCGGCTGATGCCGATGCGGCTCGCTGCGGCGCTCGGCTCACACGCCGAGGCCGAGGCATTCCGCTGGGCGGCCGACCAGGGCGCCGACATCATCAGCTGCAGCTGGGGCCCGCCCGACGGCGAGTGGTGGAACCCCGGTGACCCGCAGCACCAGGCCATCGACCAGCCGCCGGCGCACACGCGCCTGGCCATCGAGTACGCCGCCACGCAGGGCCGCGGCGGCAAGGGCTGCGTGGTGCTGTTCGCCGCCGGCAACGGCAACGAGAGCGTGGACAACGACGGATATGCCAGCCACCCGATGGTGCTGGCCATCGCCGCCTGCAACGACCGAGGCAAACGCTCCATCTACAGCGACTTCGGCAACGCGGTGTGGTGCGCGTTCCCGAGCAACGACTTCGAGCACCCGGACGAGAACCATCCCGCGCCGCTGACCAGCGGCATCTGGACCACCGACCGCACCGGTGGCCAGGGCTACAACCCGGGCAACGTGCAGGAAGGCGATGTCGCGGGGTTGTTCACCAACAGCTTCGGCGGCACGTCCAGCGCCTGCCCGGGCGCGGCCGGCGTGGCCGCGCTGGTGCTGTCGGTGAACCCGGCGCTCAAGCGCGAGGAGGTCAAGGACCTGCTCAAGCGCGCCGGCGAACGCATCGACCCGCAAGCTGGCCAGTACAACGCCGCCGGGCGCAGCAGGTTCTACGGCTGGGGGCGGCTGAATGCGAAGACCGCCGTAGACCTGGCCCGGCCGCAGCCGCGCAACGAGGTCACGGTGAGCCGGCGCTTCGATGCGCCGATTCCCGACCTGCAGACCGTGAGCTTCGCGCTCGATGTACCCGATGCGCAGGTGGTCAGCGCGGTGAGCGTGGGCGTCGATCTGGCCCACAGCTACATCGGCGACCTCGTGCTCACGCTGGAGCCGCCTGCCGCCACCGGCCTGGCGGCCGTGACGCTGCACAGCCGCACCGGCGGCACGCTCAACAGCATCAAGAAGGTCTACGACAAGCTCACCACGCCCAAGCTGGCGGCCTTTGCCGGCAAGGCCTGCAACGGGCGATGGACGCTGAAGGTGCGCGATGCGGCGGCGCAAGACAGCGGCACGCTGGCCACGTTCTCGGTGCGGCTGATCTTTGCGCCGCCGGCGGCGCCGGCCCTGCCCGTGAAGGCGGCGCCGGCAAGGCGCGCGGTGGCCCAGGGCCGTGCCGCAAAGAAGGCGCCGGCCGGGCGTTCGCCTGTGGCAAGGCGGCGACGGGCTTAGCGAGCCGTCACCGCCTGGGCTCAGAGCTTGAAGCGTGCTGGCGAAAACGGCGCTGGGTCGACGGCGGTCTGCTGGCCGGTGACGAGTTGCGCCAGCAACTCGCCCGAGGCGGCCCCGGTGGTCCAGCCCAACTGGCCGTGGCCCGTGTTCAGGAAGAGGCCCGGCACGCGTGTGGCGCCGATCAGCGGCTTGCCGTCGGCGCACATCGGCCGCAAGGCCGTCCAGTCCTGACGTGGCGCGCTCGCCAAGTGTGGCGCCAGCTGCGGGTAGACCGACTGGGCCTGCCGCACGAGGTTGCCGATGCGGGCCGGGTCGATGCGCCGGTCGTCGCCACAGAACTCCGCCGTGCCCGCCACCCGCAGCCTGGCGCCGGCCACCGGCACCACCGCGATGTGCTGGTCGCCATCGATGAGCGGCGTGTGCGGCTGGGGCCCTTCGCGCGGCAGCGACCACGTCACCGAATAGCCCTTGGCCGGCCGCACCGGCAGGCGCAAGCCCAGCGGCGCGGCCAGCGCCACGCTCCACCACGCGGCCGCGAGTACGACGACATCGAAGCTGGCTGAAGCGGGCGGTGGCGCAGCCTCGTCGCTGGTGGCCAGCGCGAGCGTGAGCCGGGCACCACCCGAGCTTCGGGCTGTCGACTGCACCGACTTGACGAGCGTGCTCCAGCGGAAGACCACCCCGCGCTGCGCCAGGTGCGTGGCAAGCGCCTGGCAGAACCGGTGCGCATCGCCACTCTCGTCGGCCAGGTGATGGATGGCGCCGGCCAGCGACCCGGCGGTGGCCCCCAGCATCGGCTCGATGGCCACTGCCTCCTCGGGCCCGACGGCACGTGAACGCCCGCCATGGTCGGCCAGCCACCGCGACCAGGTCTGCGCCTTGGCGAAGGCCGCCGGGTCGCGAAACGTCGCGAGCGACCCGCGCGCGGCATGGCCGTATTCGAGGCCGCGTGCGCGAAGCGCCTTCATGCACTGCACGCTGCGCAGCGCGAGCGCCACGTTGGACAAGGTGTTCGCGCGGTGCCGCGCCGGCGACGACTCGCGCACGAAGCGCACGCCCCAGCCCAGCAGTGACGGCAGGGCGCGCGGCCGCAGCAGCATGGGCGAAGCCTCGTTGCCGAGGTTGGCCAGCACGAAGCGCAGGATGCCCGGGGAGTTCCACGGCTCCACCGAGCTGGGGTGCAGCAGCGCGCCGTTGGCGTGGCTCGTCTCGAGGCCGGGGCCTGGGCCGCGCTCGACGACGGTAATGTCCCCGGCGGCGGCATCCCGCAATGCCTGGGCGGTACACAGGCCAGCCAGGCCGGCACCGACGATGGCGATCTTCATGGACAGCCGGCTCGCATCGACAGGCGAATGGCGACAAGCACCCAAGAAATGGAAAGGGCCAGCGGTGCGCGCTGGCCCTTGTCGATCTGGCTCCCCGACCTGGGCTCGAACCAGGGACCTACGGATTAACAGTCCGGCGCTCTACCGACTGAGCTATCGGGGAATCGAGCCCGGCAGTATATCGCGACGGCCGCACGCGACCCAGCACGCGACCTGGCGCCGGCAGTGCCCGCAGAGGCAATGCTGGTTCCGTTTTCCTGCGAAGCCCGGGGCTGCCAGGCGCGCCGAGCCGCTACAGCGATGCGTGCACCGCCAGCCGCCATGTGCGCGGCTGCAGCGGGTACAGGTACGCGTGGCCGAACTGATACGGGGCTTCCTGCCAGGCGCGCCGGTCGGCCACGTTGTCCACGCCCGCGCGCCACACGAGGGTCTTCGCGCCCAGGGTCTGCGCGTAGCGCGCCGCGAGATCGATGCGCGTCCAGCCGGGCGTGGCGACGCGGTTGTCGGGCAGCACCATGCGCTCGCCTTCGTAGGTGACGAAGCCGATCCAGGCCAGGCCGGGCACAGCGTGCACGTTGTAGGCGGCTTGCAGCTTGAGGCTGCGCGCCGGCACGTTGGTGGGCTTCAGACCGTTGAGCGCTGCGTCGGCGGAGCCTTCACGCCGGGCGCGCAGCAGCATGGCGCTGCCGCGCAGGGCGAGTGCGCCCGCGCGCCACTCGGCTTCGGCCTCGACGCCCTGGTGGCGCGCAATGCCGTCGGTTCGGCGCACGCAGGGGTCGAGGTCGGTGCAGTCGCCGGCGGCCGGCGCGCCGTCATCGGCGTGGAAGTCGTTGGTGGCCGGGCGGCGGATGTCGAACAGCGCGGCACGCCCTTCGAAGGTCTCGCCCGCCCGCTTGAAGCCCAGTTCGACCTGGCGGCTCTTCAGCGCCGGCAGAGGCTGGCCGCGGTTGGTGTAGTGCGAGCGGTTGGGCACGACCTCCGACTCGATGCCCTGGCCGGCGCTGACGTACAGCTGCGAGCGTTCGGTCAGGGCATGGGCCAAAGCGAGCCACGGCGTGGTGAAGGCTTGCCGATAGCGCGTGGCCTGCGCGCCGCCGGTGAGGGCGCTTTCACGCTCGAGCCGCGTGTGGCGCAGCCCGGCCCAGGCGCTGAGCTGCGGCAGCACGGTGACGGCGTCTTGCACATGCCACTCGGTGCTGCGCTCGTCGCGGTCGGTGTTGCCATCGAACAGCGTCGGGTCGGGCGCGACGACGGCGCGGCCGTCGATGGTGCCCGGCCCGACGAAGTTGAAGGCCTGGCCGCCGAAGCGGGCACGGAACCGCGTGAGCAGCACGCCGGCCCGGAACTGATGCTTCAACCCGGCGGCCACCCCGTGGCCCTTCAGCGAGAGGTCCAGCGCGTCACTGGTGCGGCGCTCGCCGTCACTGCGAAAGTCGTAGAAGTCGAAGCTGCCGTCGGAGCAGTAGCGGTCGAACGCGCCTTCGGCCGCGCAACCGAAAGGAAAGGCAATGCGGTCGTCGCTGATGAGGCGCTGGCGCATGCCATGCGCGACGAAGTCGATCTGGTGATCGGCGCCCTCGAACACCGCCTGCGTGAGCCGCAGGGAACCGGTGCGGGCGGCCATCACCACCGGCAGGCTCCACGGCTGGTTGTTCAGGTTGATGCGCGGGTCGATGTCCTTCGCATCGGGCAGGCGCGGGCCGAGCAGGCTGAAGCCCGGGGTGCTCGGCTGGCTCTGGCGGCTGACTTCGACCTCGGCTTCGGCCAGCGTGCCGGGGCCCAGGCGTGCGTCGAAGGCCGCGGCGGCGAGCCAGCGCTCGCCGCGACTGGCGCGCGTCTGAGGGTCGAGCCGGGCGGCGCTGGCGTTGACGCGCCAGCCGAGCACCGCACCGCGGTCGCCGAGGTCGGCGGTGGCCTCCAGCGTGCCTTCGTCGGTCCACGCGAGGCTGGCGTCGCGGACATCCGTGCGCGGCCGCTTGACCACCAGGTTGAGCAGCCCGCCGGGTGCGCTGGTGCCGGCCTGCAGGCCGCTGGTGCCCTTGAGCACCTCGAAGCGCTGCTTGTTGGCGGCACCAACCGCGGTCTCGGCGTTGATCGGCAGGCCGTCGCGGCGGTAGTTGAAGCGGTTGTCCAGCGTGAAGCCGCGCACCGCCACCTGGTTCCAGTAGCCCGGGGCGTTGTAGGCGTCGGTGAAGCCGGCGTCCAGTCGCGTGATGTCGGCGAAGCTGGCGATGCCGGCGTCCTGCAGCTGGCGCTGGTCGATGACCGTGGCCGACAACGGCGTGCGCGACAGCGGCAGGTCGCCGAACCCGGCGACGCTGGGCGCCAGCACCGTGGCGCTGCCGGTGATCGTGATGCGCTGCGATTCGGGCTGCTGCGCCTGCGCGTGCGCGGCCAGCGCGAGCAGCGTCAGCGCGAATGGGAACGGGAAGGGCTTGCGATGCATCGTCGTCCTTGCAGTGGACGCGAGGTCGGCTGCGAGGACGCGAACAACGGCAAAGGTTGGCAACGTTCCGGCATGCTTCCCTGCGCGAGGATTACCTCAGTCAGGTTCAAAGGGACTTTCTCAGTCGGCGCTCCGCGCGCAACGCGCGAACGCCAACACCCCTAGCGAGTGGCCGCATGCGCTGCGGCCGGGCGTCATCTTATGCCAATGCGGTGCGGATCAGTCGAACACCGGCGTCTCGACCCCCAGCACCTTGTGCAGCTTGGGACTGGTGGTGGTGTACTGCAGCAGCACGCGCTTTTCCGGGAAGACGATGGGGCTGGCGCCGAAGGCCGCCAGCGCCGCCTCGTGGAAGCCCGACAGGATGAGCTTCTTCTTGCCCGGGTAGGTGTTGATGTCACCCACCGCGAAGATGCCCGGCACGCTGGTCTGGAATTTCTCGGTGTCGACGACGATCTGCTTGCGCTCCAGCCCCAGGCCCCACTCGGCAATCGGCCCGAGCTTGGGGCTGAGGCCGAAGAACACCAGCAGCATGTCCAGCGGCATCACGCGCGTGACGCCGTCGCCGCCGGTGACCTTCACGGCGCTGAGGCGGCCCGCGGTCTCCTCGATGCCGCTGATCTGCCCGACCACGAACTGCATCTCCAGCGCCTCGCACAGCTCGCGCATCCTGGCCACGCTGGCCGGCGCGGCGCGAAAGCCGTCGCGGCGGTGCAGGAGGATCACGCTCTCGGCCTTGTGCGGGCCGTCCTGCACGAAGTTCAGCGTCCAGTCCAGCGCCGAGTCGCCGCCGCCGACGATGACCAGGTTCTTGCCGGCGAACTGCGCCGGGTTCTTCACCCGGTAGAACAGCTGCGTGCCGTCGTGCTTGTCGAGGCCTTCGACCCTCAGCAGCCGCGGCTGGAACGAGCCCACGCCGCCGGCGATGAACACCGTCTTCGTGAGCAGGCGCGTGCCCCTGCTGGTCTGCACGAAGAAGCGGCCGTCGGTCTCCTTGCGCACAACGGTCACTTCCTGACCGAGGTGAAAGGTGGCGCCGAAGGGCTCGATCTGCTTGAGCAGGTTGTCGGTGAGCTCCTTGCCCGTGCACACCGGCACCGCGGGGATGTCGTAGATCGGCTTGTCGGGGTACAGCTCGATGCACTGGCCGCCGGGGTAGGCCAGCGAATCGATGATGTGTGCCTTGATCTCGAGCAGGCCGAGCTCGAAGACCTGGAACAGGCCCACCGGGCCGGCACCGACGATGACGGCATCGGTCTCGATGGGACCGTCGTGGGCATGCGCGGTGGTGGTCACCGCGGGATCAGGATCGGGTTGCATGGAGTCGTCGTGCCGCCGTGGCGGCCTCGCGGGCGATCAGCGCTCGAGCTGATCGAGCTTGTTCTTCTTGTCCTTCCACTCGTCGGCGTCGGGTGGCGCCGGCTTGCGCTTGGTGATGCTGGGCCAGTTCCGGGCCAGGTCGGCGTTGAGCTTGACGAACGCCAACTGGTCGCCGGGCACGTCTTCCTCGGGCAGGATGGCGTTCACCGGGCACTCGGGGATGCACACCGCGCAGTCGATGCACTCGTCGGGGTCGATGACCAGCATGTTCGGGCCTTCGCGAAAGCAGTCGACGGGGCAGACATCGACGCAGTCGGTGTACTTGCAGCGGATGCACGATTCGAGGACGACGTGGGTCATGGTGCGATCGACAGGACGCGGGCAGTTCGATGCGGTGGGCGCGGCCCGGCGGCCACCGGGGCCGCGAGCCTGCGCCGACATGGAGCGGCCCGCACGTGCGCGGGCCTCGACTCCACTCTTGCAGGGCGCGAATTCTAAGGGGCCTGCATCGACGTTGCGGCCGCCACCCTGGTGCCGCCTCAGGCACTGGCTGATGACACCAGCAGCGTCCCGCTGGTGCGGTGACTGGCCGGATCCACCACGATCAGCGCGCCGCCCACGCGGCTGGCCGCGTACGGCTGCAGGGGCAGCGGCTGCGCCAGCTGAAGCTCTACCACGCCGATCTGATTGACCTCCAGCGCCTCGGCGGGCAAGGGCCGCAAGGTCTGGATGTCGAGCTGGTGCTCGATGCGTGCAAGGCTGGCATGCACCCACCGATGGGCATGGCGCACCCAGTAGCGCCGGCCGGCACGTGCGGGTTCGGTGTCCAGCCAGGCGAGCGTCGCCCGCACGCGCTGCACCGGCTGTAGCCGGCCCGGCGTTCCGAGCCAGTCACCGCGTGAGATGTCCAGCTGGCGATCGAGCACCACACCGGCCGACGCGCCCGCCGCCACCGCCTCGACACCGTGCCCGGCTCGGCGCAGTGCCGCGATGCGCGCGCGCTGCCCCGAAGGAAACGCTTCAACCTCGTCGCCGACCTGGGCGCGGCCCTCGGCAATGCGTCCCCAGTAGACGCGTGGCTGCTCGCCGAGGCCGGGCGAGTTTTCGCTCGGCGAGGCGTGCGTGCGCGACACGTACTGCACGGGCAGACGCAGCGAGTCGGCGGCGGCGGCGCTGCCGGCGTCACCGGCGGGCAGGCTTTCGAGCAGTTGCAGCAGCGAAGGGCCGCGATACCACGGCACCGCCAGCGGCCGCGTGATGTTGTCGCCGCGCAGGGCCGAGACTGGCAGCACACCGGCCGGCTCGATGCCGGCGTCGGCGGCGAAAGACTCGATGGCGCGGCGCACGTTCGCAAAGGCGTGCGCCGGGTCGGCCACCGCATCGAGCTTGTTGACGGCGAAGACGATGCTGGGCACGCGCAGCAGCTTGGCCAGCAGCGCATGGCGGCGGGTCTGCGGCAGCAGCGCCACTTCGCTGGCGTGGAGGTCCAGCTTGGTGATGTCCACCAGCACCACGGCAGCGTCGCTGCCGGCTGCGGCGGTGACCATGTTGCGCGTGTACTGCTCGTGACCTGGCGCGTCGGCGATGATGAACTTGCGCTGGCGCGTGGCGAAGTAGCGGTAGGCCACGTCGATGGTGATGCCCTGTTCGCGTTCGGCTTCCAGGCCGTCGGTCAGCAACGAGAGGTCGGGTGCCTCGCCGGCGGCCTTCGCATGCAGCGCGTCGAGCTGGTCGGCGAGGATGGCGCGGCTGTCGTAGAGCAGCCGGCCGATCAGCGTGCTCTTGCCGTCGTCGACGCTGCCGGCGGTGAGAAAGCGCAGGGCGGCGGTGCTCATGTCAGAAGTAGCCTTCCTTCTTGCGCCGCTCCATCGCGGCGTCGGAACTGCGGTCGTCCATGCGCGTGGCGCCGCGCTCGCTGACGGTCACGGTGAGCGTCTCGGCCACCACCTCGGCGGCGCTCGCCGCGGCGCTTGCCACCGGGCAGGTGCAGGTCATGTCGCCCACGGTGCGAAAGCGCACCTCCAGGCGCTCCACCGGCTCGCCGGGCTGCGCCGGCGTCACCGGCGTCAAGGGCACCAGCAGGCCGCGGCGGCGCACCACCTTACGTTGGTGGGCGTAGTAGATGGGCGGCAAGGCGATGCCTTCGCGCGCGATGTACAGCCACACGTCCAGCTCGGTCCAGTTGCTGATCGGGAAGGCGCGGAAGTGTTCACCGGGCTTCAGCCGGGTGTTGAACAGCGTCCACAGCTCCGGCCGCTGTTCCTTGGGCTGCCACTGGCCGAAGCTGTCGCGGTGGCTGAAGATGCGCTCCTTGGCGCGCGCCTTCTCCTCGTCGCGACGGGCGCCTCCGACGAGGCAGTCGAAGCGGTGGGCGTCGATGGCCTCCAGCAGCGTCACGCTCTGGTGGCCATTGCGCGACTCGAGCGGATGCGCCAGCCGCACGGTGCCGCGTGCGATGCTGTCTTCGAGGTGCGCGACGACGAGGCGATCGCCGGTCCGCACAGCCAGCCGATCGCGGAAGTCGATGACCTCCGGGAAGTTGTGGCCGGTGTCCGTGCAGCAGCGGAAACGGCAGCGCGCCGTGCCAGCGGCCCGACGCATCGCGCTGCTTGAAGGCCTTGCTCGCCAGGTGGTGCACGACGCAGCTGTCCTTGCCGGCCGAGAAGAGCAGGGCCGGGCGTTCGAAGCTCGCCGCCACCTCGCGCAGGATGAACAGCGACTCTTCTTCGAGCGCGTCGAGGTGGCCGGTGTCCACCTCGGGCAGCAGCTGGCCGGCGTGCGCGCGCGCGTTCACGCGGCCACCTCTTCCTGGCGCCGGGGTTCGCCGGCCTGGGGCTGCACGTGCAGGCCGCATTCCTGCGCGCCGCCTTGCTCCCACCACCAGCGGCCGGCGCGGGCATCCTCGCCCGCCGACACCGCGCGCGTGCACGGCGCGCAGCCGATGCTCGGGTAGAAGGCGTCGTGCAGCTCGTTGTACGGCACGCCGTGCGTGCCGATGTAGTGCCACACGTCGGCCTCGCTCCACTCGGCCAGCGGGTTGAACTTGATGCGGCCGGCTTCGTCGCGCTCTTGCGGCGCGACCTCGGCACGCGCGGCCGATTGCTCGCGGCGCAGCCCGGTGATCCATGCGCTGCGCCCGGTGAGCATGCGGGCCAGCGGCTCCAACTTGCGCAGCGCGCAGCAGGCCTTGCGCTGGGTGACGCTGTCGTACATCGAGCGCTCGCCGTGGCGTGCGACGAAGGAGATCACGGCCTGCGGGGCCGCAGCCCGGCGCTCCACCGCGATGCCGTAGTGCGACTCGATGCGTGGCACGAGCGAGAGCGTCTGCGCATGCAACGCACCGGTGTCCAGCGTGGCCACGGCGATCGGCAGCGCGTGCCGCACGATCAGGTCGGTGATCACCATGTCTTCGGCGCCCAGGCTGGTGGCCTGCACGATGCGCGGGCCATGCGCGGCGGCGGCCTCGCGCAGCCGTGAGACGGTCAGGGCGAGGCGATCGGCGTGGCCGGATGTCGGGCGCGCGAGCCGCTGGATGGCGGAGGGGGTCGGTGTGTCCATGGACATGCAATGGGTGGCGGATCAAGCGTGCGCGGCCACGCCTGTGCGTGCGACGCCAGAGCCGGGTTCAGCGCGGCGGGGGCGGGGGGCGTCGTGGCGCTCGGCCAGCGTGTCTTGGTAGTGCGCTTCGATCTGGCCCAGCGCACGCAGCGCCGTTTCCCGGCGCTGGTCGGCGCGCAACTGGGCGCTGTCGAACCCGCAGCGGCGAAGCAGCGGGGCCATGTCGGCGACGACATCGCCGCGGGCCAGCAGCTGGCCGCGGTAGCGCAGGCGGCCGCGCAGCAGCACGGCCTGCGAGTAGGCCCGGCCGTCGGTCCACTGGGGGAAGTGCAGCGCCACGACTGGGTGGTGGTGCAGTTCATCGCCGCGGGCAAGCACGTCGTCGGTGTTGTCCAGCAGCAAGGCGCCGGCGGGCAGTGTGTCGGTGGCGGTAAGCAGTTCCATCGTCGTGGCGGCGGTAGGTGGTTGCCTGCGGCGGGGTGTTCAGGCCGAGACCTCGATCGGCGCCGTGCTGCGGCGCGCGGTGTCGGCGGCAGCGCGGAACGGCGCTGTGCCCAGCCGGTGAACGGTGTGCACGAAGCGCTCGCCGGGTGCGCGTTCTCGCAGGTAGGTGGCGACGAGGGCCTCGAGCACGTCGGGCACCTCGTCGGCCGCGAAGGAGGGCCCGAGCACCTTGCCGGGCGTCGTGGCACCGGACAGTTCGCTGCCGTCGCTGCCGCCCAACGTCACCTGGTACCACTCGCTGCCATCCTTGTCGACGCCGAGGATGCCGATGTGGCCGCTGTGGTGGTGGCCGCAGCTGTTGATGCAGCCGCTGATGTGCAGTGCAACGTCGCCGATGTCGTGCTGCAGGTCGAGGTCCTCGAAGCGTTCGGCCAGCGCCGCGGCCACCGGCAGCGAGCGCGCATTGGCCAGCGCGCAGAAGTCGCCGCCGGGGCAGGCCACGATGTCGGTGACGAGGCCGATGTTCGGCGTGGCGAAGCCGTACTCGCGCGCGGCCTGCCACAGCGCCGGCAGGTCGGCCTCGCGCACCCAGGGCAGCAGCAGGTTCTGCTGGTGGGTGACGCGGGCTTCGCCGGCGCTGAAGCGCTCGGCCAGCGTGGCTGCGTGCTCCAGCTGCGCCGCGGTGGCGTCGCCAGGTGCCTGGCCGGTCCGCTTGAGCGAAAGCGTCACGGCCCGGTAGCCCGGCAGGCGGTGCGCGTGCACGTTGCGCTGCAGCCAGCGCTGCAGGGCCGGCGGCTGGTCGGTGCTGCCCAGCGGCGCGGCGAGTGCGTGGCCGCCGGCGTCGTCTGCCGCCACCGGGTCGGCGAAGCCGGCGGCCACGCGGCGCAGTTCCGCCTCGGGGATGCGCGGTGTGGCCGGGTCGGCAAGCAAGGCCCGGAACTCCTCGCGCACGGCCTGCACGAACCGTTCGCCCTCGGCCTTGACGAGGATCTTGATGCGCGCCTTGTAGGCGTTGTCGCGCCGGCCGAGCAGGTTGTAGACCCGCACGATCGCCTCGATGAAGGCGAGGATCTGCGCCCAGGGCACGAAGCGCTCGAGCACGGTGGCGATGTGCGGCGTGCGGCCCATGCCCCCTCCGGCGCTGACCTCGAAGCCCACCTCGCCGGCGGCGTTCTTCACCAGCTTCAGGCCGATGTCGTGCCAGCCCGTGGCGGCGCGGTCTTCGCGCGCGCCGGTGATGGCGATCTTGAACTTGCGTGGCAGGAAGGCGAACTCGCCGTGCAGCGTGCTCCACTGACGCAGGATCTCGGCATAGGGCCGCGGGTCGACCACCTCGTCGGGCGCGATGCCGGCCAGCGCGTCGGTGGTGATGTTGCGGATGCAGTTGCCGCTGGTCTGGATGCCGTGCATGTCGACCTCGGCCAGCAGGTCCATCACG
>JAEUPC010000170.1 GCA_016789865.1 Rubrivivax sp.
ACCCGATCCCGCCAAGCGCCAGGCGTGGCTCGAGTTCGTGGTCATCGGCGGCGGCCCCACCGGCGTCGAACTTGCCGGCACCCTCGCCGAAATCGCGCAGCACACCCTGCGCAATGAATTCCGCATCGCCGATCCCGCCCGCGCGCGCGTGCACTTGGTCGAGGCCGGCCCCCGCGTGCTCGCGTCCATGCCCGAATCGCTATCGGCCAGCGCGCTGCGCCAGCTGGACAAACTCCGCGTGCTGGTCCACACCGGCACGCCGGTGACCGCCATCGATGCCGAAGGCGTCACGCTGGGCGGAACGCAGCGCATCGAATCCCGCGTCGCGCTCTGGGCCGCGGGCGTCGCGGCGTCGCCGCTGGGCGCGCAACTCGGCCTGGCCTGCGATCGCCAGGGCCGCGTGCCGGTCGCGCCCGACCTGTCGGTGCCCGCGCATCCGGAAGTCTTCGTGATCGGCGATCTCGCCAGCGTCACGAGCGACGCGAGGCAGGTCCCCGGCATCGCCCCCGCCGCCAAGCAGATGGGCAACCACGCCGCGCGCGCGATCCGCGATCGCATCGCGAAGCGCGAAACCCCCGCCTTCCGCTACCGCGACTACGGCAACCTCGCCACCATCGGCCGCATGGCCGCGGTGGTCGACCTGCGCGGCCTGCGCCTGTCGGGCCTGGTCGCCTGGTGGTTCTGGCTGGCCGCCCACGTGTTCTTCCTGATCGGCTTTCGCAACCGGCTGATCGTGCTGCTCAACTGGGCCTGGGCCTACTGGACCTACCAGCGGCACGCCCGCATCGTGCTGGGCGGCGAAGGCTCGGCGGGCAACGACCCCGGCCCGCCGCCGCGCTGAGACTCGCGCGGGCCGGCCTGGCGGCCGTCGCACTTCGGTCTTCAGCCCTCGTCGGCCATCGGCGGCGGTGCGCCCGCGCCTGGACCACCCGGCGCGGCGCCCTCGATCAGCCAGCAGGCGGCCGCCCAGAGCAACGCCGCGCCCGCCATGCCGGCCGCCGATGCCGCCATCGCCGCCTCGAGGGCCGCCGCCGGCAGCGATATGGCCGCGCTGCGCGAGCCCGTCATCGCCCCGAATGCGAAGAGCAGCGCGGCAACGGCCATCGCCAGCACCGGCAGCGCCGCCGCGACGCGGCCCGCGCGCGGCCAGCGCGCCGCCAGCCGCGCCCGTGCTTCGCGCAAGCACAGCGCGAGGGCCAGGGCCAGCGCGGCGGCCCAGGCCGCGCTGGCGGCCCACTTGGCCAGCGATGCCCCACGCGCGGCGTGCGCCGCCGCCACGAGGTCGGGCGCGTCGAACGATGCCGCCTTGCCGAACACCGACGCGACGCCGAGCACCTCCATGCGGCCGATCATCGACAGCATCTCGCTGTTTTCCTGCCGATCCAGGACCACCAACGCCGCCGTGGCGAACACCAGCCCCGCGGCAGCCGCCCAGGCCACTCGGCGAAGCGGCGGCCCGCTCGTGACCCAGCCCACCACGAGCAGCGACAGCACCGCGTACAGCGGGATGAACAGCCCCTCGTCGAACTGCTCGATCGCGGCGCGCAGCTGCCCGGCACGCCACTCGGCGCAAGACGCCCGCTGCTCGCCCGGCGCGGCGAGCGGCGCGCCGCCTTGCAGCTGGCTGGCCCACACGCGCGGATGCCCGGCGAGGTCGAGGGTCAGGATGTCGGGGTCGCGCCGCTCCAGGTGCTGCTGCAACGCCGCGCGATCGGCCTCGGTGCGCGGCCGGCAGCCCGAGGGATCCTCGGGCGCGTGGGGCCGCGGCGCCGCCACCGCCAGCAGCACCACCCCCACCACGGCAGCCAGCAGGTACAGCGCGGCCCAGTGGCGCGGTGCGAGCGTGGGCAGGCCGGTCATGGCGCGCCCCCTTCGGCAGCGATCCACTTTCTCAGGCGTTTGAGGTTTTCGCACAGCGACGCGTCGGCCAGGTTGACGGCCGCAGGGCTGCTGCAGTCTCGGGCCGCAGCCCGCTTCATCAGCAGGCGCGAGTCGTCATCGAGCTGCCAGTTCATCGAAGGCTGGCGCGCGCCGGGGTAGCGAGGCAGGCGCAGCTCGACGTAGCGCTCGGGGTCGTTGCCGGCCAGCCGCGACAGGCGCCACTCGGCGCGCACGCTGTTGCTGGTCCACGCGCGCACCAGGCCCAGCGGCGGGGCGCTCAGCTCGGGCAGCGGCCAATCCTTCGCCAGGCGCCAGGGGTCAGGCTGCAGCGGCCGGCCATCGATGTGGCGGCGCCAGTTGGCGCCAAAGGCCTCGGGCTGGTTGTCCAACATCACCAGCACCACCGGGTTCGGGCAGGATGCGGCCGCCTCGGCGGTGGCGCAGGCGACCAGCCGGCCTTGGGCGTCGCGCCGCACCAGGCCCTGGCCCATGAGCTTGTCGACGATGTCGGCCAGCGTCGCCGCGCCGGAGCCTTCGTGGTAGCCGCCGTCGCCCAGGTGCCCCCACAGCGGCAGCTTCGCCTTTGCGGGCGGCTGGCCGGGTGCGCTTGCGCCGCCTGTGCCGGCCGATGCCGCGGGCGAGGCCGGCGCCATGCGCACCGACCCGGCCGGGCTCACGTAGGGGAAGCGCGCGCTGTTGTGCACGGCGCCTGCCAGCGTGAGGTGGCGCGTGTCGAAGCGCGCGTCCAGCAGGTCGAAGGCGTCGGGCAGCTCGAACCTCAGGTTCGACTGCAGCATGCGCTGGCCGTCTTCCAGTCGCACCGTGTTCAGCACCATCGAAGGCAGGTTGCGCTCGCCGTCGCGCCGGGCAGCCTGGGCCGGGGGCAGCGGGGCGGTCAGCGGGCCGGCCCACCACTGGGCAACCTCGTTGTTGCCGCCGGCCAGCGCCCGCCAGTCGGCAATCCACGCGTCTTCCAGCGCCAGCGAACGGTCGGTGGCCCTCACGGCATCGAACAACGGCAGGAAGCGCTGCGCCAGGTCGGGGAACAGCAGCGAGCCGACCACCGGCGCCAGCGAGTCCTTCTCGAGGAACGCCTCCAGCCGCGCAGTCACCACCGCCTCGCGCGGCTCGGCCGCCACCACCGAGACGAACGCGGCCGCGCCCAGGCTGCCGCCGGAAATGCCCGACAACATGAAGACGTTTTCGGCAAAGCGCCGGCCCTGGCGGCGCGCGTGGTCTTCAAGCTGGCCCAGCGCCATGCCGCCCCAGAAGGCGGCGCGGCTGGCGCCGCCGGCCACGGCGACGAAATACACCGGCTCGCCCGCGCGGTGGTGCCTCATCCACTCGCGGTAGTGCTCGGTCAGCTCGATGCGCCTGTCGCGCCAGTCGGCCGGCGCGACGGCGTGGCGCGCATCGGCCACCGGGTGGTTGTCCAGTTCCGAGAAGGCCGCGAACAGCACCAGCGGCAGCCAGTTGAACGTCGGCCAGGCGTGGGTATTCGGCCAGTAGCTGAGCACCAGCGAGCCGAACAGCGTCCAGCCGCCCAGCGCCACCAGCAGCAGCGCCGGCGAGCCGATGGCGCGGCCGGCGGTCACCGGCGCGCTCCACAGCGCGAAGAAGACGATCCACGACACTCCCACCAGCGCGGCGATGCAGGCCCAGGCCGTGCCGGGCAGGCGCTTGAAGTGGCGCAGATGGCTTTCGCCGGGGCGACGCGCCGAGCCGCGCAGCAGCGGCAGCTTGTGGCGCAGCACCACGAAGGCCAGGAACGCGGCGGCCAGCCCGCCGAGCACGACCCCGTAGAGGCCGTTGACCTGGAACATCGCCACCGCCAGCGGCACGGTGGCCACGAGGCCCAGCGCACGCGGGACCCGCCGCGCGAGCTTGTGCGCCAAGTCCTTCTGTGCGGGGTCCCAGCCGGCGGTGGCATCGTGCGGGAACTCGCGCCCGTACATCAGACGCGCGCAGAACCAGGCCGTGAAGGCCCAGTAGAGATAAGCCAGGCAGAACCACGCGAAGCGCCAAGCCGACCCGTGCGGCCCGTCATCCAGCGCGAACAGCGTCTCGCGCGCCTGCGGCACGGCCAGCAGCACCGCGTTGCCCACCCCCACCGTGAGGAACGGGAACAACGCCATCCACAGCATGAACCGGGCGACCTCGGCCTTCTTGATCAACATGGCGCGCCTCTCCATCGGCTTGCACCACTGTCCCACCCGCGGCCGGCGGCGTCATCCACCGAATTGCCAACACCGGTGGGCGATCGCCCTCACTGCGCCGGCGGGTTGCGCCCCAGCACCGACGCGCCGGCAAAGCGCGACGCAGCGCCCAGCCGCTGTTCGATGCGCAGCGCGGCGTTCCACTTGGCCATGCGCTCGCTGCGCGCGAACGAGCCGACCTTGAGTTGCCCCACGCCCCAGCCGATGGCCAGGTCGACGATGGTCGTGTCCTCGGTCTCGCCCGAGCGCGCCGAGACGATGCCGGCGTAGCCCGCCGCGCGCGCGGCCTGCCAGCATTGCCAGGTCTCGGTCAGCGTACCTCGCTGGTTGGGCTTGAGCAGCACGGTGTTGGCCGCGCCTCGGCCGGCCGCCGCCCGCACGAGCGCCGCATCGGAGACGAGCAGGTCGTCGCCCACCACCTGCACGCGCGCGCCCACCGCCTGCGTGAAGCGCGCGAAGGCCTCCAGGTCGTCCTCGGCCAGCGGGTCTTCGATGCTGGCGATGGGGTAGCGCTCGCACCAGCGCAGCAGCAGTTCGATCAGGCCGTCGCTGGTGAGCTCGCGCCCGTCGAGGCCCAGGCGGTAGCGGCCGTGCTCGCCGAAGTCGCTGGCCGCGATGTCCAGCGCGATCGCCACCTGCTCGCCCGGCGTGAAGCCGGCGCGCTCGATGGCCTGTACCAGCGCCGTGAGCGCCTGCTCGTTGCTGTCGAACGCCGGCCACCAGCCGCCCTCGTCGGCCACGCCGGCGGCCGCGCCGCGCTCGCGCATCAGCACGCCGGCATGGCGGTAGACCTCGGCCGTCCACTCCAGTGCCTGCGCGAAGCTCGCAGCGCCCGGGCACATGACCATGAAGTCTTGGATGTCCACGCGCCGCCCGGCATGCGCGCCGCCGCCGAAAATCTGGATCTGCGGCAGCGGCAGGAGCGGCGGCAGACGCGGCACCTCGCCCGGCCCGCCGATGCCGTGAGCCAGGTGCTCGTACAGCGGCCGGCCAGCCGCGGCCGCGGCGGCCTGTGCCGCGGCCATCGACGCCGCCAGCGTCGCGTTGGCGCCCAGGCGCTGCTTGTTCGGTGTGCCGTCGAGTTCGATCAGCCGCGCGTCGATCGCCGCCTGGTCGCCAGCCGGCATGCCTGCAAGCGCCCGCGCGATCTCGCCATTCACGTGGCCCACCGCGCGCTGCACGTCCAGGCCGCCGAAGGGCCCGCCGCCGTCGCGCAGCTCCAGCGCCTCGCGGCGGCCCTTGCTGGCACCGGCCGGCACGATGGCGCGGCCGACCACCCGGCCCGGTGCACGGCCGGTTGCCACCGTGACCTCGGCTTCCACGGTCGGGCGGCCGCGGCTGTCCCAGACGCGCCGCGCGTGAACCTGCTCGATTCGACCGAGGTCACCGGCCTGGCGGGAGTCGCTCATTTCGTCGCCTTCGACTCGGTCACTGCCGGGGTCGCCGGCCCGATCGCTGCCGCGATCGCCGCCTCCAGCGGCCCGGCGAATGCGGCCCGCACCGCCGCGAGCCGCGCTTCGGGCTGCCGCAGCAGCTGCCGCGCCACGCGCCGCACGTGGTCGTGCTGCCAGGGCTCGACCAGGTACTCCGCCGGCGACTTGCCGTCCACGCGGGCCAGCAGCAGCCCGGGCAGCAGGCGCGCGGCGCGCGCTTCGAGGGCCTCGGGCCGCTCCCAGTCCACGCAGGGCCGGTAGGCCGCGGCCAGCGCATCGAAGCAGGCCAGGTACCCGGTGCGCGACGGCGGCACCCACAGGCACTTGAGCAGCAGGTGGTTGAGGCAGAAGGCCAGGTCGAACGCCGGGTCGCCCCACCAGGCGCACTCGGCGTCCAGCAGCACGGGGGGTGCGCCAGCGGGCTCGGGTCCGGGCTCGCACCCGGCCGGTCGCCGCGCCCCGCGTGCGAGCGCCGGGACGAGGATGTTCTTCGGGCTCACGTCGCCATGCACCAAGCTGAGCTTGTGCTCCTGCGTCTGGCGCACCAGCGCTTGCAGCGCCGGCGCGAGATCGGCGTGCCGCGCTGCAGTGGCCAGCAGATAGGGCTCCAGTCGGATGTCGAAGAAGATGCGGTCGGTGTCGAACTGCGCTGCCAGCGTGTCGCGGTGCCTGGCCGCGTGGGCATGGATGCGGCCGAGCGTGGCGCCCACGGCCTGTGCCGTCGGCGCCTGCGCGATGCCGCGGCGCAGTTGATCCTTCCACAGCGTGTGCGCCTCGGGCGGCAGGTAGTCCATCACCAGCACGCCCAGTGCCCCATGCTGGCCGCGCACGCGCGGCACGGCGGCGGGCGCCGCCTCGCGGGCCACCTGCATCCAGCGTGCTTCATAGAGGTTGCGTTCGACCGGCGCGCGCCAGTCGGCGGCCACCCGCAGCCGGGACAGCGCGCGCTTCACGCACAGCGCGCCGCGGCGCGTGTCGACGCGCCAGATGTCGCTGCTCACGCCGCCGGCCAGCGCCTGGCCGCTGACCAGCTCGTCGGCATCGACGAGGTTCAGCTCGCGCAGTGCACGCAGGAACTCGGGCGGTACCTCGGTGCCGCGGCCGGTGGCGGCGGCATTCATCGTGGCGCGCCCGGCGTGTTCACGGCTTTGCGGCAGACGCCGCCGGCGTGGCCGCGGCCCGCGAGGCTTCGGCCAGCTTCACCAGCGCGTGCAACGTGCGGTTCACTGGCGTCGCCACGCCCAGCGCCTGGCCGCGGCGCGCGACGTGGCCGTTCAGATGGTCGATCTCGGTGGGCTTGCCGCGTGCCAGGTCTTGGGCCGTGGACGAGTACTGGCCCGGCATCGCCACCGCGATGCGCTCCATCGCCTCCAGCGCGGCGGCCAGCGTCATCGGCTGGCCCTCGGCGCGGGCCACCGCCACCACTTCTTCCACCACGGCGCGCTGCACGTCGCGGATCTCGGCCAACTCGACCATGCGGCCGTACGGCAGCTGCGCCAGCGCCGAGATGGCGTTGTAGGCGCAGTTGACCATCAGCTTCATCCACAGCTCGTGCATCACCTCGGCCGACACGCGCACCGGCACGCCGGCGCTGGCGAAGAAGGCGGCCAGCGCCTGCAGCTTGACGCCATGCGCGGCATCGGCCGCATCGGCCGCGGTGAGCGGGCCGGCCACCAGGTCGCCGCGGCCGAAGTGCTTGACGACGCCGGGCTCAGGCATCGCGGTGGCCACGTAGACCACGGTGGGGATCACCACGCGCCCGTCGCCATGCACATGGCGCGCGATGGCCGCGGCGTTGTCCACGCCGTTCTGCAGGCTCATCACCCAGGTGCCGGCAGCGATGTGCGGCGCCATCTCGCTCGCCACCGCGTCGGTGTCGGGCGACTTGACGCAAAACAGCACGAGGTCGGCGTCGCGCACGGCCGCGAGCTCGGTGGTGGCCGCCAGCCGCACCGCCTCGGCGCGCGGGCCGGCCGGCGTGGTCAGGTGCAACTGCAGGCCGCGCGCGGCAACCGCTTCGGCCTGCGCGGCGCGGCCGACGAGCGTGACGCGATGGCCGGCCCGCGCCAGCATCGCGCCGAAGAAGCCGCCGACGGCGCCGGCGCCGACGACCACGGTGGAACGAAAGGGCGGTTCGGGCGGCGTCATCGTGTTCGGTCTTTCGATTGGTCGGTTCCGGTCAGTCGATAGGTCCATCCGCGGATCACGCACTGCGCCGATCGGCCGGCCGGGCCCGCGAGCGCGCGCCGGCAGGCACGCCTCACGGCCTCATTCGCGCTCGCCAGCTCGCGTGCTCGGCTGCAGCGGCAGGTCTTCGAGGTGGGCCGCGTCGCCCCAATGTTCGATCACCAGGCGCCCGTCCTGCCAGCGCAGGCGGTTGAGCCCGGTGTTCGGAATCTCGCACTGGCGCAGCCCGTCGATGGGCAGCCCGTGCGCGGTGCGCCACAGCATGTCGAGCACGCCGCCGTGCGTGACCAGCGCCAGCCGCGCGCCGCGGTGCGCCTCGGCCAGCTCGCGCACGGTGGCCAGCACGCGGGCGTGCAGCGTCTGCAGGCTCTCGCCGCCGCCGGGCAGCGCGAAGTCGCCGCGATGCTGCAGCCACTCGTCCCACAGCGCGCGGTGCTGCGCCTTGATGGTGGGCACGTCCAGCCCCTCCAGCAAGCCGAAGGCCTGCTCGCGCAGGCCGGGCACCAAGGTCGGCTCCACGCCCCAGGCGGCGGCCAGCGCCTGCGCCGTCTCGCGCGCCCGGCCGAGGTCGCTGGCGAACAGGCGGTCGTGCGGGTCGGCGGCCAGCCGCGCTGCCAGGCGTGCGGCCTGCGCGCGGCCCATCGCGTTGAGCGGCACGTCGATCTGGCCCTGGAAGCGCTGCTGGCGGTTCCAGTCGGTCTCGCCGTGGCGGATGAAGAGCAACTCGGTCATGAAGCCGGCGTGTGGCGGTGCAGGCGCGCGGCCAGGGCTTGCGGCAGGTACGGCATGTACGGCACGCGCTGCACGGGCAGCGTCACTTGGCGAACAGCTGCGAGCGGTCCTTGAAGGACTTGAACTCCAGCGCGTTGCCGGCCGGGTCGCGGAAGAACATCGTCGCCTGCTCGCCCACGAGGCCCGCGAAGCGGATGTACGGCTCGATCACGAACCGCGTGCCGCCGGCGCGCAGCCGGTCGGCCAGTGCGTGGAAGTCGTCCCAGTCGAGCACGACGCCGAAGTGCGGCACCGGCACGTCGTGGCCGTCGACCGGGTTGTGGTGCGCCGCTGCGTGCTGGGGCGCGAGGTGGGCGACGATCTGGTGGCCGAACAGGTCGAAGTCGATCCACTCGTCGCTGCTGCGGCCCTCGGGGCAGCCGAGCAGGCCGCCATAGAAGCGGCGCGCCGCGGCCAGGTCGTCGACGGGGAAGGCGAGGTGGAAGGGGGCGATGCCCGGCATGGCGCGGTTCCGTTCAGAGATGGGGCAGGGGAGTGCGGCAAGCATAGCCCGCCCGTGCGGCGCGCGGCGCAGCCGGGCGGCGTGGGCCGCGTCCGCAGCCGCTGCCGGCAGCGCGAGCCGCCCCGTATGCTGGGCCCCCCTGCACCCACCACTGCCCGCCTGCGCCCGATGAGCGACCGCCCGCCGACGCTTGTGTTCCTGCCCGGTCTGGCCAACGACGCCGAGGCCTGGGCCGATGTGCGCGCGGCCCTCGCCGCGCGCCGCCCGCGCCCGCCGCTGGTGAACGAGGCCGTGGTGGCCGATGACCACACGCGCGGCACCTCGCTGCCGGCGATGGCGCAGGCCCTGCTCGGCCGGCTGGGCGGGCCGCTGGTGCTGGTGGGCCACTCGATGGGCGGCATGCTGGCGCAGCACGCAGCGCTGCTTGCACCTGGGCGCGTGGCGGGCCTGGCGCTGCTGGCCACCACCGCGCGACCCGACACACCCGAGCTGATCGCGCTGCGTACCGAGGCCTGCGGGCACTTCGCCGCCGGGCGGGTGGACGAGGTGTTGCGCGCCAACGTGCCTTTCGCCTTCCATCCGTACCACGCGGGCAACACCGCGCTGGTGGCGCGCTACTTCGCCATCGTGCGGCGCGCCGGCGCCGCGCTGCTCATCGCGCAGAACCAGGCGGTGATGGCGCGCGAGGACCTGCGGCCGCGCCTGGGCGCCATCGACACACGCCGCTGCCCGACGCTGGTGCTGTGCGGCGAAGGCGACCTGCTCACGACGCCGCAGATGTCGCACGAGATCGCCGCTGCGGTGCCCGGCGCGCGGCTGGAGGTGCTGCCACGTTGCGGCCACATGCTGTTGCTGGAAGAGCCGGCGGCGGTGGCCGCCGCGCTGGGCGACTGGCTGCAGGCGTTCGGCTGATGGCCGCGGGGCGGCAGGCCGAGGGTCTGCTCAGCGCCACTCGCCGGGCGCACGCACTTCAGCGGCGCTCGCTGAGTTCGCGGTGCAGCCAGGCCCGCGCGATGGCCCAGTCGCGCTTCACCGTGGCCAGCGAGATGGACAGCGCCTGGGCCACCTCGTCGTTGTCCAGCCCGCCGAAGAAGCGCAGCTCCACCACCTTGGCCGCGCGCGCATCCACCGTCTCGAAGGCGAGCAGCGCCTCATGCACGGCGACGAGGTCGCGGTCGGGCGCCACGCCCAGCTGCTCCAGCCCCGAAAGCGTCACCGGCACGAGCTCGGCGTCGCGCTTGGCGGCGCGGCGCGCCAGTTCGTGGTTGACGAGGATGCGGCGCATCATCGTGCTGGCCACGGCCATGAAGTGGCCGCGGTTTTGCCACTGCGTGCGGCGTTGCTCGGCCATGCGGAACCAGGCCTCGTGCGCAAGACCCGTGGCGCTGAGCGTGTGGCCCGGGTTCTCGCGCCTGAGGTGGCTGCGCGCCAGACGGCGCAGTTCGTCGTAGAGCAGCTCGAAGAGCTGGCTGCTGGCCAGCGGGTTGGCTTCACCCAGCTGGCGCAGCCACAGAGTCACTTCGCTGGGGTCTTCCGCGGCGGCGGCGTCATTGAGCTGGGGCGCGGCGGACATCGGCGGATTGTCCGGGCCCGCATGCGGGCGCCGAGTGCGCACCCGGCTGCCGCGCCGACGCGGGCCGTGCAGGATGCCGCGCCGCTGCCGACCCGGGGGCTGCGCCTGTGCGGGCGAGATGCCGCGCTCGGCGTGGCCGGCACGCTGCGCCATGCCACGCCGCGCCGCGCCGGTCCCGCGCGGGCGTGCCGTGCGGGTCTTCGCTCGGCCGGACCGGCTCGCGCCGGCCCGGCCTGGCGAGCGTCAGGGCGCCGTGATCAGCGCACCCAGGCTGCCCGCGGCCACGAAGCGCCCGTTGCCGAAGGCCACGCCGTTCAGGTTCTGGATCGGCGCCACCGCGGTCAGGTCGGCCAGCGTCCAGGTCGCCGCGTCGGTGGAGGTAAGCAGGGTGCCGGTGACGGTCTGCGCATTGAACGCACCGGCGATGGCGTAGGTGCCGTTGCCGAAGTCGATGTCGTTCAGGTTGCGCGT
>JAEUPC010000181.1 GCA_016789865.1 Rubrivivax sp.
CGACGGCGCCGGCTACCGCATGGAGGTGCCCGACAACTGGAACGGCAAGCTGGTGATGTGGGCGCATGGCTACCGCGGCACCGGGCTCGAGCTCACCGTCGACGACCACCCGCTGCGCCCCTTCCTGCTGGCCAACGGCTATGCCTGGGCGGCCTCGAGCTACAGCAAGAACGACTACGTGCCGGCGCAGGGCGCGCGCGACACGCACGCGCTGACCTGGGTGTTCCGCCATCGCGTGGGCCACCCCAGCCGCACCTACATCAGCGGCGCGTCGATGGGGGGCCACGTCACCACCATCATCGCCGAGCAGTTCCCGTGGGCCTACGACGGCGCCATGCCGGTGTGCGGCGTGCAGGCCGACTACGAGCTGTTCGACTACTTCCTGGACTTCAACGTCGCCGCGCAGACGCTGTCGGGCGTGGGCAAGACGTTCCCCTACGACACCGACTACCTCACCGCCACGGTGCCGGCGACCAAGGCCGGGCTCGGCCCGGCGTTCCCGTTTGCGCTCAACGCCGGCGGGCAGGCCCTGAAGAGCCTGGTGCAGCTGCGCACCGGCGGCGTGCGCCCGCTGTTCGACCAGGGGTGGCTGTTCTGGAACGGCGTGGCCGGCGACTTCGTGTTCGGGCTGGGCGTGGGCGACGGCACGGTGGCCGGCTCGCGCGGCAACGTGCTGCGCAACACCGATGTGGTCTATCAGCTCGACGCCAACCCGGCGCTGTCGGCCGCCGAGGTGCAGTTCAACCACGCCGTGCAGCGTGTCAAGGACGACCCGGGCGCGCGGTTGCGCTTGGGCTTCGTCTACCGCCCGGTGGACATGGTGCCCACGCCCGGCTGGCTGTTCATGCCCATGCTCACGCTGCACACGCTGGGCGACCTGTTCGTACCGTTCCACATGCAGCAGGTCTATGCAAACCGCGTCAAGGCCCGGGGCCTGAAGCACAACCTCGTGCAGCGCGCCACGCGCGACTACGGCCATTGCTCGTTCACCGGGCCCGAGCTGGCGCAGACCTTCACCGATCTCGTGAAGTGGGTGGAGAAAGGCGTGCGGCCCGAAGGCGACGACGTGCTCAACCCGACCACCGTGGCCAAGCCGGACTTCGGCTGCAAGTTCACCGACAAGGCCTCGCCGCGCCAGTGGGACCAGCCGGCCCTGGCCTTCCTGAAGCCGCCGGCCTGCCCGGCGCCTTGAGGTCACTCGCGCCGGCCTGAGCGGCCGGCGGCGCGGAGCCGGGCGGCGCTGGGGCCGCCGGCCCTGTCGGACCAGGCAGCCTGCGGGCTGCCGGCGATGTCGAACCGGGTGGCCCGCGGGCCGCCCGTTTTCCGACCCGGGCGGCCTGCGGGCCGCCCGATTCTTTTCTTGGCGCCCGGCGGCGCGAAACCGGGGCGCACCGGCGAGAAGTTCACCCGCCCCGCCGGCATCACCCGCGGGTGTACCCGGGTCCAGCCATCAAGTCGGCCTCGGCCCCGCCGAAGACCCGCGCACACCGTGGCCGCGCTCGGGGCCGGCCGACGCCCGCGGTGGCCGGCCTTCTCCCATGCACCCCCCTCGCTCGCCCACTGCCGCCGCCCGCCGCTGGAACCCCTGGCAGGCGTTCCGCCGCCGGCACCTGCACGACTACCCCCCGGCGGCCGCGGCGCTGTGGCTGGCGATCGTGCTGTCGGGCACCGGCGCGCTGGCCTGGCAGCTGTGGCGTCTGCAGGACCTGGCCGGCGCCTCGCCGCTGCTGGCCGTCGTCACGGCCGTCGGGCTGGCGGCCGCCGCGTCGCTGTTCTCCGTGCGCCTGCCGCGCACCAGCCACGCCGTCAGTGCCGCCGACATCTTCATTTTCGGCGCGCTGCTGGCTACCGGTCCTGCGGCGGCCACGCTCGCCGCCGGCATCGACGGTTATGTCGGCACGCGCCGTTCCTCCAAGCGGCTGTCCAGCTGGCTGGCCAGCCCGGCGGCAGCGATGGCGGCGATGACCGTCACGGCCCTCGCCTTCGAGACGCTGCAAGGCGCGGCGATGCGCGGGGGCTTCGGCGCCGAGGGCGCGGCCTTCGGCGCCTTGTGCGTGGTGGCGGTGCTGCCGTGGGCCGGCACCACGTTGCCGCTGATGGCGGTGATGGCGCTCAAGCGCAGCGCGCCGCTGCAGCCGCTGGACTGGCTGGCCGGCTCGTCGTGGATGGGGGCGCTGTTCCTGTTCGCCGCCTGCTTCGCGGGGCTCGTGCACCTGGGGGCGCAGCGCTTCGGCAACACGGTGCTCGTGGTGTCGGTGACGGTGGTGTTCGCGTTGGTGCTGCTGCTGCGCGCGAGCCTGGCGCGCCAGGAGCGCGAGCACGCTGCGCAGCAGGCCCGTGTCGAAGCGGCCGAGCGCGAAGCGGCGCTCAACCACGAGCGCTTCACGGCCGCGTTCACCCATGCGGCCATCGGCATGGCCGTGGTGCGCGAGAGCGGCCAGACGCTGAAGGCCAACCTCGCCCTGGCCGAGCTGCTGGTGCGGCGCGGCGACTCGATGCTCGGGCAGCCGTTCCTCGACTTCGTCCACGGCGGTGACCGCCAGCTCTTCCAGCGCCAGGTGCAACAGGTGCTGGATGCGCCCGACCACGACTTCTCGATGGAGCTGCGCATGCTGCGCGGCGACGAGGCACCGCTGTGGACCGCCGTGCACTGCAGCCGCTTCGCCGACCCCGACGGCAGCGGCCATGGCCTCATCTACCAGGTGCTGGACATCACTTCGCGCCAGCAGGCCGAGCAGCGGCTGCACCACATCGCCTATCACGACACGCTCACCGACCTGGCCAACCGGCTGCACTTCCAGGAGCAGCTGGCGCTGGCGGTGGAGCGCTCGCGCACCCAGGACGACGTGCGCTTCGCGGTGCTGTTCATCGACCTGGACCGCTTCAAGATGGTCAACGACAGCTTCGGCCACCATGCCGGCAACGAGCTGCTGTGCGCCACCGCCGAGCGGCTGAAGGGCGGCGTGCGGCCGGCCGACCTGGTGGCGCGTCTGGGCGGCGACGAGTTCGCCGTGCTGCTGGACGGGCTGCACGACAAGGACGCCGGCCTGAAGCTGGCCGAGCGGCTGCTGGCCTCCATCTCGCGGCCGATCGAGATCGCCGGCAGCGAGGTGCTGCCCGGCGCCAGCCTGGGCATCACCTTCAGCGACCTGGGCTACCGCACGGTGGACGAGATCCTGCGCGACGCCGACCTCGCGATGTACGAGGCCAAGGGCGGCGGCCGCGGCCGCGTGGCGGTGTTCGACCAGTCGATGCACGACAAGGTGGCGCAGCGCCTGGCGCTGGAGAACGACCTGCGCCGCGCCATCGGCGAGGGCCAGCTCAGCCTGCAGTTCCAGCCGCTGTACGAGCTGCAGGGCCACCGGCTCGCCGGCTTCGAGGCGCTGGCGCGCTGGATGCACCCGCAGCGCGGCGCCGTCAGCCCGGCGGTCTTCATCGCCGTGGCCGAGGAGTCGGACCTGATCACGGCGCTGACCGACTGGGTCATCGAGCAGGCCATCGCGCAGCTGGCGGGGTGGCGGCGCACACGCGGCGCAGGCGCGCAGGAGACACGCGGCGCAGGCGCGCAGGAGACGCGCGGCGCAGGCCCGCAGGAGGCGCGAGCCGTCAGCGAACCACTGACATCGATTTGCGTCGGGGACGCGCCGCAGCCGCTTTGCCTCGAAGCTGCGCCGGATTCGTCGTGCACCGAGGGCACGCAGGAGTCCCGCTGCGCCCATGCGGCACGCGGGCTGACGCTGGCGGTGAACATCTCCAGCCGCGACCTGGCCCGGCCGAGCCTCGTGGACCACGTGCGCCAGGTGCTCGCGCGCCACGGCGTGCCGGCCACCGCGCTGACGCTTGAGATCACCGAGTCGACGCTGATGGCGCGCCTGGATGCCGCGCTGCACACCATGCGCACGCTGCGCGAGGACGGCGTGCGCTTTTCGATCGACGACTTCGGCACCGGCTACTCATCGCTGGCCTACCTGGGCACGCTGCCCATCGACACGTTGAAGATCGACCGTTCGTTCGTCGCCGGCCTGGAGCGCCGCCCGCAGGACCGCGAGATCGTGCGCACCATCGCGCAACTGGGCCACACGCTGGGCCGCAAGGTGGTGGCCGAGGGCATCGAGACGCCTGAGCAGCTGGCCGCGCTGCGCAGCATGGGCGTCGACCTCGGCCAGGGTTACCTGTTGTCGCGGCCGCTGCCGGCCGAGCAGGTGCCGGCGCTGCTGGTGGTGGAGCAGGCGGCGGGCGCGTAGGAAACGCCGATCGCCCCGGGCGAGACGGTGCGGCGCGAGCAGACCGCAACCGGCTTTCAGCGGGCCGGCGCCGGCATTGCGTGCAGCACCCGGCCGCGCCCGCTGCGCTTGGCGCACAGCAGCCGTTGGTCGGCCAACTTCAGCAACGCGGCCGCCGAGGCCGGTTCCTCGGTGGTGTCGGCCACACCGGCGGAGAAACCCAGCCCGCTGAGCGCCGCACCGGCGACCTGGAAGCTTGCCCGTTGCCAGCGCTCCAGCAGCTCGCCCACCTTGCGGCCGGCCGACGGGGCCGTGGTGTGCGGCATCAGCAGACAGAACTCCTCGCCGCCGTAGCGGAAGGCGAGGTCGCTGCGCCGCAGGTGCTCTCGCAGCATGCGCCCGAACTCGGCCAGCAGGCGGTCACCGGCATCGTGGCCATGCTGGTCGTTGATCGCCTTGAAGTGATCGAGGTCGATGACCACCGCCGCCAGCGCATGGCCCTCGCGCCCGGCCAGCGCCAGCATCGCGGGCAGCGTGTCCTCCAGGTGGCGGCGGTTGAACAGGCCCGTCAGCGCGTCGTGCGTCGCCTGCTCGTGCAGCGCCGCCTGCAGCGATTCAACCTCGACGATCTTGCGCGACAGCGCTTCGTTGGCGCGCGCCAGCTCGGCACGGGCGCGCTCGGTGGCGCGGCGCCTGGCGTCGTGCTCCTCGAGCCGGTGACGCAGCCGCAGCAGCTCGGCCTGCAGCAGCACGGCTTGCGCACGCGCCGCAGACAGCGCGCGTGCCCGTTCGCCGGCCAGCGCCTGCAGGCGGCGCATCGCCCCCAGTGCGCCGGCCGCGTCGCCCGCCGCTTCGTGCAACTGCGCGGCCAGTTCGGCATGCAGGCAGCGCACGCGCAGGCTCGCTCGCGGCTGACCTTCGCCATGCACCCACGGCGCTGCCGCGTCGAGTTCGCGCAAGCCGGCACCGGCGCCGGCCTCGTGCTGGGCAAGCAGCGCGCGCGCCAGCGCCAGTTCGACACGTTCGTCGGGCAGGTGGATGTAGCCGCCGGCTTCGGCGCGTGCGATGAGGTCACGCCCGGGGTCGACACGGCCGCTGCGCAAGGCAGCGAGGGCCAGCGTCTCGAAATGCAGCGCAGTGGTGCCGCGGCCGCCGGCGCCCGGCGGCAAGGCGAGCAGGCGCTCGATGTCGGGCCAGGCCTCGTCCGCGCGCCCGGCTTCGGCCAGGCAAGTGATGCGGTTGATCAGCAGCACCGAGCGCAGCCGGGCGTTGCTCATGCCCTCGCTGCGCTCGAGGCCCAGCGCAACCTGCTCCAGCGCCTGCTCCAGGTCGCCCAGCTGCATCAGCTCGTGCGCCAGGTTGCAGTACAGCACCGTGTCGAAGCCGAGGTCGCGCCGCGCGCCGGCGCCACGCAGCGCCTCGTGCAGGTAGGCGAAGGCCTGGCGGGAGTCGCCCAGTGCCGAGTAGCAGCCGGCGATGGCATTCAGCAGCACGCCACGCTGCTCGTTCTTCAACAGGCGCAGACCCTCTTCGCGCAGCGTCAGCAGTTGCTGCAGCGCGGCTTCGGCGCGGCCGCTGCGCCACGTCGCCCGGCCGCGGCCGGTGGCGGCCAGTACGCGGCCCGCGTCATCGCCGCGCTCGCCGAACAGGCACTCGGCCCGCTCGAGGTCGACGAGTGCCTCGGCGGGCGTGGCGAGGTACAGGCTGAGGAAGCCGCGCACAAGATGCGCCCAGGCCAACGCTCCGGTGTCGCCGCGGCGCTGCGCCTGCACCAACGCGCCGCCCGCCAACCGCGCGGCGGCCTGGGTGTCGGTGTGCAGCAGCCGCCAGGCGCGGCGGGCGTGGCGCAACGCTGCGGCACCGCCGTGCGATGCGGTGCGGCCCGCGCCAGGGGCGGCAGCGGCGGCGAAAGTGGCCAAGGCCATCGGCCGATTCTGCGAAGCCGGGCGGCCCTCGCGGCGGCACGATGTCTCGGCGCCCCCTTCGGCGACGGGCGCCCTCCCCCATCGAGATCACGGCTCGGGGGGCTGCGCCAGGGGCGAGCGGGCGCGCCGCCCTGCGCGCTACATGCTGCGCCGGTACTGCCCGCCCACCTCGAACAGCGCATTGGTGATCTGCCCCAGCGAGCAGCCCCTTACCGCGTCCATCAGCACCGCAAACACGTTGCGGTTGTCGATCACCGCCTGCTGAAGCCGCTCGAGCATCGCCGGCGACTCGGCCGCGTGGCGGGTGTGGAAGTCGGCCAGCCTCTTCAGCTGGCTTTGCTTCTCTTCCTCGGTGCTGCGCGCCAGCTCGATGTGGTCCGGCACCGGGTCGCCCTGCGGGTTGCGGAAGGTGTTGACGCCGATGATGGGGTACTCGCCGGTGTGCTTGAGCATCTCGTAGTGCATGCTCTCTTCCTGGATCTTGCCGCGCTGGTAGCCGGTCTCCATCGCGCCGAGCACGCCGCCGCGCTCGGCGATGCGCTCGAATTCGGCCAGCACGGCTTCTTCCACCAGCTCGGTCAGCTCCTCGATGATGAAGCTGCCCTGGCTCGGGTTCTCGTTCTTCGCCAGGCCCCACTCGCGGTTGATGACGAGCTGGATGGCCATCGCGCGGCGCACGCTCTCGTCGGTGGGCGTGGTGATGGCCTCGTCGTATGCGTTCGTGTGCAGCGAGTTGCAGTTGTCGTAGACCGCGATCAGCGCCTGCAGCGTGGTGCGGATGTCGTTGAACGCGATCTCCTGCGCGTGCAGGCTGCGCCCGCTGGTCTGGATGTGGTACTTCAGCTTCTGGCTGCGCTCGTTGGCGCCGTAGCGGTCGCGCATCGCGGTGGCCCAGATGCGGCGGGCCACGCGGCCCAGCACGGTGTACTCGGGGTCCATGCCGTTGCTGAAGAAGAAGCTGAGGTTGGGCGCGAAGTCGTCGACGTGCATGCCGCGCGCCAGGTACGCCTCGACGAACGTGAAGCCGTTCGAAAGCGTGAAGGCCAGCTGGCTGATCGGGTTGGCGCCGGCTTCGGCGATGTGATAGCCGCTGATGCTGACGGAGTAGAAGTTGCGCACGTCGTGGTGCACGAAGTACTCGGCGATGTCGCCCATCACCTTCAGGCTGAACTCGGTGCTGAAGATGCAGGTGTTCTGGCCCTGGTCTTCCTTCAGGATGTCGGCCTGCACGGTGCCGCGCACGTTGGCCAGCGCCCAGGCGCGGATCTTGGCCGCCTCGTCGTCGGTCGGCTCGCGCCGGTTGTCGGCGCGGAACTTCTCCAGCTGCTGGTCGATGGCCGCGTTCATGAACATCGCCAGGATGCTGGGCGCCGGGCCGTTGATCGTCATGCTGACGCTGGTGTTCGGCGCGCACAGGTCGAAGCCCGAGTACAGCACCTTCAGGTCGTCGATGGTCGCGATGCTGACGCCGGAATTGCCCACCTTGCCGTAGATGTCGGGGCGCAGATCGGGGTCGTTGCCGTACAGCGTGACCGAGTCGAACGCGGTCGAAAGCCGCTTGGCCGGCATGCCCTCGCTGACGAGCTTGAAGCGGCGGTTGGTGCGGAACGCGTCACCCTCGCCCGCGAACATGCGCGTGGGGTCCTCGTTCTCGCGCTTGAAGGCGAAGACGCCGGCGGTGTACGGGAAGCTGCCGGGCACGTTTTCCAGCAGCAGCCACTTCAGCAGCTCGCCATGGTCTTCGTACGCCGGCAGCACCACCTTGCGGATCTTGTTGCCCGACAGCGTGGTGTGCACGAGGCCGGTGCGAATCTCCTTGTCGCGGATCTTCACCACGTATTCGTCGCCGGCGTAGGCCTTCTTCATGTCGGGCCACATCGCCAGCAGCTTCCTGCTCGCCGCGTCGAGCCGGCCCTCGCGCAGCTCGGCTTGTTCTTCGAGCGCGCGGCGCGCCTTGAACTTGGTGGGAATCGCCTCGTGCAGCATGCGTGAGCTTTCGCGCAGCTGCTGCACTTCGCGCGCCAGCCGCGCCTGCTCACCCGCGCGGCGCTTGTAGCCGCGCACGGTGTCGGCGATGTCGGCGAGATAGCGCACGCGCGCCGCGGGCACGATGGGGGTCTGGTGCGTGCTGTGGCGCGTGGCCACCCTTGGCAACCGGCTCTCACCCGCGTTGAGGCCGAGCGCCTTGAGCCGTGGCAGCAGCGCCTGGTACAGCGCCGTCACACCGTCATCGTTGAAGCGGCTGGCCATGGTGCCGAACACCGGCATCTGCTCGGGCGGCGTCTTGAACGCCTCCTTGTTGCGCTGCACCTGCTTGGCCACGTCGCGCAGCGCATCGGCTGCGCCCTTGCGGTCGAACTTGTTGATGGCCACGAACTCGGCGAAGTCGAGCATGTCGATCTTCTCCAACTGGCTGGCGGCGCCGAACTCGGGCGTCATCACGTACATCGGCACGTCCACCAGCGGCACGATGGCCGCGTCGCCCTGGCCGATGCCGGAGGTCTCCACGACGATGAGGTCGAAGCCCGCGGCCTTGCAGGCCGTCACCACGTCGGGCAGCGCCTGGCTGATCTCGCTGCCGAAGTCGCGCGTGGCCAGGCTGCGCATGAAGACGCGCTGGCCCGAATCATCGGCGGCCGCCTTGTCTGCCGTCCTCTCGGCCGGCCGGTGCCACGGCGAGATGGCATTCATGCGGATGCGGTCGCCCAGCAGCGCACCGCCGCTCTTGCGCCGGCTGGGGTCGATGCTGATGACGGCGATGCGCAGCGCATCACCCTGGTCCAGCCGCAGGCGGCGGATCAACTCGTCGGTGAGGCTGGACTTGCCGGCGCCGCCCGTGCCGGTGATGCCCAGCACTGGAATCTTGGTGTCCTTGGCGGCCTTGGTCAGCGTGGCCTTCAGCGCCGGCTCGGCGCGGCCGTTCTCCAGCGCCGTGATGGCCTGCGCCAGCGCGCGCCAGGCGGCCTCGGTGTGGCCCTGCAAGGCGGTGGCGCCCTTGGGCGCATGCGCCGAGAGGTCCTGGTCGCAGCGCATGACCATCTCGCCGATCATGCCCTGCAGGCCCATGCGCTGGCCGTCTTCGGGCGAGTAGATGCGCGCCACGCCGCAGGCGTGCAGCTCGCGGATCTCCGCCGGCACGATGACGCCGCCGCCGCCGCCGAACACCTGCACATGCGCTCCGCCGCGCTGGCGCAGCAGGTCGACCATGTACTTGAAGTACTCGACGTGGCCGCCCTGGTAGCTGCTGACGGCAATGCCCTGCACGTCTTCCTGCAGCGCCGCGGTGACCACCTCGTCGACGCTGCGGTTGTGGCCGAGGTGGATGACCTCCGCCCCCATGCCTTGCAGGATGCGGCGCATGATGTTGATGGCCGCGTCGTGGCCGTCGAACAGGCTGGCCGCGGTGACGAAGCGCACCTTGTGCGTCGGACGGTAGTCGGCCAGGGCCCTGGCTTCGGCGGAAAGGTCGGTCATGGGGCACTCATGCAGCAGTAAGCCCTGCGCGGCCGGTGAGGCGGGAGCCCGCCAGGGGCGGCAGGGGCGGCAGGGGTCGGGCGATGATGCCATCCTCGGGAAGCCGCGGGGCATCACAGCGGGCCAGCGTCGCTAGCATCGGCCCCTCATGAGCTTCCTCGCCATCGACTGCGGCAATACGCGCCTGAAGTGGGCCCTGTACGACGCCGCCCGGCCCGACGCCGTGCTGCTGCGGCACGGCGCGGTGTTCCTGGAGACGATCGACGAGCTGGCCGAGGGCGACTGGAACGACCTGCCCGAACCCGATCAGATGCTCGGCTCCATCGTCGCCGGCGACCAGGTGCGCCGGCGCGTCGAGGAACAGATGGAGCGCTGGGAGGTTCTGCCGCGTTGGGTGGTGCCCACCGCGGCCGAGGCCGGCCTGGTGAACGGCTACGACCATCCGCACCGCCTGGGCGCCGACCGCTGGGTGGCGCTGGCCGGCGCGCGGCAGCGTGCGCTGGTCGCCGGCAGCGGCGGTGTGGCGCCAGCCGGGCAGGGTGCACGGGCCGCGCTGGTGGTGATGGTGGGCACCGCGGTCACCGTCGACGCGCTCGACGCCGGCGGGCACTTTCTCGGCGGACTCATCCTGCCGGGCTTCGGCCTGATGCTGAAGTCGCTGGAAAGCGGCACCGCCGGCCTGCGGGTGCCCACCGGCGAGGTGGTGGACTTCCCCACCAACACCAGCGACGCGCTGATGAGCGGCGGCGCCAACGCCATCGCCGGGGCCATCGAACGCCAGTACCGCCGGCTGCAGCAGCGTGCCGGGCATGCGCCGCTGCTGCTGCTGGCCGGCGGTGCGGCGGTCAAGGTCGGGCCGACGCTCGAGCTGCCCTTCGAGACGGTCGACACGCTCATCTTCGAGGGCCTGCTGCACCTGCAGGCCCATCGCAGCGCCGCCAGGGGCTGAACAAGCGCCGGCGAACGAACGCGCGGCGCTCGCGCGGTGCGCCCCGCGCCTGCCGGGCGGCCGCGCCGGCTACAGCCAGCGCCGCAGCAGGTCGTACAGCTGTTCGCGCGAGTACGGCTTGGCCAGATGGCCGTCCATGCCGGCGGCCATCGACGCCGTGACGTCCTCGTCGAAGGCGTTGGCGGTGAGCGCGACGATCGGCACGCGTGGCAGCCTCAGCCGCGCCTCGCGCTCACGCAGCTGGCGCGTGGCGGCCAGCCCGTCCAGCACCGGCATCTGCAGATCCATCAGCACGAGGTCGACGCGCTGGCGCTCGAGCAGGGCCAGGCCCTGCGCGCCGTCTTCGGCCTCGATCACCTCGACGCCGATGGAACGCAGCATCTCGGCGCCGACCAGGCGGTTGACGATGTTGTCCTCCACCAGCAGCACCATGCCCTGCACGCGGTCGGCCGTGTCCAGCCGTGTGAAGTCGCTGTCGGTGTTGGGCAGCATCACGTTGGGGGCGAGCTCGAACTCGAGCTCGAAGCTGAACACCGAGCCGGCACCCAGCCGGCTTTCCACCTGGATGCGGCCGCCCATCGCCTCGATGATGCGCTGGCTGATCGCCAGGCCCAGCCCCGTGCCCCCGCGCAGCCGCGCCCGCGTGTTCTGCACCTGGTGGAACGGCAGGAAGACCTCGTCCAGCGCATCGGCCGGAATGCCGATGCCGGTGTCCTTGACCTCGAAGCGCACGCGGCGGCGGTCGGGCGGCAGCTCGCCCGCCGTGGCAAGCACGTCGGCCTGCGACAACCGCAGCATGACGCCGCCCTTCTCGGTGAACTTGACGCCGTTGCCGATGAGGTTGAGCAGCACCTGCTTGAGCCGGGGCGCGTCGCTGATCACGCCGTCGGGCACGCCTTCGCCCACGTGCAGCGTGATGGTCAGCCCGCGCGTCTCGGCGTTGGCGCGGAACAGCGCCGCGGCGGCCGTGGCCATCGAGTGCAGCGACATCGGCGAGGCCACCAGCGAGAGCTTGCCGGCCTCGATCTTGGAGTGGTCGAGCACGTCGTTGAGGATGTCCATCAGCGACTCGCCCGAGGCCGAGGCGGTCTTGACCAGACGCTTTTGCCGCATGTCCAGCGGCGTCTGCCTGAGCAGCTCCAGCGCGCCCAGCACGCCGTTCATCGGCGTGCGGATCTCGTGGCTCATGGTGGCCAGGAACTGGCTCTTGGCCAGGTTGGCGGCCTCGGCCGCCTCCTTGGCCTGGCGCAGCGACTCGTTGGCGATGTCCACCTCCAGGCTGTGCCGCATGGCGTTCACCGAGGAGGTGCGGAACTCGCGCATCGCGCGAATCATCGCGAAGCCGAACAACACCGTCAGAAGGGCCAGGGTCCACGAGTGCACGGTCGAGAACACGAGGCTCGCCGCGATCAGCGAACCCAGCTGCCAGGTGGCCAGGATGAGGAAACTGTGGCCGGCCAGCGACATGAACGACGCAGCCACCGCCACCGAGCCGCAGACGATGATGACGTAGGTCGTCGAGGACATGCCGCTCAGCAGCGGGTAGATGGTGAACGTGGCCACCGCCCACATCACGCCGGTGACCGCCGCGTTCACCTCCAGCTGCCGGATGGCCCGGCCCACCTCGCCAAGGGTGAGCTCGCCGCCGCTGGCGTAGCGGTGGCGCAGCCACAGGCGCCAGGCCGACACCGGCACACCCAGCATCGCCACGGCGGTGGCGGCGCGGTCGCGGCCGACCTCGAAGCCCTGCCAGGCGATGAAGGCCACGGCCAGCAGCAGCAAAGCGACGCTGCCGGTGGCGGTGCGCAGCGCCACCTTGAGCATCTCGCGCCGCACCGCCAGTTCGAGGGTCTCGTCGCCGGTCTGGGCGACCTGGGCGGCCTGGGCGGCCGGCACGGGCGTCGTCGGGGCGAGGTCGGCAGCGCCGTTCATCACCCCGGGAGCATATCCCGTTGCCGCGGCGCGGCGCGGCTGCAATCGTGGGTACCCGCCGTGCGATGACCCCCGGGGAAGCCCCCCGGCCCGCCTCGCGGCCCGGGCTCAGGACTGGATGTAGTTTTCCAGTTGTGCGATGGTCGATTCGTGGTCGGCGATGATGTCGTCCATGATGTCGCGGATGGAGATCATGCCCAGCACGGTGGTGCCGTCGATCACCGGCAGGTGGCGGATCTTCTTCTCGCTCATCAGCGACATGCACTCGCGCGTGTCGGTGCGCGGGGTCACCGAAACGACCTGGCGGGACATGATCTCGCTGACCAGCGTGTCGCGCGAGCTCAGCCCCTGCAGCGCGATCTTGCGCGTGTAGTCGCGCTCGGAGAACACGCCCACCAGGCGCGGGCCCTCCATCACCATCAGCGCGCCGACCTCGTAGGTGGCCAGCAGCTCGAGCGCGGCGAACACGGTGTCCGACGGGCGCAGGTGCCACAGCGTGCCGTCGTGCTTCTTCAGGAGTTCGGAAACAGGCTTCATCACGGTCCCCCGGGGGCGCCGGCGGGCCGTTGGTCGAATTGGTGGCGCCCGCCTTGCGGCCGAAGACTGCCCAATTTGGGGCGCGCCGGCAAGCCCCTGGAACCCCCGGGCTGGCCGGGCCGCGGGTTTCGCCCGGGTTCACCCGGGGGCGCCGCTTGTCCGCACGCCGCTCTTCCTTCCTCGGAACCATGGCCCCCGCGTGACCCGCGCAGTACGATGCCGCCCCCCCGAGGAGGTCGCCATGACCCAGCCCACGTCGCTGCCCGCCGCCGAACGCCTGCCGACGCTGGACATCCTGCGCGGCTTCGCGCTGATGGGCATCCTGATCATGAACATGCCCGGCTTCTCGAGCTCGTTCTTCGCCGAGGCCGACGGCTCCTACCTGTGGACGCACCCGGTGGACCGCGCCGCCGAGCAGGTGCGCGAGGCGCTGTTCTCGGGCAAGTTCAACAGCATGTTCAGCCTGCTGTTCGGCATCGGCTTCACCATCCAGTACGCGCGCATGCAAGAGCGCGACCCGGCGCACGCCACCGCGCTGTACCTGCGGCG
>JAEUPC010000201.1 GCA_016789865.1 Rubrivivax sp.
TGTCCTGGCGCAGCGGTGCGGAGAGTCTGCTGAACCACGGGCCCGAGTCGATGTTGTGGCGCTCTTCGAGTGTAAGAACCGGGGTGTGCATGCCTTTGTCCCTGAAGCGACAGCAGCGCGCGCGACCCGGCTCGACGAGCCCGGCGCGTGGGCCGCGAGCATTGTCTGCGCCTGCGCGCGCCGGTCCCAGGGCGATGGCGGCAGGCCGCGCGCGGCGGCGCCGGGCGCGGCCACCGGTGGCCGTTGAGCGACAGACCCGTGGCGTGGGTGTGACTGCCGACACGCCGCGGCCCCTGGCATGGGGGGGTGCGAGGGCCTTCATGCTAGAGTCCCCGGGATTCCAAGAGCCTTCCGCCCGCCATCTTTCGCATGCCGACTTTGAAGCGTCCGCTGTCGCCCATCGTCGCGGCGGCCCTCGCAGCCTTGTCGGTCGAGGCCACCGGCGCCGGCTTCGGCAGCGGCTCGAGTTCGACCCTGCTCGGGCAGGCGCTGGACTTCTCGGTGCAGGTGCGCACCGATCCGGGCGAAACCATCGCCGCCGAATGCGTGACCGCCGAGGTGACGCTCGGTGACCGCCGCCTGCCCGCGGCGGCGGTGCGCACGATTCTGGAGACCGTCAACGCCGAGCAGTTGCGGGTGCGCGTCACATCGCTGGTGCCGGTCGACGAGCCGGTGGTCAACGTCGGTGTGTCGTTGGGGTGTCCGCCCATGCTTGCCCGGCGGTACGTGGTGTTTGCCGAGCCCCCCGCGATGACGCCGCCGCCGGCGGTGACCCCGGTGGCGACGACGCCGGTCACGTCTGCCGGCGAGCCGGCAGGCGCGGCGGCCGCCCCGCAGGTTCCAGGCGGTACGCCACCTGCCTCCGCGGGTGGGGTGAGCCCCGACGCGGCCACCCCGGCCGCCGCACCGGCCGCTGCCGGCCTGGCTGCGCCGCCAGCGGGTGGGCCGCGTGCCGTCTTGCGTGCACGGGCCCCCGGTGATGCCGTGGCGGTGCGGCCGCCGCGCGCGCGGCCGGCTGCCGCGGCAGGCGGTGCGCCGGTCGTGCGCCGCCCGCCGCCCCAGGCCCGCCTGAGGCTGGAGTCGGCCGAACCTCCCCCCAAGCCCGCGCCGCCGGAGGCGATCGCCCGGGCGATGGAGGCCGTGGCGCAGGCAGCCAGTGCGGCCCGGGCAGCCGAGGCGGCCGCGTCGGCCGCGTCGGTGCGCATCGCGGCGCTGGAGCGCACCGTCGAGCAGCTGCGCAGCGAGGCCCGCAGCAGCCAGGACCAAGCCGGTCAGTTGCGCCAGCGACTGGCGGCCAGCGAAGAAGCCAGCCGCTGGATGCTGCCGCTGGCTGCGGCGGTGCTGGTGCTTGGCGCGTTGGCCGGGTGGCTGGGCTGGCGGCTCACGTCGCTGCAGCGCGAGCGCCGTGCCGACTGGCGAGCACCGGCGCCCGGGTCGCCGGCGGCCACCGAACGCCCCGTGCAAGGCGACGACTCGACCCAGTTCGCGTCGCCGACCACGTCGTTCGTCACCGTCCCGGCGGTCGGCAGTGCACCGGCCGGTGCCCGCTGGCACCGCGGCACGCCGGCCTGGCCGCCGCCGGCGGCCGCCGCCGCCACGGTGGACCCGTGGGTCTCATCCGACCTGCCGCAGGGCGAGCTGCCCCCGGAGAAGCCCAGCGAGGTCACCAAGACCCAGCCGCTGCCCTCGCTGGCCAGTGCCGACGAGGGTGCGCCGCGCGACGTGACCATCGAAGAGCTCATCGACCTGGAGCAGCAGGCCGAGTTCTTCGTCGTGCTTGGCCAGGACGAGGCGGCCATCGACCTGCTGATGGAGCACCTGCGCAGCACGGGCGGCGGCAGCCCGCTGCCCTACCTCAAGCTGCTGGAAATCTACCGTCGGCGCGGCGACCGCGAGGCCTACGAACGCACGCGCGCGCGCTTCAACCACCGCTTCAACGCCTATGCGCCGGAGTGGGGAGCAGACCTCGCTGCCGGCCGCACGCTGGAAGGCTATCCCGGTGTGGTGCCGCGCCTGCAGCAGGTGTGGCCGCGGCCGCTGGACGCGATGGCCGAGCTCGAGGCGCTGCTGTTCCGCAAGTCGCGCGGCGAGCTGTTCGACCTGCCTGCCTACCGCGAGGTGCTGCTGCTGTATTCGCTGGCCCGCGACCTGCTCGACCGCAAGGCCGCGGAGGCCGGTGACGTCGATTTCCTGCTGCCGATGAGCGGGGAGGCGCCCGCCACGGAGTTCGGCGCCACCGCCCCTGTTCCCTACCTGGGGCTGGAGACCGACCGCGCGCCGCTGCGCGGCGACGAGGCGACGCGACCGGCCAAACCCGATTTCGACATCACGCGCTCGCCGCACTCACGCCCCAGCCTGTTCGGTGACCTCGACCCGCCCACGAGCCCGGGCCAGCGCCGCCCCTGAGCGCGGCGGGCCGCTCGTCGCAGGACGAGCGGGCGTCAAATGCAAGCGATGAAGGTGATTGCCGGGTGAGAGCCCGGTCGGCCGACGCGGCGCGGCGCCGACGTACGGGCCGGAGGTCAGAGCCTCTCGAGCCGCTCCAGCGCCGCCAGCAGCGTCTGGTCCTGCTTGGCGAAGCACAGCCGGGCCAACCGCTGTTCGAAACCGCGTTCGTAGAACGCCGACAGCGGGATTGCCGCCACGCCGACTTTGCGCGTGAGCCACTGGCAGAACTCGGCTTCGGGCAGTTCACTCACCCGCGAATAGTCCACCACCTGGAAGTAGCTGCCCTGGCTGGGCAGTGGCTCCAGGCGCGTGGCGGCCAGCCCGTTGCGGAACAGGTCGCGCTTGCGCTGGTAGAAGGCGGGCAGCTGCAAGTGTGGCTGCGGGTCGGCCATGTAGCGGGCCAGCCCGTGCTGCACCGGTGTGTTGACGGTGAACACGTTGAACTGATGCACCTTGCGGAACTCCGCCGTGAGCGCCGCCGGTGCGGCCACGTAGCCCACCTTCCAGCCGGTCACGTGGTAGGTCTTGCCGAAGCTGGAGACGACGAAGGCACGCTCGGCCAGCGCCGGCACGCAGGCGGCGCTGACGTGCGGTGCGCCGTCGAACACCATGTGCTCGTAGACCTCGTCGCTGATCAGCAGCACGCGGGTGCGCGCCAGCAGCGCGGCCAGCCGTTCCATCTCCGCCCGCGTCCATACGGTGGCGCTGGGGTTGTGCGGCGAGTTGATGATCAGCATGCGTGTACGCGCCGTCATCGCCGCGGCGATGCGCGCGAAGTCGGGCCGGAAGGTGCGCGGCGTCAGTGGCACCCGCACGATGCGGCCGCCGGCCAGTTCGATGCTGGGCGCATAGCTGTCGTAGCACGGCTCGAGCACGATCACCTCGTCGCCCGGATGCACGGCGGCCAGCACCGCGGTGATGATGGCCTGCGTGGCGCCGGCGGTCACCGTGATCTCGGTGCCTGGGTCATAGCGCCGCCCGTACAGGGATTCGATCTTGGCGGCGATGCGTTCGCGCAGCTGCGGCACGCCGGCCATCGGCGGGTACTGGTTGAGGCCCTCGCGCATCGCGGCGGCCACATGGTCGACCAGCGCCGGGTCGCCCTCGAAGTCGGGGAAGCCCTGGCCGAGGTTGATCGCGCCCGCCTCCTGGGCGAGCGCGGACATGACGGTGAAGATGGTCGTGCCCACCGAGGGCAGGCGGCTTTCGAGGGTCGGGGTGGTCATGGTGCGATGCGGGCAGGGGGCCGGCGGCCAGGGGGCACGCAGGGGAAGATCGGTCAGAGTTCGTAGTGCGCGTCGGTCCCGGCGCCGTCCGGGCCGCTGCCACTGGCGCCGGCGGCCTTCAGCGCGCGGGCCAGCAGCGCGGCGTTCAGGCGCGGCGCCAGCAGCTCAGCGAAGGCCAGCACGAAGTGCCGAAGGTACGCGCCGCGCTTGAAGGCCACCCGCGTGACATTGGGGCCGAACAGGTGGCCCAGCGGCACGCTGGCGAGGTCGGCGGTCGCTGGCTGGGCATCCTCTTCGCGCATGGCCAGCTCGGTGACGATGCCCACCCCGAGGCCGAGCCGCACGTAGGTCTTGATGACATCGGAATCGATCGCCTCGAGGGCCACCTTGGGCTTCAGGTGTTCGCGGGCGAAGGCCTGGTCGATGCGCGAGCGGCCGGTCACGGTCGGGTGGTACAGCACGAGGGTCTCGCGCGCCAGTTGCTCCAGCGTCGGCTTGACCACCTTGGCCAACGGGTGGGCCCGTGGCACGACCAGGGCGTGCTGCCACTCGTAGCACGGCAGCGTGACGAGGCCGTCGTGTGCCGCCAGCGCCTCGGTGGCGATGCCGATCTCGGCCACCTCGGTGAGCAGCATCTGCGCCACCTGCTCGGGCACGCCCTGGTGCAGCACCACCTGCACCTGCGGGAAGCGCCGCCGCAGCTCGGCCACCAGGCCGGGCAGGAAGTAGCGCGCCTGCGTGTGCGTGGTGGCGATCGACAGCGTGCCCACGTCACGCCCGGCGTACTCCTGGCCGATGCGCTTGAGGTTGGCCACCTCGCGAAGGATGGTCTCCACCGAGGCCAGCATCTGGCGACCGGGCTCGGTGACATGCGTCAGCCGCTTGCCATGGCGCACGAACAGCTCGACGCCGAGCTCCTGCTCCAGCTCGCGGATGGCCTTGCTGACGCCGGGCTGCGAGGTGTGCAGCGCGCGCGCCGTCTCGGTGAGGTTGAGGTTGCGGCGCACCGCCTCCTGCACGAAGCGCAGCTGGTGCAGGTTCATCGCACGCTGCTGCCGCGGGCGCTGCTGTCGAGGCCGCCCAGGATGGCCAGCGCCATCGCCTCGTGCACCGACACCACCTCGCCGATCGCCGTGTGGAGCACAAAGTTGACCGCCGGGTGCGAGGCCTGCAACTGAGCCAGTTGCAGGGGCAGGTCGTGGCGCACGTGCCCGCCGGTGCCGAGGAACATCGGCACGATGGCGACGCTGCGGCAGCCCGCGCCGGCCAACTCGGTGCCGGCCTCGCCGAGCGATGGTGCCATGAACTCGAGGAACGCCAGGCGCACGGCGAGCCGAGGCGACAGCGCACGCAGCCGAGCTGCCACGGCCTCGAAGGGCGCCGCCCATGCGGGGTCGCGGGCGCCGTGCCCGAACAGGATCAGCCCCTGGCTCATCGGGGGCACCATGCCGTCGGGGCGGCGTGAAGGTTCTTCATGCGAAGGGCGGCGAAGCGACAGGGTTTCATCGGTACCGCACGAGCCACGTGAACGCCGCCATCGACAGCCCCAGGAACAGCAGGCTGGGTGAGGCCGCGGCCGCCCACGGCGTCCAGCCGCTGAGTTGCCCGATGTGGCCGGCGAGGTTGTTCAGCAGCACGAACGAGATGCCCAGCATGATGCCGCCGAAGACCTTCAGGCTGATGCTGCCGGCGCGCGCGTGCAGGTAGGCGAAGGGCAGCGCCAGCGCCACCATCACCAGGCAGGCGAACGGATACAGCGCCTTCTTCCAGAACTGGATCTGGTAGCGCTGCGCCGACTGCTCCTGGTCGGCCAGGTGCGCGCTGTAGCGCCACAGCTCCAGCGTGCTCATCGTGCGCAGGGGCAGCACGGCGGCGGCCACCACCGACTGCGTGAGCGTGCTCGGCCAGCGCAGCTGTTCGTGGCGCCGAAGCTCCACCGGCGGCTGGCCGGCGGCACGTGCACGCGGCCAACGCGTCTCGTCGGCGGCCAGCAGCGTCCAGGTGCCGTCCTCGAGCACTTGCGCCTCGCGCGCCTCGATGCGCACCAGCAGCCGGCCGTCCTCATCGAACTCGAAGATGCGCACATCGGTCATCGCACCGCGACCGCTGGCTCCGCCAATGCTGATCGAGTAGCTGCGTTCGCCAGTGGTGGTGAGGCGGCGTTCCTTGAGCCAGGCGCCGGCGCCGCCCACGCGCATGCCGCCGGACATGCGGGCCTTGAACAGGACGGCCTCGCGTTCGGCGCGCGGCGCGACGTAGTCGCCGACGAAGAGGGTCAGCGCGCTGAACGCCACGCCCAGCCCGGCCAGCAACGCCAGCGCGCGGCCCGGCCCCAGGCCGCCGGTGCGCAGGATGGTGTACTCCGACGACTGCGCCAGCCGCGCCAGCGAGTAGATGGTGCCGATCAGCACCGCGATCGGCATCAGCTCGTAGAGGTGGCCGGGAATCTCCAGCGCCGCGGACCACGCGGCATCGAGCGCGGTGCGCCCCTTTGGGCCGAGCTCGCCGAGGGTTTCGACGAAATCGATGAAGTAGAACAGCGCCAGGAACGCCAGCGCGACGAAGCCCACCGAGGCGACGATGTCGCGGTACAGCAGCCGGCGCACGGTTCTCATCGGCCCGGACCTCACGCGCCCGCAGCGGCGGCGGCGCCCTGGCCAGTGCGGCGCCGATGCCATGGCAACTGCGCCACCGCCGCATGATCACGCCACCACAGCAGGCCCAGCGCGAGCCCGAACGCGCTGCCGTGCACCGACAGCAGCGCACCGGCCAGCGACAGGCGCTCGGTGGCCACCCAGGCCTGCGACAGGTTGACCAGGTTGTAGTAGATCGCAAAGGCCAGCAGCGCAAACAGCAGGTTCCAGTTGCTGGCACGGCGCGGGTTGGTGGCGGCCAGCCCGACACCCAGCAGCACAAGGTTGCCGGCGCCGAACAGCAGGCCCAGCCGCCAGGCCAGCTCGCCCTGGTGGCGTGGGGTCGGTTGGCGGACGAGGTCCAGCGTCGCGGTGGCGCGCGGCGGCCGCGCTTCAGCCTCGCGCACGGCGCGCTCGCTGGCCAGCACGCGATAGGTGTCGAAGCTGGACAGCGCATGCTCGCCGGTGCGCAGGTTGGCCTCGTTGCGCTGGCCGCGCTCCAGCACGAGGAAGTGGTCGGCCCCGTTCTGCTCGAGCCGCCCGCTGCGCGCCGAGGTCACCGATTCGGCGTGATCGGCGCGGTTGAGGATGAAGACGTTGCGCGCGACGGTCGCGTCGTCGCCCTCCCGCGCGTCGCGCTCGACGAAGAATACGCGGCGGCCGTCGCTGGAGGTCTGGAACACACCGGGCGCCACGCGCGAAAGGTCGGAGCGCTGCTGATAGCGCTCGCGCAGTTCCAGGCTGTTGCGGTTGCCCCAGGGCCAGGCGAACAGCAGCAGCAGCGCCACCACCAGCAGCACCGGCCATACGGCGCGCAGCACCGGCTTGACGAAGCGCGACAGGCCCACGCCGCTGGCGAACCAGATGCTCATCTCGCTGTCGCGGTACATGCGCCCCAGCGACAGCACGACGGCGACGAACAGCGACAGTGCCAGCATCGTGGGCAGGTGCCCCAGCGCGATGTAGCCCAGCAGCAGCACCACGTCGCGCGGCGCCACCGCACCGCTGGCCGCCTGGCCGATGGTGCGGATGAGGAACATCGTGAGCACGATGGTCAGGATGACGACCAGCGTGGCGCCGAAGGTGCGTGCGAGCTCCTTGCGAACGGATGAATCGAATAACATCGCGCGCTTCGTTTTCCAGGCGGCGGAATTATGGACTTCAACACCATCGTGCCCGGCAAGAGCGGGCTCGCCGGCATCGATGCCGATGCACTGCTGGTGCTGGTGGCGGGCGAAAAGGTGCCGGCCGCGCTCGAAGGTGTGCTGGGCAAGGTGCTTGCCGAGGCTGCCGCGCAGGACGACTTCGCGTTCAAGGATGGCCAGGGGCTGTACGCCCACCGCGTGGAAGGCGTGAAGGCGCGTCGCGTGGCCTTCGCATGGGCCGGGGACGCCGGCGTCCGCGCGCTGCGCAAGGCGGTGTCGGCCGGCGTGGCGACGCTGAAAAAGGGCAGCGTGGTGCACCTGGCGGTGGTGGTGGTTGGCGCCGGCGCGCTCCAGTCCGCCGCGGCCGAAGCGCTGGTGCTGGCGATTCACGACGCCACGTACCTCTACCGCGCCACCAAGCCCAGCGCGCCGGCCGCGCCCAGGCTGGCGCGGGTTTCGCTGGTTTGCGCCAAGGAAGCGCAGGCCGGCCTCGACGCGGCGCTGGCCCGCGGCCAGGCGGTGGCTGCCGGCGTGCAGGTGGCGCGCGAGTGCGCCAACCGGCCGGCCAATCACTGCACCCCAGCGCACCTGGCCGAGCAGGCCCTCGCGCTGGGCAAGAGCCACGGCCTGAAGGTCGAGGTGCTCGACCGCAAGCAGTGCGAGAAGCTCGGCATGGGCTGCTTCCTGGCGGTGGCTCAGGGCTCGGAGGAGCCGCCGAAGTTCATCGTCGCGCGCTGGATGGGCGCCGGCAAGGGCGTGGCGCCGGTCGTGCTCGTCGGCAAGGGCATCACCTTCGACACCGGCGGCATCTCCATCAAGCCGGCCGCCGAGATGGACGAGATGAAGTTCGACATGGGCGGCGCGGCCAGCGTGCTCGGCACGCTGCGCGCGGTGGCCGGCGCGAAGGCGCGTGTCAACCTCGTGGGCATCATTCCGGCGTGCGAGAACATGCCCAGCGGCCGCGCGGTGAAGCCGGGCGACGTGGTCAAGAGCTTGTCGGGGCAGACGGTCGAGATCCTCAACACCGATGCCGAGGGGCGCCTGATCCTTTGCGATGCGCTGACCTACGCCGAGCGCTTCGAGCCCGCGGCCGTGGTCGACATCGCCACGCTCACCGGGGCCTGCGTGATCGCGCTTGGCCATCATCGCAGCGGCCTGTTCAGCGGTGACGATGCGCTGGCCGCCGAACTGCTGGCCGCCGGCGATGCGGCGCTCGACCCGGCCTGGCGCATGCCGCTGGACGACGAGTACGACGAGGCGTTGAAGAGCAACTTCGCCGACATGGCCAACGTCGGGCCGCGGGCCGGCGGCGCCATCACCGCCGCGATGTTCCTCAAGCGCTTCACCGCCAAGCTGCGCTGGGCGCATCTCGATGTGGCCGGGACTGCCTGGCGCTCGGGGGCCAACAAGGGGGCCACTGGTCGGCCGGTGCCGCTGCTGGCTCGCTGGGTGATGTCGCAGGCTGCGTCTTCCAAGGCGGCGCCAAAGGGCAAGGCCGGCGCGGCAGACAGGCCCACGGGCCAGTCGCGCAAGCGCTGAGGCACCCGCCCACTCCGGCCGGTTCACGCCCATAGCTGCCCCTCCCGGGCGAGCCGAGCCCTGTGATGGCCCGCACCGTCGAGTTCCACACCGGCGTGACCGACCTGCCGCAGTTCGCCTGCCGGCTGCTGCGCAAGGCTTACCTGCGAGGGACCACGGTGCTGTGCCTGGCGCCGCGCACGAGGCTGGAGTTGCTCGACCGCGCCTTGTGGACCTTTGCCGAGCGCGAGTTCGTGCCCCACATCAGGCTGGAGACCGCACCCGGCCGGCTGCGCGCCCGCACGCCGGTCTGGCTGGCCGAATCCGTGCCCGCCGAGGGGCCTTCGCGAGATGTGGTGCTGAACCTGGGTGTGCCGCTGGCGCTGGACACCGTCGGCGCCGCCCGCCTGATCGAACTGGTCGCAGAGGCGGCCGAAGAGGTGGCGGCAGGGCGGGAGCGCTGGCGCCAGTACAAGGCCGCCGGCTGCGAAGTGATCCACCATTCGCCCAGCGCAAGCCGCGAGGGCTGACGCGGCGCGGGTGGTTGCAGCCGCTGTCCCGGCAACGTCGGCCAGCGCCACGGCGCCGGCCCCTTCGTGCCGACCCTGTCCACCGCCGCCCGCCGCGCGGCGTTGCGGCGGCACGGGGACGGACCGAAGCACGCCCGGAGTAACCCGGCTTGGGCGGAGGTGGCAATTCGGGTATCGTCGCCGGCTTTCGTGAATCCCCGTTTGTCGAACAGACAACACCTATCCACCCGGAGGATCCTCCATGCAGATCAAGTTCAATGTGATCGTCGGTGCGGCGGCCATCGCGCTCGGTGGCGCGGCCTATGCGCAAGACGTGGTCGTCAAGATCGGCCATGTCGGCCCGACCAGCGGCCAGATCGCCCACCTGGGCAAGGACAACGAGAACGGCGCCCGCCTGGCCATCGAAGAACTGAACGCCAAGGGCGTGACGATCGGTGGCAAGAAGGTCAAGTTCGAGTTGCTCGCCGAGGATGATGCGGCCGACCCGAAGCAGGGCACCGCGGCGGCGCAGAAGCTCGTGGACAGCAAGGTCAACGGCGTGGTCGGCCACCTGAACAGCGGCACCTCGATCCCGGCCTCGAAGATCTACAGCGACGCCGGCGTGCCGCAGATCAGCCCCTCGGCCACGAACCCCAAGTTCACCCGCCAGGGCTACAAGACCACCTTCCGCGTCGTGGCCGATGACGTGCACCTGGGCGGCACGCTGGGCCGCTACTCCGTCAAGGAACTCAAGGGCAAGAGCATCGCCGTCATCGACGACCGCACTGCCTACGGCATGGGCGTGGCCGAGGAGTTCGAGAAGGGCGTGAAGGGTGCGGGCGGCAAGACGCTGGCGCGCGAGTTCACCACCGACAAGGCGACCGACTTCACCGCCATCCTGACCAAGATCAAGGCCAGCAAGCCCGACATCGTCTTCTTCGGCGGCATGGACGCGGTGGCCGGCCCGATGCTGCGCCAGATGAAGCAGCTGGGCATCCAGGCCAAGTTCGTCGGCGGCGACGGCATCTGCTCGGGCGAGCTGCCCAAGCTGGCGCAGGACGGCATGGGCGACGGCCAGGTGGTCTGCGCCGAGGCCGGCGGTGTCGAGGGCGAGGCCAAGAAGTCGATGGACGACTTCCGCGCCAAGTTCAAGGCCAAGTTCAACGCCGACGTGCAGGTGTACGCACCGTACGTGTACGACGCCGTCAACGTGATGGTGGCCGCGATGGTGAAGGCCAACTCGGCCGACCCGAAGGCCTATCTGCCGGTGCTGCAGAAGACGGCCGGCTACAAGGGCGTGACCGGCACCATCTCGTTCGACGAGAAGGGCGACATCAAGAACGGCGCGCTGACCCTGTTCACCTACAAGGGTGGCAAGCGCGACCAGATCGCCGTGGTGCGCTGAGCTTCGATTTCGATCGGAGCGATGTGAGCAGGAAGGGGCCCCTCGGGGCCCCTTTTGCATTTGTGCGGCAGCCGACTGCCGCCGAGCCGCGCGCTTGCGCACCAATGAAAAGGCCCGCTCGCGGCGGGCCTCGTCGAGTGCGGCGCAGCCGCATTCGGATTACTTCAGCTTCACTTCCTTGTACAGAACGTGCTTGCGCGCCTTGGGGTCGAACTTCAGGAACTCCAGCTTCTCGGGCGTGGTCTTCTTGTTCTTGTTGGTGGTGTAGAAGTGCCCGGTGCCGGCGCTGGACTCCAGCTTGATCTTCTCGCGTCCGCCTTTGGTGGCCATGGTGTGGGTCTCCTGGTGTCGCTGAAGGGGCTCAGAGCTCGCCGCGCTGGCGCAGGTCCGCGACCACCTGGTCGATGCCGACCTTGTCGATCAGCCTGAGTGCCGCGTTGCTGACACGCAGCCGCACCCAGCGGTTCTCGGTCTCCAGCCAGAAGCGGCGGTACTGCAGGTTCGGCAGGAACCGGCGCTTGGTCTTGTTGTTGGCGTGGGAGACATGGTTCCCGACCATCGGGCGCTTGCCCGTGACTTGACAGACG
>JAEUPC010000232.1 GCA_016789865.1 Rubrivivax sp.
GTGGGCGACGGGCCGGTGACGGTGCTGGCCAGCGCGCCCGGCCGCTCCGGCGGCACCACGCTGCACTGATCTGAACCGGCTTCGCGATCGATCGAACAGGTCAGGGCAAGAGACCGTGGCGGGATCGGGCCGACGGGGTGCCCTGCTCCGCGAATGTCCTCTTGCGGCGGCCCGGCTTCGCCGGTTCCCCGCATGCCCCCTTGATTTCGCTGCGCGGGGCACCCCATCGTCCCGATCCAGCACCCGCGTCGGGACTTGGCCCACGAAGACCCACCCAGGTGCCACCGAGGACGGCGGGTGGTCGGCGCAGCGAAATAGAGGATGCATTCAGGGGTCCAGCGAAGCTGGGCCGCTGAAAAAGGACATTCGCGGAGCCGACCACCCGGCGTCCTCGGCGCCACCACCTCGTCGAAGGCCTCTCCATGTTTTCGAACGCAGACACGCATCAGCTGCGGTCGCCGGACCCCGCATCGCAGTGCCAGTCGATGCCGTAGCCGGCCGAGCGCACGCGATCGGCGGCGGTGTCGATGCTCACCTGGAACCACAGGCAGTCGTTGGTCGGGTAGCGCCAGCTCCATATTTCGCCGCCGACGATGCCGGCGCCATGCCGCTCACCCGGCCGGCCCAGCGTGCGCAGCAGTTCGGCCTGGTTGATGCCCTGGGCGCGGGCCGAGAACTCGGCGAAGTGCGCCTCGTTGAGGACCTGCCGTGCGGCCATCACGCGGCCGGCCGCGTCGAGGTCGACCATCCAGGTGGTGCGGCCGAACGGGCCGCTGGCGTATTCGAGCCGTTCACCCCCGGTCGGCGCAGGCAGCGCGTAGCGCGCCGTGGGCGTGCCCCAGCGGGCAAGCAGCGCGTCTCGCGGCTGGCCGGGGGCCGGCGGCGCCACGGCGCAGCCTGCGGTCCACGCGCAGCCCGCGGCCAACAGATACGCCGCCAGCCGGGTGGCTGCCGGGCTGGCACCAACCCGGCCCGGGCCACGGCGGGGCATCCGCACCCACATCCGCACCCACATCGGCACCGACATCGGCCGCAACGCAAGGTCATCGTGCATGTGGAACCCCTCCGCGGCCCGCGGCGCCCCCGCGGGCGCCTTCGGCCTGGCCGCACCGGTGTACGCACGGGCGCCGCCCGGCATTCACTCGACCGGCGGGGCCACGGCCTGCACGCGAATGACCGCCGCGTCGGGCACTTCGGCGTACAGCCGCTGCACCGCCGCCTCGCGCTGCTGCAGCACCGCACGCTGGTTGATGGAACCCTTGTCGGTGAGTTCGCCGCGGTCCAGCGAGGGTGCCTCGGCCACCAGCAACGCGCGCACCGGGCGGTTGCTGCTGCCGGTGCCGGCGTCGTGCAGCCCTTGCAGCCAGTGGCGGAAGAACTCGCGCACCTTGGGGTGCGACAGCGTCAGCTCGGGCAGTTCGCCCTTCGGGCTGCCGGCCAGCGCGCGCACGTCGTCCAGGCGCGGGAACACCAGCAGCCCGACTTCGTCGCGGTTGAGCCCCGTGACCACCACGTCCTGCACCAAAGGGTGGCCGGCGAGCACCGCCCGCATGCGCAGCGGCCCCACGCTGACGAAGGTGCCGGTGGCGAGCTTGAAGTCCTCGGCGATGCGGCCATCGAACACCAGCCCGCGCGTCGGGTCGGTGGGGTCGCGGAAGCGCACCGCGTCGCCGGTCTTGTAGAAGCCCTCGCTGTCGAAGGCCCCCATCGTCTCTTCCACCGCGCGCCAGTACTCGCTCATCACGTTGGGGCCGCGGAAGCGCACCTCGTGCTTGCCGTCCACCGCGGCCACCTTCACCTCCACGCCGGGCACCGGCAGGCCGATGTCGCCGCTCTTGACGTCGGTGCCCAGCGCAAAGGTGCAGCTGGGCGAGGTCTCGGTCATGCCCAGGCCGGTGAAGATGGGGATGCGCTCGCCCACCGTGCGCTCGGCCAGGCGGTCGAGCTGGTCCCACACCGCCTGCGACAGCCCCGCACCGGCGAACATGAAGGCGCGCACGCGGGCGAACAGCCGCCGGCGCAGCGCCTCGTCGTGCTCCATCGCCTTGGCCAGTTCCTCGAAGCCCTTGGGCACGTTGAAGTACACCGTGGGCGAGATCTCGCGCAGGTTGGCGATCGTCTCGGCCATGCCCTCGGGCGTGGGCTTGCCATCGTCGATGTACAGCGTGCCGCCGTTGTACAGCGCGATGCCGATGTTGTGGTTGCCGCCGAAGACGTGGTTCCAAGGCAGCCAGTCCACCAGCACCGGCGGCTCGTCGGCCAGGAACGCGAAGCACTGGCGAATCTGCTGCAGGTTGGCGCACCACATGCGGTGCGTCGTCGCCACCGCCTTCGGGCCCTTGCCGATGCCGGTGCTGCCCGAGGTGAACAGGAACTTGGCGATGCTGTCGGGGCCCACCTGGTTGTGTGCGCGCTCCACCGCGGCGCCGGGCGCGCTTTCCAGCAACGACGCGAAGCGCGTCACCTCGCGCCCGGGCGGCGCGCCCTCGGGCTCGGTGAGCACCAGCTCGACGTTGCTCGGCACGGTGGCATCGATGGCGCGGGCAAACGCCCGCCCGGCGCTGGCGAACACCAGCCCCGGCGTCAGCGTCTCGAGGATGTGCGCCAGGCGCTCGGGCTCGCGGGCCAGCAGCGAGTACGCCGGCGAGACCGGCGCAAAGGGCACGCCCACCCAGCACGCCGCCAGCGCCAGCGTCAGGTGCTGCAGGTCATTGCCCGAGAGAATGGCGATCGGCCGCTCGGCCGAGATCTCGCCGGAGGCCATGCGCAGCGCCAGCGCCTGGCCGACGCGGCGCACCCGCTCCAGCATCTGCGCATAGGTGATGGCCTGCCAGGGCCGCTCGGCCGCCGGTGCCGTGCCGGGCGCGCGGCGGGCCACCAGCACCTGCGCCGGCTGCAACGCCGCGAAGTGCTCCAACGCGTCGGTGAAGCGCGCCGGAAAGGGGCTCAGCGGCTCGGAGGCGCGCAGCAGCCAGCTGCCGTCGGCACGGTGCAGCGACTCGGCCTCCAGGCAGCCGGCCACGCGCGCGGGGCGCCAGCGAGCGGCAGTGGCGCGGGCCGGGGCCGCGGTGGCGGCGGACGCGGCGCCGCCAGGCGCCGTCGAGTCCCAGGCCGTTTCTTCTGCGGCGAGACCCGCGGGTTGGAGCGCAGCGTTGGCCATGGCGCCATTCTGCGCGCGGCCGGCGGTGCAAAGGCGCCCGCGTTCGTCCCCCATTGGGCCGATTTGCCACGTGCCGGGCACCCAGGCGGCAGGCGATTGCGTTTCGTCAGTCAACCGCCACGCCGGCGCGGCTGGCACCGGCCATGGCAGCCGCGTGTCAGCCGGCCGTCAGATCACGGCTTCGATGACGAAGGGCCCGCGGCGGGCCAGCGCCGCGCCAAGCACATCGGCAAAGCGCTCGGCGCTGTCGGCCCGCGCGCCTTCCACGCCCATGCCGCGCGCCAGCGCCACCCAGTCGGGCGCCGGGTCGTCGAAGTCGAACATGCGCCGCGCGTTGGCGCCCGGCCGGCCGGCGCCGGTGGCCACGTACTCGCCGTGCAGGATGGCGTAGCGGCGGTTGGCGAAGATCACCGTCACCACGTCGAGCCGCTCGCGCGCCTGCGTCCACAGGGCCGGCAACGTGTACATCGCGCTGCCGTCGGCCTGCAGCGAGACCACCTTGCGCCCGGGCGCGGCGATGGCCGCGCCGGTGGCCAGCGGCAGGCCCAGGCCGATGGCGCCGCCGGTGAGCTGCAGGTAGTCGTGCGGCGCGGCGTGCCAGCTCATCGGAAAGAACTCGCGGCCCGAGCTGACGCTCTCGTCGCAGACGATGGCCCCTTCGGGCAGCCGCGCCACCACAGCCTGCGCCACCGCCGCGGCCGTGAGGGCGCCACCGGGCAGCGGCAGCTCGCGGCGCTCGGCCAGCCACTCACGCGGCGTGGCGGGCGCGGCGCCCACCGCGGCGGCCAGCTCGCGCAGCGCCTGCAGACCATCCTCTTCGGGCCGCGCGGCGGCGATCACCTCGCAATCGGCCGGCAGCATCGAGCTCGGCCGGCCCGGGTAGGCGAAGAAACCCACCGGCGCCTTGGCGCCCACCAGCACCGCGGCGCGCGTGTCCTTCAGCAGCGCCAGCGCCTTGTCGACGACATAGGGCACGCGGTCGATCATCACCCGGCCGAGCCCGCGCTCCACCCGCGCACTGGCCTGCTGCGCCAGCAGCCGTGCCCCGGTGGCCGCGGCGATGCGCGCGGCCACCTCCATCCCCTCGGCGCGCAGCGTGGCGCCGGCCAGCAGCAGCAGCGTGCCCGGGCCCCGCTTCAGCGCCGCGGCCGCCTGCGCCAGCGCCGCGGGCTGCGGCGGCAGCGGCGAGGGCAGGGCACGTGCCGCCGGCGCCACGGCCTGCGCGGCACTCCACGCATGATCGGCCGGCAGGATGAGCGTGGCGATGCGCCCCGGCGCCTGGCGCGCCTGCTGCACGGCCTCGGCGGCCAGCCCGCCCAGCGTGTCGGCGCCGGTGCTGCGCGCCACCCAGTGCGACATCGGCCGCGCCAGGCCTTCCACGCCGGCGGCCAGCGGGGCGTCGAACGCCACGTGGTGCGTGGCGTGGTCGCCCACCACGTTGACCATCGGCGTGAACGCCCGCTTCGCGTTGTGCACGTTGGCCAGGCCGTTGGCCAGCCCCGGCCCGGTGTGCAGCAGCGTGCACGCCGGCCGCCCCGCCATGCGGGCGTAGCCATCGGCCGCGCCGGTGACCACACCTTCGGCCAGGCCGAGCACGCAGCGCATGCGCGGCTGGCGGTCCAGCGCCGCCACGAAGTGCATCTCGGAGGTGCCGGGGTTGGCGAAGCAATGGTCCACCCCATGCGCAAGCAGGCTCTCGCACAGCAGATCGGCGCCGCTGCGCTGGCCCGGCGCCGCCGCCGGCGCACTCATTGGGCCGCCCGCGTGCGGTACCACGCGGCGCCCCCGTCGGCCACGGTCACCTCCAGCTCGCCCCGGTGCCGCAGGTAGTTCAGGTGCGCCACCGTCTCACCGGTGGCCAGGCCCAGCGTCTCGCCGCGCAGGTCGATCTGCCGCGCGAACATCGTGACGAAGAGATCCACCACGCGCTTGGGTGCCTCGGCCAGCGCGCGGCGCAGCCGCTGCAGGCTGCGGTCGTGGCCATGGGCCAGGCGGTCCAGCCGCGCATGCAGGCCGCGGAACGGCTCGCCGTGCGCGGGCAGCACCAGCAGGTCGTCGGGCAGCGTGGCGCGCAGGTGGGCGATCGACTCCAGCCAGTCACCGAGCGGGTCGCCGTCGGGCTCGGTGGGGAACACCGACACGTTGCTGGAGATGCGCGGCAGCACCTGGTCGCCCGAGATCATCACCTTCAGGCCCTCGCTGACGAGGCAGGCGTGCTCGGGCGAGTGCCCGCGGCCGACCACCACGCGCCACGCATGTGCGCCGATGGCCAGTTCTTCGCCGTCGCGCAGCCGGCGGTAGCTGTCGGGCAGCGCATGCATGTACTTGCCGAAGCCGCCGAAGCGCGCGCGGTAGACATCGAGCGACTCCTCCGGCCAGCCGCAGCGCTGGTAGAAGCGGATGGCGTCCTCCGGCGCCTCGCGGCCGGTGTCGGCGGCCAGCGTGCGGCACATCAGGTATTCCTCGCGGGTGATCCACAACCGCGCCTCGTATTTGCGCGTCAGCCAGCCGGCCATGCCCATGTGGTCGGGGTGCATGTGGGTGGCGATCACGCGCGTGACGGGCCGCCCGGCCAGCGGCCCTTCGGGCGCCAGCAGCGTGCGCCAGGCGGCCAGCACCTCGGGCGTCTGCGTGCCGGTGTCGACCACCGCCCAGCCGGGGCCGGCCTCACCCTCGTCCTCGATGAGGTACAGGTTGATGTGCTTGAGCGTGAACGGCAGCGGCATGCGCAGCCACAGCACGCCGGGCGCCACCTCCTTCAGGCCCCCGGGAGGTGGCGGCTCGCCGCAGGGGTAGACGAGGGTCGGGGCGTCGGTGGGGAGTTCGGCGTCGCTCATGGCGCCCCGACGATAGCGGCTTGTTGCGCCGCGGCGCATGCCGGCGGCGACACGGCGCCCGCGCGCGGCGCCTGCGGTGGCCGCGCACTCCCGATCGGCGACACTCGCCGCCATGCAAGGCCTTGTCATCCACGCCGCCGGCGATCTGCGCGTCGAAGAGATCGCCACCCCCCCGCTCGGCCCCACGCAGTTGCACGTGCGCGTGCGCTGCGGCGGCATCTGCGGCTCCGACCTGCACTACTACCAGCACGGCGGCTTCGGCACCGTGCGCGTGAAGGAGCCGATGGTGCTGGGGCACGAGGTGGCCGGCGTCATCGAGGCCATCGGCCGCGACGTGGCCGACCGGTTCAGCATCGGCGAACGCATCGCGATCAGCCCGAGCCGCCCGTGCAGCGCCTGCCGCTTCTGCCAGCGCGGGCTGCAGAACCACTGCCTGGACATGCGCTACTTCGGCAGCGCGATGCGCACGCCGCACGTGCAGGGCGCGTTCCGCCAGGAATTGGTGGTGGAGGCCTGGCAGGCGCATCGGCTCGACGACGACGTGAGCATCGAAGAAGGCGCGATGGCCGAGCCCCTGGCCGTGGCCTTGCATGCGGTGAACCGCGCCGGGCCGCTGCTGGGCGCCTCGGTGCTGGTCACCGGCTGCGGGCCGATCGGCGCGATGGCCGTGATCGCCGCGCGCCGCGCCGGTGCGCGCCACATCGTCGCCACCGACCTCGTCGCGCACCCGTTGCGCAAAGTGGCGCAGGTGGGCGCCGACGAAACCATCAACGTGGCCGAGCAGCCCGGGGCACTGGCGAGGTTCGCCGCCGACAAGGGCCAGTTCGACGTGCTGTTCGAAGCCAGCGGCAACGCCGCCGCGCTGAAGGGCGCCTTCGACGTGCTGCGCCCGCGCGGCGTGATCGTTCAGCTCGGGCTCGCCGGCGGCGAGATGACGCTGCCGGTGAACACCCTGGTCGCCAAGGAGTTCGACTGGCGCGGCACCTTCCGCTTCCACGAGGAGTTCGGCGTGGCGGTGCAGCTCATCAACAAGGGGCTCGTGGACCTGAAGCCGCTGATCTCGGCCACGCTGCCCTTCCGCGACGCCGGGCGCGCGTTTGCGCTGGCGGCCGATCGGTCGCAGGCGATGAAGGTGCTGCTGGATTTCGAGTAACGCCAGCACGCGGCGACGACTACCCCCCGACGCTCATTCGCCGCCTTTGCGTGCCGCCCTTTGTCCGTGACACTCCGCTCGCCGCCGCCGATCGACATCCGCCCCGCCGTGCCCGCTGACGCACTGTGCTTGTCCGCGCTGGCGATCCAGGTGTTCCTGGACACCTACGCCACCGAGGGCATCCGGCCGGCGGTCGCGCGCGAGGTGTTCGGCACCTACGCCGAGCCGGCGTTTCACCGCCACCTCGGCGATGCGCACACGCGGCTGCTGGTGGCGCAACGCCAAGGGCACCTGGTCGGCTTCGCGCAGGTGACGCTCGGCGCGACGCACGCGCTGGCGCCCGGCGGCGCGCAGGCCGAACTGCTGCGCCTGTACGTGCAGGAACCGTTCACCGGCCACGGCCTGGGCACGCGCTTGCTGCGCGAGGCCGAGGAAGTAGCCCGGGCCGCCGGCGCGGGCCTGTTGTGGCTCACACCCTGGGTGCACAACCACCGCGCGCGCGCCTTCTACGCGCGGCGTGGCTACGAAGACTGCGGGCTCACCTGGTTCACCTTCGAGGGCGAGTCGCACGAGAACCGGGTCGTGGCCAGGCGCCTGGCTGGCCCTGTGACCACCTGATCGCTGCCTGATCGCTGCCTGATCGCTGCCTGATCGCGGCCTGATCGCTGCCTGATCGCTGCCTGATCGCTGCCTGATCGCTGCCTGATCGCGGCCTGATCGCGGCCTGACCCCCTGGTCGCGGCGCGCCGCAGGGCGGAAGTGAAGCGGCCGCCCGGCCGCCGGCCCTCAGCTGCGAATGCGCTGCGAAAACGCCAGCGGCGAACCTTCGTCGCGCGCCCGCTCGCCAATGTCGGCCGCACGTTCCACCGCCTCGAAGCGCTCGGAGGTCGGCTCCACCAGCGACAGACCGTGGAAGTAGCGCGGCACGTGGCCCGACACCACCAGTGGCCAGCCCCACGGCAGCCGCCGCCCGGTGGTGCGCAGGATGCGCGCCACCTCGGTGGTGCAGTTCGCGAACAGCGTGTTGTAGAAGCGCGGCCGCGCGGCCAGCGAGTTCATCTCGCGCACGTACCGCAAGAAGAGTTTCCGGCGCATCGTGGGCGTGGTGCGCAGCCGGAAGCGCCGCACCGTCTCGCCGCGGATGTGCGTGCGCAGGCGGATGACGTCGGTCTCGCGCGCCGCGACGATGATCAGCTCGAAGGCCTTCATGAAGCCGGCGAAGGCGGTCCAGGCCTCGTGCGCCTCGCGCCGCGTTTCGATGGAGAAGGCCACGGGCGGCTGGCCGTCACGGAACACGAAGCTGAGGATCAGGTGCGCGATGCGCGGCTCGCCCCAGGTGCTGGTGAACAGGTCCACCGCCTCGATGGCTTCCAGGTTGAAGCGCGCGCTGCTCTGCCAGCGCGCATCGAAGTCTTCCTTGCTGCGCCAGTGGAAATCGCGCAGGTCGTGGATGGTGACCATGGTGCCCGAGGCCTCGCCCGATTGCTCGTCCGAGACCTCGCCCGTGGCCTGGCGCTCGTTCTCGGCGATCCAGCTGCGGCGAGGCAACGCGCGGATCGACACCCACCACAGCGTCCACAGCGCAATGGCGGCAGCAAACGCCGCGGCGGTCCACCCCGGCGCCACCGGCAGCGACCACGCGGCCACCGCCGCGACGACGACCCACCCCAACGCCCACGCCGACGCCCCGCGCGAGCGACTGAAGTACGCGTAGGCGGCCAGCGCGTGCAGCGCGCCAAGCGTGACGATGGCGCTTTGCGCCCAGAGCGTGGCGGTCAAGGGACGAAGGCGGGTGGCCAGGCAGGCTGCGGCGCACAGCATGGTAAAGGGCAGCGCCTGTTTCTTTCTCCCGCCGCGCCATCGACACACCGGCGGCGGCGCACGCGCGTAGCATGCTCGCGGGGGTCTGTGCGGGCCCGTCCGGGCTGGCATCGTTGACTCCCGATTCAACCGGTTCGACCGGTTCAAGGAGCGAGAAGTGGCCAAGTACCTGCTGCAAGTCAACTACACGGTGGAAGGCGCCAAGGGCGTGCTCAAGGACGGTGGCACCAAGCGGCGCAGCGCGGCCCAGATGGCGGCCGAGTCGCTGGGCGGGCGCATCGAGTCGATGTTCTTCGCCTTCGGCAGCACCGATGCCTACGTCGTTGCGGACATGCCCGACCACACCAGCGTCGCCGCCATCACGCTGGCGCTGGCCGCCAGCGGCGCCGCCACGGCGCGCACCACCGTGCTGCTCACGCCCGAGGAGATGGACCAGGCCTGCCGCAAGTCGCCGGCCTACAAGCCACCGGGGCAGTGACTGGCCAGGGGCGCCCGAGGTCCGCGCAGGAGCAGGCGATGCCCGGAGACCCCGAACGAACGATGCGCACGTCGCGCATCTTGCCGTTTGCACCCGCGGCGATCTACGGCGCCTTCGCCTCGCCCGACCTGCTGGCCTCGTGGTGGGGCCCGCAGGGCTTTGCGAACACATTCGAGGCCTTCGAGTTCCGGGAGGGCGGGCGCTGGCAGTTCGTCATGCATGGCCCGGACGGCAAGCGCTACGCCAACGAGTGCATCTTCACGCGGCTGGTGCCAGCGCAGCAGGTGGTCATCCGCCACTCCTGCGCGCCGTTGTTCACCCTCACGGTGGACCTGGCCGCCGTGAGCGGCGGCACGCGGCTCGACTGGGCGCAGGTCTTCGACGACGCCGAAACGGCGCAGGCGGTGCGCGCCATCGTCGAGCCGGCCAACGAGCAGAACCTCGATCGGCTGATTCGCGCCCTCGCAGGCGCCCCGCAACGCGGGCCCTGATGCGCCGAGCGCGGGGCCTCTGCGCGCCCGCACGAAGGAATGCGCCCGGATGGCCCTGCACTTCGGGTGACCGCCCGGGCGGTGCCGTGGCTCCAATGTCGGACCCTCGCCCAAGAAGGCCGCCCGACCATGCCTGCGCCCGACGCTCCTTACCTGCCGAAGCGGCTGGCCGCGATGCCGGCCGTGCTGGCCCTGCTGGTGCCCTCCACCCTGTGGGCGCAGGGCGATTCCGGCGAAGCGACGTCGCCCGCGCAGCCCTCACGCCCGGCGCAGCCCTCACAGCCTTCCCAGCCCACACAGCACTCGCAGCCCTCACAGCATTCGCTCGCGCTGCGCCTGGCGCAGTTGGTAACGCCCGACCCGCTCGCGCCGCAGTCCACCCCGCGCATTCCGCTGCTGGCCACCGGCTCCGAGAGTCGCCACATCGACCTCGGCACCACGCTGTCGCATCGCGACGGTGTCCTGCTCAGCGGCGCCATCGCCGCGCGCCTGGGGGAAAGCGCCGCCTCCGGGCTGGTCTTCTCGCTGGGCATCGACGGCCAGGAACTGCTGCTCAACACCGCCTGGCAGTGGCAGGAACGGCAGCGGCTGCTGGCCACCATCGGGCAGCTGCGCCAGCGCGAACGCTTCGATTTCGCCAGCGGCAGCGAACAGGCCTACGTGCGCCAGCATCAAGGCGGCCTGAGCTACCGCTACCGGCTGGGCACCGGCTGGCTGCAGTCGCTGCGGCTCGATGCGTACGGCGCGCGCACCGCCAGCCGCGAGCTCGGCGCGCAGCTGTATGCCCAGGAGACGGCCAGCGTCTTCGAGCTGTGGAGCGACCCGCGCCGCATCGCCGGTGCGCGGCTCGGCGGCCTCGAGGTGAAGCTGGGCGCGGCGCCCCACGCCGGCGCCGAGGTGCTGCTGGGCCTGGGCCGCGAATCGCTTTCGCAAGACTTCGCCACCGGTGCGCAGACCCGCCGTTCGCAGGTGGCGAGCATCGATTTCGCGCACGAGTGGTCGGACACCGCCGCGTGGTCGGCCGGCTACGCGCGCACGCTGGCCAATGAACGCTACGCGCTGGGCTGGAGCCAGGCCATCGGCAGCGGTGTGCTGGGGCTGAACCTGGTGGCGCTGCGCGGCCGCAGCGGCCTGCAAGACGACCAGCAGGCCCGCCTGTCGTGGAGCCTGCCGCTGGGCGGCCAGGGGCGGCGTGCCGCCGTGCGCGCCGCGCTGGGCACGCCCGCGAACTGGGGCCGCCTGGTCGATGTGGCCGCCGAACGGCCGCAGCGCCTGCCTTCGCAGGTGCTGGCCCGCACCGACCACACCGCCGCCCCGGTGCGGCTGGTGGAAGTGGACAAGACCGGCCTGCCCGCCGGCAGCACCATCGACCGCACCAGCGGCACGATCCGCGTGCCGTTGCCCGTGGCGGTGAGCGGCGCTTCGGGCGTCACGCGCAACGGCGCGGCGTTCGACAACACCGGCGGCGCGTTTGCCGTCGCCGGCGCGCAGCAGCTGCTCATCGCCCCCACGCGCCTGCCCGAGCCGCCCGTGAGCGGCACCGACCGCTACGTCGTCACGCTGGACAACGTCGGCGGCGGCACCACCTTGGTGGAAGTGAGCGCCGAGCGCGGCTCGGTGCGCATCCAGCGCGTCACGGTGGCAGCGGGCCTGCTGCCGCCGGCGCTGGGCAGCTTCGGCGCGCTCACGCGCACCTTCGGCGACCCGGCCTTCACGCTCACCGCGCCCACCTCGGCAGGCACCGGCGCCTTCACCTACACGAGCAGCCAGCCTGCGGTGGCCACCGTCAGCGGCAACACGGTCACGATCGTCGGCGCCGGCACCACCACCCTCACCGCCGCGCAGGCCGCCACCGCCACGCATGGCGCGGGCAGCCTCGGCGCCACGCTCACCGTGCTGCCGGCACCGGCCGGGCTGGCCGGCTTCGCCTCGGTCACCAAGGCCCTGGGCGAAGCGCCCTTCGTGCTGACACCGCCCACCAGCCAGAGCCCCGCGCCGATCACCTACTCGAGCAGCGACACGCTCGTCGCCACGGTCAGCGGACCGGTGGTGACGATCGTCGGGGCGGGCACCACCACGCTCACCGCCGCCCAGGCTGCGCAGGGCAACCACGCCGGCGGCAGCATCGCGGCCACGCTCACGGTGGGCACGGGCCTGCCGGTGCTTGCGGGCTTCGGCCCGCTCACCCGGACCTTCGGCGACGCCGGGTTCACGCTCGCTGCGCCCACCTCCAACAGCGCAGGCGCGCTCAGCTACACGAGCAGCAACGCCGCGGTGGCCACGGTCAGCGGCAGCACGGTGACGATCGTCGGCGCCGGCACCACCACGCTCACGGCCACGCAGGCCGCCGCCGGCGGCTACGGCGCCGGCACCACGTCAGCCACGCTGACGGTGCAGCCGGCCCTGCCCACGCTTGGCGGCTTCGGCGCCACCAGCCGCACGTTCGGCGACGCTGCCTACGCGCTCACCGCACCCAGCTCCACCAGCGGCGGCGCCTTCACCTACGCCAGCAGCAACCCGGCCGTCGCCACGGTGAGCGGCAGCACCGTCACGCTGGCCGGCGTGGGCACCACCACGATCACGGCCACGCAGGCGGCCACCGCCAACTTTGCCGCGGCCAGCATCTCGGCCCCGCTGACGGTGGCCGCGGCCCCGCCGACGCTGGGCACCTTCGCGCCCATCAGCCTGGCCTCCAACGCCGCGCCCTACACGCTCACGGCGCCGGCCAGCACCAGCGCCGGCGCCTTCAGCTACGCCAGCAGCAACGCCGGTGTGGTCACGGTCAGCGGCAACGTGGTCACGGTGGTCGGCGTGGGCACGGCCACCCTCACCGCCACGCAGGCCGCGCACGGCAACTACCTCGGCGCCAGCACCAGCACCACGCTGGCCGTGGGCAGCACCGTGCCCACGCTCGGCAACTTCGGCGCGCTGACCAAGACCTACGGCGATGCCGCCTTCACGCTTGCCGCGCCCAGCTCCAACAGCGCCGGCGCCTTCAGCTACGCCAGCAGCAACACGGCGGTGGCCACGGTCAGCGGCAACACGGTCACCATCACCGGCGCCGGCACCACCACGCTCACCGCCACGCAGGCCGCCGCCGGCGGCTTCAGCTCGGCCGGCATCACGGCCACGCTCACGGTGAACGGCGCCAACCCGTCGCTGGGCGCGTTCGGGCCGTTCAGCCGCAACTTTGGCGACGCCCCCTTCGCGCCCACGGCACCCAGTTCCACCAGCCCCGGCGCCTTCAGCTTCACCAGCGGCAACACGGCGGTGGCCACGGTCAGCGGCAACACGGTGACCATCGTCGGCGCCGGCACGGCACTGCTCACCGCGCAGCAGGCGGCCAGCGGCGGGTACAACGCCGCCTCGACCAGCGTGATGCTCACCGTGGCGCCGGCGGTGCCCACGCTGGGCAGCTTCGGCCCCTACACAAAGACCTACGGCGACGCCGCCTTCGCGCTGACGCCGCCGGCTTCCAACAGCGCCGGCACCTTCACCTACACCAGCGACAACCTGGCCGTGGCCACGGTGAGCGGCAACACCGTCACCGCGGTCGGCGCCGGCAGCGCCACGATCACCGCCACGCAAGCCGCCGCCGGCAACTACACCGCCGCCAGCGCCACGGCCACGCTCACGGTGGCAGCGGTGGCGCCCACGCTCGGCGGCTTCGGCGCCATCGGCAAGACCTACGGCGACGCGCCCTTCACGCTCACCGCGCCCGGCAGCAACAGCGCCGGCAGCTTCAGCTACGCCAGCAGCAACACCGCGGTGGCCACGGTCAGCGGCAGCATCGTCACCGTGGTCGGCGCGGGCACAGCCACCCTCACCGCCACGCAGGCCGCCGCGGGCAACTATGGCAGCGGCGCCATCGCCGCGACGCTCACGGTGACCACCGCCACGCCCACGCTGGGCAGCTTCACGGTGCCGGGCAAGACGTTCGGCGATGCAGCGTTCGCGCTCACCGCGCCCACCAGCAACAGCGCCGGCAGCTTCAGCTACGCCAGCAGCAACACCGCGGTGGCCACGGTCAGCGGCAACACGGTCACGATCACCGGCGCCGGGAGCACCACGATCACCGCCACGCAGGCGGCGGCCGGCCACTACGCCAGCGCCAGCACCACGGGCGCCCTGGTGGTGGCTGCCGCCACGCCCACGCTGGGCGGCTTCAGCGCCCTCGGCAAGACGCTGGGCGATGCGCCGTTCGCGCTCTCCGCCCCCAGCAGCAACAGCGCCGGCAGCTTCACCTACACCAGCAGCAACACCGCAGTGGCCACGGTCAGCGGCAACACGGTCACGTTGCAGGGCGTGGGCAGCACGACGCTCACCGCCACGCAGGCAGCGGCCGGCCATTACGGCAGCGCGGCGATCACCGCCACGCTCACGGTCGGCGCCCAGGCGCCCACGCTGGGCAGCTTCAGCGTTGCCGGCAAGACCTATGGCGACGCCGACTTCGCGCTCACCCCGCCCACGAGCAACAGCGCTGGCGCCTTCAGCTACACGAGCAGCGACACCGCCGTGGCCACGGTGAGCGGCAGCACGGTCACCGTCGTCGGCGCCGGCACCGCCACCATCACCGCCAGCCAGGCGGCCGACGGCAGCTATGCCACCGCCGCCACCAGCGCCACGCTGACGGTGTCGAAGAAGACGCCCACGCTGGCGGCCCTTCCCGACCTCAGCATCCTGAGCTGGGATTACTCCGAGATCTGCATCTCCGACGACACCACGAGCTGCCCGTCGCAGACGCATGCCCTCCACGTTCCCTACACGCTCACGTTGGGGGCGCCCACCGCCAACTCGGCCGATATCGGCGTCACCTCGGGCAACCCGGCCGTGGTGCTGCGCATCGGCGATGCGATGACGGTGGGCAACGCCGGCGTGATGCAGGGGCGCAACGCCCAGTACTACAGCGGGCCGAGCTGGTCGATCCGGTCGGCCTTCACCGTGACCTACCCGCGATCGACCCCCGCCAGCACCACCGTCACCGTCACCCGCGCCGCAACACCCAACTTCACCGCGGTGTCGCGCACATTCACGTTGACGATCACGCCCGACAACGGCAACGGCTACTGCTTCAACGGCGGCAACCTCGTGCTGCTCGGCGGGAGCGGCCTCACCGAGTGCGTGTGCCCGCCCGAGTACGCCGGTGCCCGCTGTGAAATGCCGGCCGACCTGTGAGCGGCGCCCGGCGCGCCGGCGCTACGCCGCCGCCCCGCGCCGGTAGTCGCTGGGCGCCACGCCCAGGTGCGCGCGGAACACGCGGCTGAAGTGCGCCATGTTCTGGAAGCCCGCGGCCAGCGCGATCTCGGTGATCGAGCGCTGCGCGCTGGCCTTGTCGGCAAACGCCTGCCGGCACGCTTCCAGCCGCCGCGCGAGCACGTAGCCGGCCACGCCGTCGGCTTCTTCGGCAAGGGCGTTGTACAGCTGCCGGCGGCTGACGTTGAGCGCGCGCGCAATGGCGTCCACCGTCAGGCCCGGGTCGGCCAGGTGCTGCGCCACGTGCTGCTTGATGCGCTCGCGCAGCGCCTCGCGCTGCGTTTGCGCCGTGGCCTGGCCGGCCAGGTCGAGCAGCGACAGGTGCACGAGCTGCGTGATGGCATCGCCCACGCCGCGCGCGCTGGCCTCGGGCATGCTGGGCAGTTCGCGGAAGGCGTTGCGCATGGTGTCCAGCGCCAGCCGTGAGATGCCCCCGCTGCCGCCCAGGCGCCGCGCCATCAGTGCCTCGAGCATTCCCGCGTTCACGCCGCGCTCGGCGAAGGCGCGCTTGGGCAGCATCACGATCAGGTGCTCCACCCGCTCGGGGTTGGCCACGGCGTAGCTGTCGGTGGTGTCGTAGATGCTCCACTGGCCCGGCGTCACCCAGGTCTCGCGGCCCTTCTGCTCCACGCCCGCACAGCCGACCCAGGGCGCCACGATCTTGAGGTAAGGCGCTTCCGTCGCACGCGCGAGGGCGCTGGAGCGCATCACGCGGTGGCGCGTGGCCTCCAGGTGCGTGAGCACCACCTCGCCGGCATGCCAGGTGCTGGCGCGGCCGGAGAAATCGGCGTCGCCGTACTCGTCGGCCTTCAGGCCCTGGAACAGCTGTGCGATCCAGCCGCGCCAGAAGGCCACGCGCTCGCCGGCGGCGACTTCGCGGGTGTCCATCAGCTGCGGCTTCATGGGGGCGCGAGCTTAGCGGTGGCGGCCCCGCTCGTGTGCGCCCGGGCCCATGGCGGGGCCCGTCACCCCGTGGCGCCGCGGGTAAGTCCCAGGGTCGCGTGCACGCGCCGGCAAGTGGCCGTGCACGGCTGGCAAAGCGCGGCGCGCAACGCCTATCCCAGAATGGCGCCGTCAGCCCCCTCACCCGACAGGAGACGCCATGCCCACCTTGCCCACCGCCCTGCCTTCCAACCTGCGCCGCCGCCGCATCGTGCAGGCGCTCGCCGCGGGCGCCGCCACCGCGGGGCTGCCCGGCTTCGTGCAGGCGCAAGGCGGCCCGGTGCGCGTGGGCTACGCGATGGCGCGCACGGGCCCGTGGAGCGTGGGCGCGCAGACGAGCCAGGAGCCGAACTTCCTGCTGTGGGCCGAGCAGCAGAACGCCGCCGGCGGCCTGATCGTGAAAGGCGCGCGCCGCCCCATCGAACTCATCAGCAGCGACGACCGCAGCGACATGGAAACGGTGGTGCGCACCTACGAGAAGCTGATGGGCAGCGACAAGGTCGACCTCGTCCTGCCACCTTGGGGCAGCAACGCCAATTTCGCCGTGGCGCCGCTGGCCAACAAGTACGGCTACCCGTTCCTCGCGCCCACGGCGCTTTCGCGCCGGCTGGTGGAGATGAAGCTGCCGTACTTCTTCCTGCTGCTGCAGCAACCCAAGCCGATGATGGAGGCGCTGGTCGACATGCTGAAGGCCAACGGCGCGAAGTCGGCCGCCGTGGTGTATGTGGACGACCTGTTCGGCATCGAGAACTTCGCGGCGCTGAAGGTGGCGCTGGGCGGCAGCGGCATCACGGTGGTCGACGAGAAGAGCTACCCGCTGGGCGTGAAGGACCTGAGCCCGGTGCTGCGCGGCATCAAGGACAGGAACCCCGATGCGTTCATCGGCCTGACCTACCCGCCAGACACCATCCTCGCCAGCCGGCAGAGCAAGGAGATCGGCTTCAACCCGAAGTTTTTCTATGCCAGCGTGGGCACGGCATTCCAGCTGTACCGCAACGTCATGAAGGAAGGCGCCGAAGGCGTGCTCGGCATGGGCAGCTGGAACGCCAAGACGAGCGCGGGCGCAAAGGCCTACTTCGACGCCCACGTGAAGAAGTTCGGCGCCGCCAAGGAGCCCGACCGCTGGGCCAGCGGCCACTGCTGGGCCGGGCTGCAGGTCCTCACGGCGGCGGTGGCGAAGGTGGGGCTGGACCGCAAGGCGATGCGCGATTACGTGGCCAACACCACGCACGACACGATCATCGGCAAGGTGCGTTTCCAGGGCAGCGAGAACGTGGGCGTTCCGGGCACGGTGGCGCAGTGGCAGAAGGGCGAGTTCGAGGTGGTTTGGCCGAAGACCTCGGCCACGGCGCCTTTGAATTCGAACAAGCCGGCCTGGGTATGAGGGATCTCGCTTCAGGACGTTGAGCGGGTGAACGGGCCGAAAGCCGTGGCGCACGATGGGTTGCGCGGCAATGCCGCGGGCCGCAGGCCCGGGCGCGGACTGCGCCCGCACCGGCCAGCGCACCGGCGGCTTTGCCGCCACAACCTTCGAACGCCGCCCCGCACAACCGCACCGAGGCAGAACCAGCCGAGAACGGCAGGCGACCAGCGATGACCGCCACCGCCTGGTTCGAGCTCATCATCTCCGGCCTCATCACCGGCGCGGTGTACTCGCTGGTCGGCCTGGGCCTGAACCTGCAGTACGGGCTGATGCGCATCCTGAACATCGCGCATGGCGAGTTCCTGATGCTCGGCGCCTTCCTCACCTGGATGGCCACCACCGCCTGGGGCTGGTCGCCGCTGGCGATGATCCCTCTGAGCTTCGCGCTGCTGATGGCCATCGGCATCGGCATCCACCGCCTCACCTTCAAGCGCCTGGCCGAGACCAGCCCCGACCTCGACATCTTCGAAGCGCGTGGCCTGATGGTGGCCTTCGGCCTGATGTTCCTGGTGCAGAACTTCGCGCAGCTCACCTGGGGCGGCGACCTGCGCGGCTACGACTACCTCACCGACCCCGTGCCCCTGCCGGCGCTCGGAGCCGGCACGCAGTTCGCGGGCAACAAGCTGCTGCTGCTGGCGCTGTCGCTCGCCTTCAGCATCGCCTTGATCGTGGTGCTGCGCCTCACGCTGTGGGGCAAGGGCGTGCGCGCGCTGATGCAAAGCCCGGCTGGGGCGCAGTTGGTGGGCATCGACACCGAGCGGCTGCATCCGCTGATGTTCGGCGCGGGGCTGGGCCTCTCCGGCGTGGCCGGTTGCCTGCTCTCCACCGCCTACACCATCACGCCGTCGATGGGCGAACCCTATACGGTGACGGCGCTCATCGTCATCACGCTGGGTGGCTTCGGCCACATGGGTGGCGCGCTGGCCGGTGGCCTGGCGCTGGGCGTCATCGAGGCGGTGGGCATGCACTTCACCAATCCCTCGCTGAAGTCTTTGCTCAGCTACGCCGTATTCATCGCGGTGCTGCTGTGGAAGCCGAACGGCCTGTTCAACAAGCGGAAGTGAAAGTGCAGCGACAAAGCCAAGCAACCGCCGCGGAACCCGCTTTGCCGGGCCGCCGGCAGTGCCCCCCTGGGGGGGAGGCGGCCGCAGGCCGCTTCGGGGGGGAGCCCTGATGCGCCATGTGACCAGCAGCGACCCCTGGCACCTGCGCCTGCGTGAGCGCCTGTTCGGCTGGGTGCTCGACGCCCGCGGCATGGGCCGCGATGTGTGGGTGCTGTTCGCCCTCACCGGCTGGGCACTGGCCATCCCGCACTACGGCAGCGAGTTCGCGGTGTCGATGGCGCTGACCTGCCTGATGTACATCGCGCTGGCCACGAGCTGGACTCTCTTCTGCGGCACCACGCGCTACCTGTCGCTGGCGACCTCGGCCTTCTTCGGCATCGGCGCCTACACCGGCGCGCTCACCATCGAGCAGCTCGGGTGGTCCGGCGTCATCGCGCTGGGCGCCGCGGTCGCCGCGGCGGTGGCGGTGGTGATGGGCAGTGCGGTGCTGCACCTGCGCGGCACCTACTTCGCGGTGCTCACCTTCGGCATGACCGAGCTCATCCGGCACGCCCTCACCTACTGGGAGAAAAAGGTCACCGGCACCGTGGGCCGCGTGCTCAGCACCGTGCCCGAGCGCGACACCGTCTACCTCACGGTCGCCGGCCTGGCGGTGCTGGCGGTGGCGGTGAGCCTGCTGGCGCGCCGCACGCGCTTCGGCCTGGCGCTGCAGGGCATCGGCGCCGACGAGCAGCGCGCCATGACGCTGGGCGTCAACACGCGTCTGGTCAAGGTGCTGGGCTTTGCCCTCACCGCCGCGTTTGCCGGCGCCGTGGGCGCGGCGATGAGCGTGCGCTGGACCTACATCGACCCGGCCACCGTCTTCAACCCCTTCATCGGCTTTCAGACCGTGCTCATCGCGCTGATCGGTGGCGTGGCCACGCTGTGGGGGCCGCTGATCGCCGCCATCGTCTTCAGCCTGCTGGCCGAGACGCTGCGGCTGCAGGCGCCGCAGCTGTACCTGATGGCGCTGGGCTTGCTGCTCATCCTGTGCGTGCTGTACCTGCCGGGCGGGCTGGCCTCGATGCGCTGGGCGAGCCTGCGCCAGTGGCGCGACGACATCCGCGGCTGGTGGCGCGAGCGCGAAGACAAGGCCAAGCGCGCGGCGCGCCGCGAGCGCGAGGCGCGCTACGGGGTGGGTTCATGATCGGCCGGGTGCTCGCCGGCCTGAGAAGGGCTTGGCCGTGAACGGCCACCCCGTGCTGGAAGCGCGCCACGTCACCGTGCGCTTCGACGGCCTGGTGGCCGTGGACGACGTGAGCGCCGCCTTCGCTGCGGGCGAGCTGGTGGGCATCATCGGCCCCAACGGCGCGGGCAAGACCACGTTCTTCAACTCGCTCTCGGGCGTGCAGCAACCCACCGGCGGCGAGCTCTACGCGATGGGCCGCCGGCTCACCGGCAGCAAGCCGCACAAGTACGCCGCCCTCGGCATCGCGCGCACGTTCCAGACGCCGCGCATCTTCGGCAGCCTTTCGGTGGCCGCGAATGTGGACTTCGGCCTGCAGTTTGCGGGCCGCCACCGCGCGGGCGCCTGGCTGCTGAAGGACGAAGACAGCATCCTGCACGTGGTGGGCCTGGCCGAGCAGAAGGACCTGCCCGCCGCCGCCATCACACCCAGCCAGCAGCGGCTTCTGGAAATCGGCATGGCGCTGGCCACGCGGCCGAAGCTGCTGCTGCTGGACGAAGTGGCCGCCGGCCTGACCGAAGCCGAGATCGACTCGATGGCGCAGCTGATCAGGCGCTTTCGCGACGAGCTCGACCTGACCGTGATCTGGATCGAGCACGCGGTGACCACGCTCTTGAAGTACGTGGAGCGCGTGATCGTGCTGCACCAGGGCCGCAAGATCGCCGACGGAACGCCGGCCGAGGTGGTGCGCAACGCCGAGGTGATCGAGGCGTATCTCGGCGACGAGATGGTGGAGGCGGCGTGAAGAACGAACTCGAAGACGCGCTGGGGGTCCGCCTGGCGCACCTCAAGGTCATCGGCCTTTCCGCAGGTTACGGCCCCTTTCTCGTGCTGCGCGACATCCGCCTCGAAGCGCGGCCGGGCCTCACCGTGATCCTCGGCCCCAACGGCGCGGGCAAGACCACGCTGCTCAAGGCCATCACCGGCTTGATTCCGCGCGCCGCCGGCACGCTGTGGTTCGACGGCGAGATCCTCGACCCCGAGGCGAAGACGAGCGAGATCGTCGAGCGGGGCCTCACGCTGGTGCCCGAAGGCCGCCAGCTCTTTGCCCAGATGACGGTGCGCGAGAACCTCGAACTCGGTGGCTGGCTCGGCACCAAGGAAGAGCGCGCGCGCCGCCTCGATGAAGTGCTGGCGCTGTTCCCCAAGCTCGCCGAGCGCATCGGCCAGCGTGCCGGCACCATGAGCGGCGGCGAGCAGCAAATGGTGGCCGTGGGCCGGGCGATGATGAGCAAGCCGCGCCTGCTGATGCTCGACGAGCCCTCGCTCGGCCTGGCGCCCAGAATGGTGGACGAGCTGCTCGGCATGGCCCGGCGCATCGCCGACGCCGGCACCACCGTGCTGATGGTGGAGCAGAACGTGAAGAAGGCGCTGGCCGTGGCCGACCGCGGCTACGTGCTGGAGCGCGGGCGCATCGTCGCCAGCGGCCCCGCCAGCCTGCTGGCGCGCAGCACCGTCATCCGAGAGGCGTATCTCGGCAAGACAGACGAACGAACCTCGGCCAGCCGCGCCGCTGGCATCGCCACGAAGGAGAGCCCCGTGTCCGACCTTTCCATGCTCATCAACGGCCTGGCCGTCAGCGCCGAGAAGGGCGCCACCTTCGACCGCCGCAACCCGCTGGACGGCAGCGTGGCCACGCGCGCGCCGGCCGCGTCGGCCGCCGACGCGGTGGCCGCCTGCGACGCCGCGGCCGAGGCCTTCAAGACCTGGAAGGACACCGGCCCGAGCGAGCGCCGCATGCTGCTGCTGAAGGCGGCCGACGCGCTGGAGGCCAAGACGCCCAAATTCATCGAGGCCGTGCCCGCCGAGACCGGCGCCACCGGCATGTGGGCCGGCTTCAACGTGATGCTGGCGGCCGGCATGATCCGCGAGGCGGCATCGCTCACCACGCAGATCGGCGGCGAAGTCATCCCCTCCGACGTGCCCGGGTCACTCGCGATGGGCGTGCGCCAGCCGGCCGGCGTGGTGCTGGGCATCGCGCCGTGGAACGCGCCCATCATCCTGGGCGTGCGCGCCATCGCCACGCCGCTGGCGTGTGGCAACACGGTCATCCTGAAGGGCAGCGAGAACTGCCCGCGCACGCACCAGCTCATCATCGAGGCGTTCCAGGACGCGGGCTTCCCGCCGGGCGTCGTCAACTACATCACCAACGCCCCGGCCGACGCGGGTGCGGTGGTGGAGGCGATGGTGGCGCACCCCACCGTGCGGCGCGTGAACTTCACCGGCAGCACGCGCGTGGGCAAGCTCATCGCGATGACCTGCGCCAAGTACCTCAAGCCCGTGGTGCTGGAGCTCGGCGGCAAGGCGCCGCTGGTGGTGCTGGACGACGCCGAGATCGAAGCCGCGGTGAACGGCGCCGCCTTCGGCGCCTTTGCCAACAGCGGCCAGATCTGCATGAGCACCGAGCGCATCATCTGCGACCGCAAGATCGCCGACGACTTCGTCGCCCAGTTCGTGAAGAAGGCGAAGGCGCTGCCACTGGGCGACCCGCGCAAGCCCGACCCCGTGGTGCTGGGCAGCGTCATCGGCATGGGCACGGTGGAGCACTGCAACGCGCTCATCGACGACGCGCTAGCCAAGGGCGCCAAGCTGGTGTGCGGCGGCAAGGCCGACAACACGCTGATGCCCGCGACAGTTCTCGACCACGTGACGCCGAAGATGCGCATCTACCACGAGGAGACCTTCGGCCCCGTGAAGTGCGTGGTGCGCGTGGACGGCGTGGACGAGGCCGTGGCCTGCGCGAACGACAACGAATACGGGTTGTCTGCGGCGGTGTTCGGCAAGGACACGGCGCGCGCGATTGCGGTGGCGCGGCGCATCGAGAGCGGCATCTGCCACGTGAACGGGCCCACCGTGCACGACGAGGCGCAGATGCCGTTCGGCGGCGTCAAGGGCTCCGGGATGGGGCGCTTCGGCGGGCGGGCGGGGATTGCGGAGTTCACCGAGCTGCGGTGGATCACGGTGCAGACGGGGGAGAGACATTACCCGTTCTAAGCTGGCCCGGCTCAGTGGTGATGCTTCTGCTGACTGCATAGGCCGCGCGTTCGACGAGCGGCGCGGGCAAGGCCACGGGCGGGAGCCCGTCGGGGCTTAGTTGCGGCGGTCGGGCCCTGGGGGGCCCGACTGCCTTCCGCTGCTCGGCCTGGGGTCGCGCGAACAACTCGCTTCACTCGCTGCACTCGTTCCGCTCAGACAGTGTTCGCGAGTCAGAGGTGGAAGCGCGCGAGTACGCGCGCGGCCAGAAGCCCTGCGCTGCTCAGCGCTGCAGATGCGCGCCGCGCCGAGCCCGCACAGCCCTTTGCAGAGCCAGTGGTTGTCCTCGAAGAGCGTCTCTGGTCTTTGCCGGGTGAATGGCCTTTGACTCTTGAAGTCAGCTGCTGGCGCTTGCAAGGCCGGGGGCGGCACCCTGGCGGGGCGCATCTGCGTGCGCTGAGCAGCGCAGGGTTGGGGTCGGCGCGCGTACTCGCGCGCTTCGTAAACTGACTCGCGAACACTGTTTGAGCGAAACGAGCGCAGCGAGTGAAGCGAGTTGTGAGCGCGACCCCAACTCGAGCAGCGCAGGGGAGTCGGGCCCCCAGGGCCCGACCGCCGCAGCTAAGCCCTGCCAGGGTGCCGCCCCCGGCCTTGCCCGCGCCGATCCTCGAGCACCGCAGAACGCAGGTATTTTCGACCGCTCGCCATGTGAGCCATCCGAGGCTGTTGCACCCCCTTAGCGCGCCGGCCCCGAGCAGCGCCCGACACTGGCGTCGATACGGGGTCACCTCCCGCACCGCCCGTGCTACGGTCACGCCATGCCGGCCACCGCCGTGCCCCGATCGAACTGAAGGAACGACGCCCATGCGGCTCCTGATCCGCGATGCCTGCATCCTCTCCATGGACCCCGCCGTCGGTGACCACGAGCGCGCCGACATCCTCGTCGATGGCGAACGCATCGCCGCCGTCGGCCCCAACCTCGGCGGCGGCGCGGTCGACGGTGCCGAGGTGCTCGACGCGCGTGGCCGCATCGTCACGCCCGGTCTTGTCAACGCGCACATCCACACCTGGGAGTTCCAGCTGCGCGGCATCGGTGCCGACTGGGTGGGCAGCCGCGACTACCACGCCAACATGCACAAGAACCTCGCCACGCGCTACGGCGTGCGCGACGTCTCCCTGGGCAACCTGCTCGGCGCGCTCAACCAGCTGCGCGGTGGCACCACCACCATCGTGGACTGGTGCCACATCGTGCGCGACGCCGAGATGACCGACGCCGCCATCGACGCGCTGGAGGAGTCGGGCATTCGCGCTGTCTT
>JAEUPC010000050.1 GCA_016789865.1 Rubrivivax sp.
CTTGTTCGGACCGCATCCGCGCCCTTCCTTGATCTCCTGGTCCATGCAGCGGCTGACGAAGTCGCGCGGCGCCAGGTCCTTCAGCGTGGGCGCATAGCGCTCCATGAAGCGCTCGCCGTTGCTGTTGCGCAGGATGGCGCCTTCGCCGCGGCAGCCTTCGGTCAGCAGCACACCGGCGTTGTGCACGCCGGTGGGGTGGAACTGCCAGAACTCCATGTCTTCCAGCGGGATGCCGGCGCGCGCCGCCATGCCCAGGCCGTCGCCGGTGTTGATGAAGGCATTGGTGCTGGCCGCGTAGATGCGCCCGGCGCCGCCGGTGGCGAACAGTGTGACCTTGGCCTCGAGGATGTAGACCTCGCCGGTTTCCATCTCCAGCGCGGTGACGCCGAGCACGTCGCCGTCGGTGTCGCGGATGAGGTCGAGCGCCATCCACTCGACGAAGAAGTTGGTGCGCGCGCGCACGTTCTGCTGGTACAGCGTGTGCAGCATCGAGTGCCCGGTGCGGTCGGCCGAGGCGCAGGCGCGCTGCACGGGCTTCTCGCCGTAGTTGGCGGTGTGGCCGCCGAACGGGCGCTGGTAGATCGTGCCGTCGGGGTTGCGGTCGAACGGCATGCCCATGTGCTCGAGCTCGAAGACCACGCGGGCGGCCTCGCGGCACATGTACTCGATGGCGTCCTGGTCGCCGAGCCAGTCGGAGCCCTTGACCGTGTCGTAGAAGTGGAAGTGCCAGTTGTCCTCGGCCATGTTGCCCAGGCTCGCACCGATGCCGCCTTGCGCCGCCACCGTGTGGCTGCGCGTGGGGAACACCTTGGACAGCACCGCCACGTTCAGCCCCGCCAGCGAAAGCTGCAGCGATGCGCGCATGCCCGAGCCGCCGGCACCGACGACGACGACGTCGAAGCGCCGCCTGGGGAGGGACCTGGAGTTCATTGCCATCTTGTTCGCTTGTCTCTTGTTCGTCCGGGGCCGACGCTTCCCGGGGCCCGGCAGCCCCGCCCGCGGGTCACAGCCGCCAAAGCACCTGCACCATCCAGCCCATGCACCCGACCAGCCACACGATGGTCAGCACCTGCAGCACGAGGCGCACGCCCACCGGCTTGACATAGTCCATCCAGATGTCGCGCATGCCCACCCAGGCGTGCCAGCCGAGCGCAACGATCATCGTGAAGGTCAGCACCTTCATCCATTGCGCCGAGAAGATGGCCGCCCAGCTGTCGTAGCCCAGCTTGCGGCCCGGCCACATCAGTTGCACCAGCAGCACCAGCGTGAACACCGCCATCAGCGCAGCCGTGACGCGCTGACTCAACCAGTCGCGAAAGCCGTAGTGCGCGCCGACGACGACGCGCTTGGAACCATAGTTGACCGACATGCCGCGGGGCCCCTTCTCAGTACCAGCCGAACAGCTTGCCCATCAGGCCCAGCGTCAGGAAGATGCTGATGGCCAGCGTGGCGATGGCCGAGTTGCGCCCCTGCTCCAGGCTGACGCTGTGCGTGGCGTCCATCCACAGGTGGCGCACGCCGGCGATGGCGTGGTGCAGATACGACCAGATCAGCGCCAGCGTCACGAGCTTCACCGCCCAGGCCGGCAAACCGCCGAGGCCCACCGCGTAGGCGGCGGTGAAGCGCTCGTAGCTGGCCTCGCTGCTGAGAGAAACATCGAACAGCCACACCACGAACGGCAGCAGCGCGAACATCAGCGCGCCGCTGGCGCGGTGCAGGATCGAGACCACGCCGGCCACCGGCAGCCGGTAGCCGAGCGCATCGATCAGCCGCATCGTGCCGGGCCGCTGGGCGGCGCGCCGGGCGCCCGCGGCGGAGCTGTCTGCCATGCCTGCCATCGTGAAAGGCCCTCTTCGTCTCGTGTGCGTGTTGTGTTCGGGGGTCCGGCGGCCGGAACCGATGAAGTCTATTGCAATGCAGCAGGCTTACGCGAAGCCGAAGCCGGCACACCGCGCCGGCAGCGCCTGGGGCGCTTGGGCAATGGCGGCGTCACTCGCCAGGCCCGCCCGAGCCGGGACACGATCGACCCGCGCCGCCCGGCTCGCGGCCTCAGCTCAGCACGTTGCGGTAGTGATGCCGATCGGTGTGATAGAGCCCGCGGCGCAGCTCCACCGGCCGGTCACCGTAGGTGAACGAGCGGCGCTCCACCGAGAGCAGCGCAGCCCCCGGCGCCACCTGCAGCAAGGCGGCCTCCTCGGCGCTGGCGGCCACCGCGCGCAGCTGTTCCTCGGCGCGGATCATGCGCACCGAGTACTCCGACTCGAACAGCCGGTACAGCGGGCCGCGCCACTGCTGCAGCGTCTGGGCATCCAGGCCCTTGAAGGCCGCGCCGGGCAGCCACAGGTCGTCCAGCACCACCGGCCGCTCACCGTCCAGCAGCAGCCGGCGCACCTCGACCACCGGTTCGCCCGCGGGCAGCTGCAGCGCCGCCGCCACCTCGGGCGTGCTGCGCATGCGCCGGCAGTCGAGCAGCCGGCGCTGCAGCTGCGCCGGCCCGCCGGCATCGGGCGCCAGCCGCAGGAAGCGGTACTGCGTCTTCTCCTCGGCATGGGTGGCCACGAAGGTGCCCTTGCCTTGGCGACGGACCAGCAGGTTCTCGGCCGCCAGCTCGTCGATGGCCTTGCGCACCGTGCCCTGGCTGACCCGGTAGCGCGAGGCCAGCTCCATCTCGCTGGGGATCGGCTGGCCGGGCTGCCACTCGCCCAGCTGCAGGCTGCGCAGCAGCAGTGACTTGATCTGCTGGTACAGCGGTGCAAATGCGGGCAGCGGCCCGGCCGGTGCCACGCCCTCGGCCACGCCCGCCAAAGGGGCGCTGTCGGCACGCGATGAGTGCGTGGTCTCGGCCATGCCCCGATTCTGCGCCAAACTCATGCATAAGACATAAGAGTCGCGTCAGGCCGCTGTCTAGAATCGCGCGCCGCTGCCCGGCCGTTGCCGCGGCACCACCTGAGCAGCCTTTGAGCTATTCGCACGCGGGCCGCGCCGCCTTCGAGGCAGCATCACGCCCCCCCTTCACCACAGGAGCCCCTCATGAGCAAGAAGCCCGTCCGCGTGGCGGTCACCGGTGCCGCCGGCCAGATCGGTTATGCGCTGCTGTTCCGCATTGCCAGCGGCCAGATGCTGGGCGGCGACCAGCCGGTGATCCTGCAGCTGCTCGAGATCCCCGACGAGAAGGCGCAGAAGGCCCTCGAAGGCGTGATGATGGAGCTGCAGGACTGCGCCTTCCCGCTGCTGGCCGGCATGCAGGCGCACAGCGACCCTAACACCGCATTCAAGGACACCGACTACGCGCTGCTGGTGGGCGCTCGCCCGCGTGGCCCCGGCATGGAGCGTGCCGACCTGCTGGCCGCCAACGCGCAGATCTTCACCGCGCAGGGCCGTGCGCTGGACAAGGCCGCCAGCCGCAACGTCAAGGTGCTGGTGGTGGGCAACCCCGCCAACACCAACGCCTACATCGCGATGAAGAGCGCGCCTTCGCTGCCGCGCGAGAGCTTCACCGCCATGCTGCGGCTGGACCACAACCGCGCCGCCAGCCAGCTGGCCGCCAAGACCGGCAAGCCGGTGGCCGCACTGAAGAAGTTGTGCGTGTGGGGCAACCACTCGCCCACCATGTACGCCGACTACCGTTTCGCCACCATCGAAGGCCAAAGCGTCAAGGCCATGATCAACGACCAGCCGTGGAACAAGGACGTGTTCCTGCCCACCGTGGGCAAGCGCGGCGCGGCGATCATCGCCGCGCGCGGGCTGTCCTCCGCGGCCAGTGCCGCCAACGCCGCCATCGACCACATGCGCGACTGGGCGGCGGGCACCAACGGCGAGTGGGTGACGATGGGCGTGCCGAGCAACGGCGAGTACGGCATCCCCAAGGACATCGTGTTCGGCTACCCCGTCACCTGCGCCGGCGGCAAGTACAGCATCGTGCAGGGCCTGGAGATCGACGCCTTCTCGCAGGAATGCATCAACAAGACGCTGGCCGAACTGCAAGGCGAGCAGGACGGCGTGAAGCACCTGCTGTAGCGCCTGCGCCCCGGGCGCCGGCGGCCGGACCCAACCTGACGCCGCCCGCCATCGCCCGGCCCTCTGCCCACCCCATGCGCGGCGCCGATCTGCTCGTCCATGCGCTGCAGCGGGCTGGCGTGGCCCGCGTTTTCTCGCTGTCGGGCAACCACGTCATGGCCGTCTACGACGCGTTGGCGGGCAGCGGCGTCGGGCTCGTGCACGTGCGGCACGAGGCCGCCGCCGTGCACATGGCCGACGCCTGGGCCCGGCTGACCGGCCAGCCCGGCGTGGCGCTGGTCACCGGCGGCCCCGGGCATGCCAACGCGCTGGGCGCGCTGTACACGGCGACGATGGCCGAGTCGCCGGTGCTGCTGCTGTCGGGGCATGCGCCGCGCGCGCAGCTCGGCCTGGGCGCCTTCCAGGAGATGCGCCAGGCCGACGCCGCCCGCCCGCTGTGCAAGCCGGGCGGCACCTGGACCAGCGAGCATGCCGGGGATCTCGGGCATGACGTGGCCCGCGCCATGGCTCTGGCACGCGGCGGGCGCGCCGGGCCCGTCCACCTGAGCCTGCCCAGCGACCTGCTCGAACAGCGCCTGACCCAAGCGCCGCCGCCGCTGTCCTCCGACGCCTTCGCGCCGCCCGTGCTGCCGCTGGCCGCGAACCACGCCGATGACGTGCTCGGTTGGCTGGGCCGTGCGCAGCGGCCGCTCGTCCTGGCCGGGCCGTGGGCCGCCGTCGGCGAGATGCCCGCCGCCTGCGCCGCGCTGCAGCAGGCGCTGCAGGTGCCCGTCATCGGGATGGAAAGCCCGCGTGGCGTGTCCGACCCGGCCCAGGGCGACTTGCCCGCCGTGCTGGCCGCCGCCGATGCCGTGCTGCTGCTGGGCAAGCGGGTCGACTTCACGCTGCGCTTCGGCGGCGCGGGCCTCTTTGCGCCCGATGCGCAATTCGTCCAGCTGGACGCGGAGGCCGGCGAGCTCCAACGCGCGCGCCAGGCACTCGGGCCCCACTTGCAGCTGGCCTTGCAGGCCGACCCACGGCAAGCCGTGCAGGCGCTGCGCGCCGCAGCGTCCGCACCGCCGGCCAACCGCAGCCCGTGGCTGCGCCAAGTCGCCCAGGCCCTCGCCTGGCGGCCGCCGGCTTGGGCGGCGGCCCGCGCCGGGCAGCCGCAACAGCTGCACCCCGTGCAGGCGCTGCAGCCGCTGCAGGCCCTGCTCGACAGCCACCCGCGCAGCATCTTCATCGCTGACGGCGGTGAGTTCGGCCAATGGGCGCAGGCCGTGCTCCGCGCGCCGCGGCGGCTGATCAACGGAGTCGCCGGCGCCATCGGCTCGGCCCTGCCCTTCGCGGTGGCAGCGAGGCTGGCCGAGCCCGACGCCCCCGTCGTGGCCGTGATGGGCGACGGCACCTTCGGCTTTCACATGGCCGAGCTGGACACCGCCGTGCGTTGCGGCGCGCCGTTCCTGGCCGTGGTCGGCAACGACGCGCGCTGGAACGCCGAATACCAGATCCAGCTGCGCGAGTACGGCGCCGCCCGCGCCATCGGCTGCGAGCTGCTGCCCACCCGCTACGACCAGGTGGCCGCGGCGCTGGGCGCGCATGGCGAGCGCATCGGCGACACCAGCGAGTTTCCGGCCGCACTCGCACGCGCCAGCGCGGCGATGGCCCGTGGGCTGCCGGCCTGCCTCAACGTGATGATCGATGGCCAGCCGGCACCGGCGCTGCGCCGCCCAAGCGACCTCATCGCCCGGTCCTGACGCAAGCCCACCACAATCGGGCCGCCCGATGCCTTGCGAATCAGGCACACCGGCGCGCCTTGGCGCACAGGCGGCGCGGCCGCCCCGACACCGAACCACGCTCACGACCAGGAAGGCACCTGCATGAACCACCCTCGACACCTCGGCAACCCGGGTTCGCCCCACCCGCGCCGCCGGACCGTGCTGGCCCGACTGGGTGCCCTGAGCGCCGTTGGCGCCACCCTCGGCGCCTGGGCAGGTGCCGCGCGCGCGCAGGACGCGTGGCCGAGCAAACCGGTGCGGCTGGTCGTGCCGTTTGCCCCCGGCGGCACCACCGACGTGATCGGCCGCATGCTGGCGCAGAAGCTCAGCGCGCTGTGGGGCCACAGCGTCGTGGTCGAGAACCGCGCCGGGGCGGGCGGCAACGTCGGCGCCGACGTGGTGGCCAAGTCTGCGCCCGACGGCACCACGCTGCTGATGGCCTCGGGCAGCATCACCATCAACCCCAGCCTGTACCGGCGCATGCCCTTCGACACCAGGAAAGACCTGGTGCCGATCACCAACGTGGCCGCCGGGCCGATGCTGGTGGTGGTGCAGGAGGCGTCGCCGTACAAGTCGCTGAAGGAACTCGTCGCGCTGGCCAAGGCCAAGCCCGGCGCCATCAACTTCGGCAGCGCGGGCGTCGGCAGCCAGGTGCACATGGCGGCGGAGAACTTCGCCGACGCTGCCGGCATCGACATCACGCACGTGCCCTACAAGGGCGAGGCACCGGCCTACACCGACCTCATCGGCGGGCAGGTGCAGATGATGGTGGGCAACTTCGCCACCGCCGCGGCGCTCTTGGGCAAGGGCCGGCTGCGGGCGCTGGCCGTGACGAGCCGGCAGCGCTCGCCGCTGCTGCCCGATGTGCCCACCGCTCAGGAAGCCGGGCTGCGCAACTTCGAGAACAGCGGCTGGTTCGGCCTGCTCGCGCCGGCAGGCACGCCGGCGGCCATCGTCGCCAAGGTGCAGGCCGATACCGCCCGGGTGATGGGCGAGACCGAGACCAAGGCGCGCCTGTACGTGCAGGGCATGGCGCCGATCGCCAACACCAGCGCGGAGTTCGCGCGCGACATGGACCGCGAGTTCGAACGCTGGGCGCAGGTGGTGAAGAACCGCCGGCTGCAGCAGAACTGAACGGCATGCGCGCGGCGGCCGCGCGGCAGTGGCGCGGCGCCGGGCGGGCGATCGCGCAGCGATCTCCCGGCACACGCACCGGGTAGCGCTGCACATGCTGCACCTGCCCTGGCCCGATCTCGCCGCGATGGGCTTCGCGGTGATGCTCGGCTACACGCTGTTCGGCTTCGGCGGCTTCGGCGCCAACATCGTCGCCATCCCGCTGCTGGCGCACTGGATGCCGCTGCGCTTCGCGGTGCCGATGATGCTGGTGCTGGACCTCGCCGCGGCCGGCTTCATGGGCTTGAAGAACCGGCGTCTCGTCGAAGGCCGCGAGCTGCTGCGGCTGGTGCCCTGGCTGCTGGCCGGCATGGTCATCGGCGCCACCGCGCTGGCCAAGGCACCCGAGGCGCTGCTGCTGGCGCTGCTGGGCGCGTTCGTGCTGGCGGTGGCGGCATGGAGCCTGCATGCCGATCGGCGGCAGGGCGCGGCAGCGTCACCGGCGCATGCCGGGTGGTCGGTACCCGCGGGGCTGGTGGGCGGCGTGTTCTCGGCGCTGTTCGGCAGCGGCGGCCCGCTGTACACGCTGTACCTCGCGCGCCGCGTGCGCGACCCCTCGCGTCTGCGCGCCACCGTGGCCACGCTGATCCTCGGTGCGGCCAGCACGCGCGGCGTGCTTTTTCTCGCCAACGGCCTGATGGCCCAGCCCGGCCTGCTCACCACGGCGCTGGCCGCGCTGCCCGCCGGTGCGGCGGGCTACTTCATCGGCAGCCGCCTGCACGCGCGCCTGCCCGCCGCGCGCGTGCGCCAGGGTGTGTGGCTGCTGCTGATGGCCAGCGGCGCGAGCCTGCTGTGGCGCAGCCTCGGCCGCGGCTGACTTGCAGGCGTACCCGGCACGGCGGCGGCACATGCCGGTGTGGCCGATGCCCTCGGCGGAGCCAGGGCGTGCGGACGCGCGCCGCGAGCTACTTGCAGATCACGCGGTCGAGATAGGCCCGGAACGCCGGGCCCAGCTCGGGGTGCGCCAGGCCCAGCTCGACATTGGCCTCGAGAAAGCCCTCGCGGCTGCCGCAGTCGTAGCGCGTGCCCTGGTAGCGGTAGGCCAGCACCTTCTCGCGCTCGAGAAGCCGGGCGATGCCGTCGGTGAGCTGGATCTCGCCGCCGACCCCGCGCACACCGTGCGCCAGCTCGTGGAAGATGGCCGGCGTGAGGATGTAGCGCCCGGCCACGCCCAGCCGCGACGGCGCCACCTCGGGCGCCGGCTTCTCGACGATGCGGCGCACGTCGACGATGGCATCGTCCAGGGCCTCGCCGTCGACGATGCCGTAGCGCCGCGTCTGGTCGCGCGGCACCTCGCGCACGGCGAGGATGGAGCTGCCCCATTTCTCGTACTGGCGCACCATCTGCGCCAGCACCGGTTCGGCGCCGATCATCAGGTCGTCGGCCAGCAGCACCGCGAAGGGGTCGCCGTTGACCAGCCGCGCCGCGCACATCACGGCGTGCCCCAGGCCCAGCGCCTGCGCCTGGCGCACGTAGACGCATTCCATGTCGTCGGGCTTGACGCGGCGCACGACTTCCAGCAGGTCTTGCTTGCCGGCTTCTTCGAGCGCCTGCTCCAGCTCCCAGGTGAGGTCGAAGTGGTCCTCGATCGAGCGCTTGTGGCGGCCGGTCACGAAGATCATCTGCCGCACGCCGGCCGCGTAAGCCTCTTCGACCGCGTACTGGATCAGCGGCTTGTCCACCACCGGCAGCATTTCCTTGGGCTGCGCCTTGGTGGCCGGCAGGAAGCGCGTGCCCAGCCCCGCCACGGGGAACACGGCCTTGCGGATCTTCGGGGTGCTCATCGGCTCGATCTCTGTGAGGTGGCCTTGGCCGCCGCGCGGCCCCATGACGGCCCGGGGCCTCCCAACGCGACGACGGCAGCGGCATCTTGCACCAAGTGGCCGCCACCGACGGCGCGGCACCGCGCCGTGCCCCCTGATCGTGGGGCGGCTGCGCCCGCACCCGGGCACGCACGCGTGCAGCAGTTCGCGCTTGGACGTTCACAGGCAAGCATGTCGCCTGCGTGGCGGCGCGATGTCTGCGCCATGACGGCGTGTCGCGGCGTCGCAGCGCCTCGCCGTCGTCGGGCCCGTTTAGAGGAAGCCGGATGGCCCGCGCGTGCCCGGGCGGCCGGTCTGCCGCTTGCCTGCGGGGCCGACCGGGCCCAATGGGCTTACTGGGCTTGCTGGGCTTACTGGGCTTACTGGGCTTACTGGGCCTACAGGGCCAACGGGGCCTACGGGGCCGATGGTGTGACCGGCGATGCTTGCCGCGGCCGCACCGCGCGCGCCAGCAGCGGCCCGACCCAGATCAGCAGCGTGACCCCACCCAGCACGCCGGCGATCGGCCGCTCGAAGAACGCCAACAGGTTGCCGTCGGCCTTCACCAGGCTGGAGAAGAAGTGCTCCTCGAGCATCGTGCCCAGCACCACGCCCAGGATGGTGGGCGCCACCGGAAAGCCCCAGCGCTCCATGAAGAAGGCGGCCACGCCGGCCACGAGCATCACCACCACACCGAAGCTGCTGTTGTTGATGGCGTAGCTGCCGACGATGCAGAACAGCATGATCAACGGCATCAGCACCGCCGCCGGAATGCGCAGCACCCGCTTGGCCGCCTTGATGGCCAGCCAGCCCAGCGGCAGCATCAGCAGTTGCGCCAGGATGAAGACGATGAACACCGCGTAGATGTTCTGCGGGTTGTGCACGAACAGCGTCGGCCCCGGGTTCATGTTCTTCATGTACAGCACGCCGATGGCGATGGCGGTGATCGAATCGCCCGGGATGCCGAACACCAGCGCCGGAATCCACGCGCCGCCCAGCGCCGAGTTGTTGGCCGCGCCCGACTCGACGATGCCCTCCACATGCCCGGTGCCGAACTTGTGCGGCTCCTTGCTGAAGCGCTTGGAGATCGCATAGCTCATCCACGCGGCGATGTCGGCACCAGCGCCGGGCAGCGCCCCCACCGCGGTGCCCAGCGCCGAGCCGCGGAACAGCTGCTTGGGGTACTGCTTGACCAGCGCCCACTGGCCGGCGAACACGTTGCCGAAGGGTCGCTCCACCGCCATCACGGGCTTGACCTGCGCCACGGCATAACGCAGCACTTCCGAGACCGCGAACATGCCGATCATCAGCGGGATCAGCGGAATGCCGCCGGTCAGCTCGGCGTTGCCGAAGGTCCAGCGCGGCGCCGCGGCCGGGTTCTCCAGCCCCACGCAAGAGATCAGCAGGCCCAGCAGCAGCGACACGCCGCCCTTGAGCCGATCGGCCCCCGAGATGAACACCGCGCAGGTGAAGCCCAGCATCACCAGCCAGAAGTACTCGAAGCTGGAGAACTTCAGCGCGATCTCGGCCAGCGCCGGCGCGGCGATGATGAGCACCAGCACGCCGAAGATGCCGCCCAGCACCGAGAACACGAGCCCGGCACCTAACGCCAGTTCGGCGCGGCCGCTCTTGGTGAGCAGGTAGGCCTCGTCGGCATAGGCCGCACTGGCCGGTGTGCCCGGCATGCGCAGCAGCGCACTCGGGATGTCGCCGCTGAAGATGGCCATCGCGGTGGCCGTGACGATGGCCGCCACCGCCGGCACCGGCGGCATGAAGAAGGTCACCGGCACCAGCAGCGCCGTGGCCATGGTGGCCGTGAGCCCCGGAATGGCGCCGACGAACAGGCCATACGCCGCCGACAACACGATGACCACCAGCACATAGGGCTGGAACACGAGGCCGAAGGCGGCCTGCACGGCGTCGATCATGCGTGGCCTGCCGGCATCGGGCGGCGTGAGTTCGCCATCGTCATCAGTAGAACGGCCGCAGCACGCCCCAGGGCAGCGGCACGCGCAGCAGCTTGTAGAAGGCCAGGTGCACGAGCAGCGTTCCGCCCACGGCCCAGCCCAGGCTGGGCAACCAGCCCACCCGGAAGGCGCGCAGCATCGCCACCAGCCCCAGCGGCGCGACGATCAGGAAGCCGAGCCGCTCGGCCAGCAGCAGGTAGCCCGCAACCACCGCCACGAGAACGGCGGCGCTGCCGTAGTGCTCGGCCGGCCGCGCACTGCCCGTGGCCTCAGAGGCGGCGCCCCCATCAAGGCGCGGCCGCAGCGCGCGCCACACGAGCGCCACGCCGCAGGCCAGCAGGCCCGCGCCCACCAGCATCGGCAGGAAGCCCGCACCCACCTTCTGCCCCGGCACGGCCGGGAAGGCACGCGCCGACCACAGCACCGCCGCTGCCAGCAGCGACAACGCCAGGCCGATGCCGAGATCGACCCGGCGCTGCGTGGGTGGCACGGAGGGGGAGGGAGATGGGCGAGCGAAGATGGCGAGCGTGTTGCGGAACGCGCGAGCTGCCTGAAAAACGCCAGGGCGCGCCGCCGCGCGCCGCTACTTCGCCAGCCCCACGGCCGTCATCACCGCCTTCATGTCGGCATCGGCCTTGCCCATGAACGAAGCGAACTCACGGCCGTTGCCCCACAAGAGACCAAAGCCGCGCTGCGCCATGAAGTCCTTGTATTCCTTGCTGTCGTAGGCCTTCTTCACGCTGGCCTCAAGGCGCGCCGCCACGTTGGCCGGCAGCCCCTTGGGCGCCGCGATGCCGCGCCACGCGCCGGTGGCCCAGCCCGAGCCCGTGGCCTCCTTCAGCGTGGGCACGTTGGGGAACAGCGCCGCGCGGTCGCCGGCCATCACCGCCAGCGAGCGCACCTTGCCGGCCTCGATGAGCGAGCGAGCCTCGGGCAGCGAGCAGGGCACGAACTCCACGCCGCCGGCCACCAGGTCTTGCAGGCCCGGTGCCGCGCCGTTGCTCGGCACCCATGGCACGGTGGCCGGGTCGATCTTGGCGTCGCGCAGCCAGCCGGCCAGCGCCAGGTGCCAGATGCCACCCTGCCCCGTGCCCGAGGCCTTGAACTTGCCCGGGTTGGCCTTCACCGCGGCGAGCACGTCGCCCATCGACTTGTACGACGAGTCGGCGCGCACCTGGAAGCCCGCAGGGTCGAGGTTGACCAGCGCGATCGGCGTGTAGCTGGTCGGGTTCAGCTCGGTCAGCTTCTGGTGATGCATCATGGTGATCTCCACCGTGATCATCCCGATCGTGTAGCCGTCGGCCGCCGCGGTGGCAATCGCCGAGTGGCCCACCACCCCCGAGCCGCCGGTGCGGTTGACCACGTTCACCGGCTGGCCGAGGTCCTTCTCCATGAGGCTGGCGATCATGCGCGCCACGGCATCGGTGCCGCCTCCGGCGCCCCACGGCACCACCAGGGTGATGGGGCGGTCGGGGAAGTTCTGCGCGCACGCCGGGGACGCACCCAGTGCCAGCACCCAGCCCGAGGCCGCGGCCAGCAGCGCGCGGCGGAAAAAGCTCGTCATCGCCCGTCTCCTAATCGTCATACCAAAGCGGTGGCGCGAGACTGCCAGCGGCCGCTTCGCCGCGGCAAGGGGGAAAACCCACAGCGCGCGGCACACCCGGCCGGCCCGGCCTCGCGAGCCCGGCCGTTGAGTTCATCCCGTGGGTCCCCCGCGCTCGGGCGCCGGGTGCCTGGGCCGGCTTTCGCGCCCGGCGCCTGCCTCAGCCCCTTCGCGGGCCTGGCAGACGACGCATCGCGGCGCCCGGCCGCGGTAACCTCCGGCCATGCAAGCCGCCACGCACCCCCGAGACGCCCTGTTCGACCCCGACGAGCGCGCCGTGCCCAGCCTGCCGGTGTGCGACCACTACAGCGGCGTCGAGGCGCGCATGCGAAAGAGCCTGGAACTGCAGGCCGAAACGGGGCCGGTGTTCGACGTGACGCTCGACAACGAAGACGGCGCACCGGTCGGCGCCGAAGTCGAGCACGCCCAGTTGATCGCCGAGCTGCTGGGCTCTGCAGCCAACCGCTTCGGCCGCGTGGGCGTGCGTCTGCTGCCGGCCGAGCACCCCTGTTTCACGGAGGTCGCCGCCACGGTGCTGAAGGCCGCGCAGCCGCCGGCCTACCTGATGATCCCCAAGCCGCGCGGCCTGACCGACCTGCAGCGCGCGGCCAAGCTGGTGGTCGATGCCGGCGGCGGCCACGTGCCGCTGCACGCGCTCATCGAAACCCACGGCGCGCTGGCCGAGGTCGATGCGATCGCTGCGCACCCGCGCATCGAATCGCTGAGCTTCGGGCTGATGGACTTCGTCTCGGCGCACCGCGGCGCGATTCCGCTTTCCGCGATGAGCGCCGGCGGCCAGTTCGAGCACCCGCTGGTGGTGCGTGCCAAGCTTCAGATCGCCGCGGCCTGCCACGCGCACGGCAAGGTGCCCTCGCACAGCGTGGTCACCGAGTTCAGGCACTTCGAGGCGGTGGCGCAGGCCGCGCAGCGCGCGGCGCGGCAGTTCGGCTACACGCGCATGTGGAGCATCCACCCGGCGCAGATCAAGGTCATCATCGAGGCCTTTGCACCCACCGCGGCCGAGGTCGACCTGGCCGTCGAAATCATCGACGCGGCTGAGCGCGCGCAGTGGGCGCCCATCCGCCACCGGCTGGGCGGCGAAGACCACCTGCACGACCGCGCCAGCTACCGCTACTTCTGGCAGGTGCTGGACCGCGCGCACCGCACCAGCAGCGCCACCGGCGCGCAGTTGCCGGCCGAGGTGCGCGCCCGTTGGTTCGCCTGAGGAACCCCTTGCCCCGGGTGGGGCCGGCGCGGCCGCAAGGCCGCACGCAGCCTGACAGGCTGCTGAATACGACCGCTTGTCCCGAGCCGCGACAGGTCTTTGGGCGCCGCCTCGGCAGCCCCTGCCTCAAGTCCGAACAATCGCGGCCGACATCCGAACTGCCCCTTCCCTTCCACCTCCCTCAGCCTGAGAGCTTCGCTGTTCATGATCGCCATCTTCCTTGCCCTCGTGCCGCTGCTGTTCGCCACCGGCTTCCTGACCTGGACCATGACCATGGGGCTGCGCGAGCAGGCCCGCTCCGACGCGTGGGCCCAGGACTGGGTGAACCAGCGCCGCACCGGCCACGCCGCCGCCAAGCACTGAGCGCCGCGAGGCACCGAGGGAAGGCCCGCTTCGGCGGGCCTTCTGTCTTTTCGACTGCCCGGTTCACCGACCCGATTGCTGCCCCCCGGCATCGCACCCTTTCGTTGCCGAGTGCCGGTTGCCGAAGGCCGGTTGCCGAAGGCCGGCTGACAACTACGGTGCGATGGCCTCGGCGTAGTCCACCAGTGCTTCGAGCAGGGCCTGGCGGCGTTCTGCCTCGGGGCCGGCGTCGTCGTCGCCGGGACCGTTGCCCGCCGCGTCGCCACCATCGCGCGCGCCAGCCAGTTCGTCGATGCGCTCCATGAACTGCGCCAGCGTCAGCCCGCCGCCCGCGCCGTCGTGCAGCCGCGCGGCGCGGTGCGCCTCCCAACGCTCCAGCTCGTCTTCGCCCAGCGACTGCGGGAAGTTGCGCGCGCGGTAGCGAAACAGCACTTCTTCCAGCCGCGCGTCGTGGAAGGCCACACGGCCTTCGGCCACCTGCCTGGCCAGGGCGTCGGCGCCGAGCTGGCGCAGGCGATTCAGCAGCCGCCGGTCGTCGTTGCCGACGAAGCCGCCGTACAGGTCTTCGTCGACATCGGGTGCCGCCGCAGCCGGCTCGCGCTTGAACACCTCGGCCCACAGCGCCGAGAGGTCGGGCAGCCTGGCCGCCACCTCGGCATGCCGCTGCGACGCGGCCAGGTCGATGCCGAAGCGCTTCTGCGCCGGCCCCAAGCGCGTGACATTGCCGATGACGATGGGCGACTTGTTGACGTGGATGGTCTTGATCGGCAGCCGCGCCTCGCCCTCCTGCATGTCTTCGCCGCGCGTGAACAGGCGCCGCCGCACCGTTTCGGCATCCAGGGTTTCGATTCCGGCCGGGTCGGCCGCGAGGTCCCACACGATGAGCTCGTTCTTGTTCACCGGGTGCGAGCCCAGCGGCCACACCACCGCCAGGCAGCCGCGCTCCACCGGGTAGCGGCCCGACAGGTGCAGGAAGGGGCGGCCGGCACCGATCTCCTCCCACACCGCGTCCTTGCGCCGCAGCTTGAAGCAGAAGTCCCACAGCTTGCGCTGTTTGGTGCGGATGAGCCGCGCCAGCGCGAGCGTGGCGCGCACGTCCGACAGCGCGTCGTGCGCCGACTCGTGGGCCAGGCCGTTGGCCTCGGTGAGCCGCTCCAGGCGGAAGCTGGGTTTGCCGTCGTCGCCCACCGGCCACTCGATGCCTTCGGGCCGCAGCGCCCAGCAGGTGCGCATCACATCCAGCAGGTCCCAGCGGCTGCAGCCATTGGCCCACTCTCGCGCGTAGGGGTCGAGCAGGTTGCGCCAGAACAGGTGCCGCGTCACCTCGTCGTCGAAGCGGATGCTGTTGTAGCCCACACCCACCGTGCCTTCACGCGCCAGTTCGCTTTCGATGCGCGCGGCGAACTCGCACTCCGGCACACCCTCGCGCAGCGCCTGCTGCGGCGTGATGCCGGTGAGCAGCACGCTCTCGGGGTCGGGCAGCGTGTCGGGCGCGGGCCGGCAGAACAGCATCAGCGGCTGGCCCACCTCGTTCAGCTCGGCATCGGTGCGCAGCCCGGCGAACTGCGCCGGCCGATCGCGCCGCGGCACGCGGCCGAAGGTCTCGTAGTCGTGCCAGTAGAAGGTCAGCGGCGCGGCCGGCGGGGGTGGGGGCATGCGGGGACGATAGCGCAGCGCGCGGCGCGCCCGCGCCTCGGCCGCCCCCCGGGCCGCGCATCACCGGTGCGCGGGCCTGAACAACACCAGCGCCGCCGCCCCCAGCACGAGCCCGAAGCCCAGCCAGTCGGATGCGCTGGGCCGGTCGCCCACCAGCGCCATCGCGCCGAGCACGCCCACCACCGGCACGGCCAGCGTGGTGAGCGACGAGACGGTGGCCGTGGCGCTGTCGAGCAGCCGGTACCACAGCACGTAGGCAAAGGCCATCGCGAGCACCACGTGGTGGGCCAGCGCCCACGCCACCGGCGCCGAGAGCGAGCGTGGCCACGCCTCGCCGGCCAGCCACGAGGCCACGAGGCCGCACAGGCCGCCGAAACCCAGCTGCCAGGCGGTAGCCACCACGCGGTCGTGCACCGGTGGCGCCCGCTTGGTGGCGATGGTGCCCAGCGCCCACGCCAACGCGGCACACAGCGCGAAGACTGGCCCCAGCAGGTTCGAGCCCGGGGCGGCGGCCAACGCCGGCCATGCCAGCAGGCCGATGCCGGCGGCGCCGCACACCACCGCCAGCACGCCGCGGCGCCCCGGCCGCTCGCCCAGCAGCAGCCAGGCCAGCAGCGCCGACATCGTGGGCATCGTGTACGTCAGCACCGCGGCGCGCGAGGTGGTGGTGTTCAGCTGGGCGAAGGCGGTGCAGAAATTGAAGGCGACGATCGTCAGCACGCCGGCCACCGCGTTGCTGCCCCACGTGGCCCGTGGCAGCGTGAGGCGCCGCCGCTGCCATGCCGCCACCGCCAGCAGCAGCAGCGCGGCGCCGCCCAGGCCCACCGCGCGCAGCGCAAACGGCGGCAATTGCCCGAGCACGATCTTGATGGCCGGCCAGTTCAAGCCCCAGCACAGCGCCAGGCCGGCGACCATCGGCCACAGGCGTGCCGCGGCCGGGGGGGCGGCGACGACCGGGGCGACGGCGCTCACCGCCGCGCCGCCGCACCGGCGAACTCGCGCATCACCACCAGCCGTGCCGACGGCGGCGTGACGCTGGCATCGAAGCCGTGCGTGCGCCGGCCGCCCAGCGAGATGAGGATCTTCAACACGTAGTTGCGCGTCTCGGCGAACGGCGGCACGCCGAGGTAGCGCTCGACTGCGCCTTCGCCGGCGTTGTAGGCGGCCAGCGCGAGCGCCAGGTCGCCCTCGAAGTACGCCAGCAGCCAGCGCAGGTAGGCCATGCCGCCGCGGATGTTCTGCGCCGGGTCGAGCGTGTTGCGCACGCCGAATCGGCGCGCCGTGTCAGGGATGAGCTGCATCAGGCCCTGCGCGTTCTTGGCCGACACCGCCAGCGGGTCGAAGTTGCTCTCGGCGGCCATCACCGCCAGCACCAGGCCGGGCTCCAGCCGGTACTCGGGCGCGACGAGTTGCACGTAGCTGGAAATGGCGATCGGCGCACGCTCGTACAGCGCGCGCGGAATGGAGGCCGAGCCGCCCGCCGTGCCGGCACGCGGCGCGCCTGGCACCGCAGGCGCCGCGGTCGCCCCGGTGGCCGGGTTCAGCGGCGCCACGCCCACCTCGGCCAGCGTGTCGCCTTCGGGCGGGCGCAGGCACGGCGGCGGCGGCCCCAGCGGCGTGCCCAGGCGCGCGGCCATGTTGCGCGCCTGCACGTGGCCCTGCTCGGCGGCGGCGGCGAACAGGTGCGCCGCGGTGGCGTCGTTGCGCTCGATGCCGCGGGCGTTGGTCAGCATCCAGGCCAGGCTGTACTGCGCCTCGGCATCGCCATAGCGCGCCGCGCGGCAATACAGCTCCGAGGCCCGCAGCGCGTCACGCGCCACACCCTCGCCGTACTCGTGGGCGCGCGCCTCCTCGCGCCAGCGCTGCACTTGCGCGGGCACCACGTCGCCGCGCTCGGGTGGCGGCACCGCCGGCCGCGGCAGGTTCTGCAGCGCCAGCGCGGCGGCCACCGCCGGGTTGGTCACCGCGCCGGGCGTCTCGGGCCCGGGGCTGACGAACTGGGCACGCGCTGCGCCGGCAAGCAGCACAAGGCAGGCCGCCGCGGCCGACAGCAGCACGCCGAGCCGCCGATGCGCCCCCAGGCGCGGCCCGCGCGCGCGGCGCCCTCGGCCGGCCACGCGCACGCGGCCGTCACCAACCTCAGCCGGCCTCACGCCGGCGGCAGCTTGCGCACCACCACGCTGCCCACCGAGTACCCGGCACCGAACGAGCAGATGACGCCCAGGTCGCCGGCCTTCATGCCGCCGCGGTGGTGGTGGAACGCGATGATCGAGCCGGCCGAAGCGGTGTTGGCGTACTCGGAAAGGATGATCGGCGCGATGTCGTCGCCGACCTCCTGGCCGACCAGCTTCTTGACGATGAGCTGGTTCATGCCGAGGTTGGCCTGGTGCAGCCAATAACGCCGCACATGCGTGGGCTCGAAGCCCAGCGACGCGAGGTGCGTCTCGATGTGCGCCGAGGCCATCGGCACCACCTCCTTGAACACCTTGCGCCCTTCCTGCATGAAGGTCTTGTCGCGCGCATCGGGGTCGGTGTCTTCGCAGCGGTTCAGGAAGCCGGCGTTGTTGCGGATGTTGTTGGAGTACTGCGTGAGCAGCCGCGTGCCGAGGATGCGCCAGCGCTCGGCGGCGGGCCGGGCGGTGTCGGCCGCCTCGACGACGATGGCGGTGCACACGTCGCCGAAGATGAAGTGGCAGTCGCGGTCGCGCCACTCCAGGTGTGCCGAAGTGATCTCGGGGTTGACGACCAGCACGCAGTCCGCGCTGCCCGAGCGCACGGCGTTGAACGCCTGCTCCAGCGCGAAGGTGGCCGAGCTGCACGCCACGTTCATGTCGAAGCCGTAGCACGACCTGCCCCGCCCGGCCCCGAGGGCGGCCTGGATCTCGCACGCCATCGCCGGGTAGGCGCGCTGCATGTTGGCCGCCGCGCAGAACACGGCATCGATGTCACCGGCGTCGCGGCCCGCGGCGGCCAGCGCCTTCGTCGCCGCATCGACGGCGATCTCGGCCATCAGCGACAGCGCCTCGTCGGGGCGCGGCTCGAACCGCGGGCGCATGCGCGTGGGGTCGAGCACACCCTCCTTGTCGATCACGTAGCGCTGCTTGATGCCCGAGGCCTTCTCGATGAACTCCACGCTCGAATGCGGCAGCGGCTGCCGCTGGCCCGCGGCGATGGCCACGGCGTGCCTGGCGTTCTGCAGGTCGGCATAGGCGTTGTACGAGACCACCAGCTCGGCGTTGGTGATGACGTGCGGCGGGCGATACAGCCCGGTGCCGGAGATGACGACGTCGCGCATGGCACACGCCCTCCTGTCATTGGTTGAGTGGTTCGCCCGTGATCCGGCATTCGGTGGCCTGGAAGGCCGACAGACCCGCAGACCCCGCCGGCCCGGTGGCCGGTTACTTCTTCGCCGCCTTGCCTGCTGCCGCTGCCGAGCCGGCCGACTGCAGCGCCTCGCTCATGCCCAGCAGCACGCCGCTGACCATGGCGGTGTAGCTCTCGGCCAGTGCCTGCGCTGCCCGCATCGACGTGGCACGCGTGGTCTTCAGCGCCCCTTGCATCTGCTCGGCCATGCGGGCCACCTGCTCGGCCGCGGCGCTGGCCTGCGCGCCCGACAGCGTGCCGCCGGCCTGCATCTTCTCGAGCACCTGGCTCCAGGCACCGGCCAGCGGCGCACCGGCCGTCTCCGAGGCCTTCTTCATGGCCGCGAACATCGTGTCTTCGATCCTGTCAAGGTCGGCCATGGCCTTCTTCAGGTGCTTCTCGCGCAAGTCGGCGCCCTGGGCGGTGAGCGTGGCCAGCGCCGTGCGGTTGGCCTCCACGGCCTTCAGCACCGCGGCGTCCATGCCTTGCACGGCCTTGTCCAGCAACGCCGCGGGATCGACCCCGGCCACCGTGTTCTTCGCCGCGCCGGCACTGGCCGCCTCGGCCACCTTCTTCAGCGAAGACTTGATGTTCGACAGCGTCAGCTCGCGCCCCTGCAGCGCCGCCAGCGTGGCGTCGCCCACCGCCTTCTTGAGCTTGCCGCTGCCGTCGGCGGTGGCGTTCTCGAACATCGAAATCAACTGGTCGGCGTCGACGAGGGGCTTGGCGGGCATGGCGGGTTCCTCCGGGATGGGCTGGTGGGTCGTCCGATCGGGGTGTCCGGTGAAGGGATGGCCGGATCGATGGACGAATGGATGGACGGACAGACAGGGAGTGGGTTTGACGAGTGATCGGCAGGACGGACGGCAGGATGGACGGCAGGACGAAAGGACGCAAGGACTGGCAGCAGGTCCAGCAACGACCATGGCGCAGAACTTGGGGATCGTCTCACCGGGTCGCCGGGTGGGCAAGCGGGGCAACGCGATGGGCGCGGGCGCCCGCGCAGGACCCCGGCCCCGGCCCCGGCCCCGACCCCGCCCCGAGCGCCAGCCCCAGCCCGGCCCGCGCCCCGGTGGCCCCCCCCACGTCAGCTCCGCGAGCGGCGGCACCGGCGTCATCAGGGCCACGCGCCCCATTTCCCTTCTCGGCAACCACGGTCGGCCGCGCTTGCCGGGCTTCCGGCTATTCCCAAACCCCGGGGGACCTGGCAAATCCGCAATGCCGTCAGCCCGGGAGCCGGGCCTCGCCCTGCCCTCGCCGTGTGCCTGAGCATGGCGCCCACTTTCCCCGGTGGTGCAGCTCATCTCGCACGTTAGCTCCCGAAATGCCCGTGCGAGCTTCGACGCTCCTCCTCAGATGCGCGGCTGCGCACCTTCCTCCCCCCCCAACACGGGTGACTACCAGCGGGCGATGCCGCATGCTTTCCGACAGCCGAACAATGCGGCCATGGGCCTGCCCGACAAACGACCGACATCAGGCGCACTCGCATCCAAGCTGCGGGTGACGAAGAAGCTCGCAGTCAACAACCGCGGCGCCATCAAGCTGGCGCAACAGTTCGGCGATGCCCTCGTGTGCGTACGCCATCGCACCGACCCCGAAGCACGCTACCGCTACACGACTGTCGAGCTGCTCGTGGACAAGGCCGAAGTGCAGCCCAGGCAGGTCGCCATGGTCGACATCAGGGTTCACCCCAGAGAGTACGCCCTGCGCTCGGTCGTCCGTGCCGCTGGCGGAACATGCCACCGCTCCGGCGGCGTCTGGCGGCTTCCCAAGCGCGTCGCAACCGTACTCCGCCTGACCAACCGCATCGTGCCGCCGCGGTAGCTACTGACGCTCTCCACATCTGCCAGCTTTGCGCCCATGTGGCAACATGTGCCTGCCGGCAGCTACCCGCAGGCGCCGTCTAAAACACGTTAGGCCGCACACGAGCCCCTCCTGCCACATCAACGCCAATGGCTGAGGCTCCTGTCGAAGTTGTCGCCTACGACCCTCGGTGGCCGGTCGAGTTCGAACGCGAAAGCGAGCTCATCGCTAAGGCATTGGCTCCTTGGCTGGTAGGTCCAGTCGCCCACATCGGCAGCACGGCCGTACCTGGGCTGTCGGCCAAGCCCGTCATCGACATCATGGCGCCGGTCGAGTCGCTCTCCGCAGCATGGCCTGCCATTGCTGCGGCGCAACAAGTCGGCTACGTCCACTTCCCGTACAAGCCAGAGCTGATGCACTGGTTCTGCAAGCCATCGCCTGCGCTGCGAACCCATCATCTTCACCTCGTACCGACCGACACCGCGCTTTGGCGGGAGCGGTTGGCCTTCCGAAATGCCCTTCGCGCCGATCCGGATCTTCGCGCTGAGTACCAAGCGCTGAAGCTCCGCCTCGCCAACCAGCATGGGCGCGACCGCGAGGCATACACTGAGGCCAAGTCGCCCTTTGTGGCCAAGGTACTGCATGCGCTACAGCAAGGCGGCAAGAGTGCGGCCTAACCCCTCGCTCGAGAGGCGACCCCACGAGGCAGGCCACCCTTGGCCGGCAGCGGGGTCGCAAGCTCATTGTCCGCTGCCGGCCAAGGGCGTCCTGCCTCGCGGGTCGCCTCAGCTCGAACGTTAGGCATCATCTCCCGCGCTTTCTCGTGCCCATGCCGAAGATTTTCGTGATCATGCCGTTCGCTGCGCGTCAGCGCTGGGTCTACGATGAGGTCATCGTACCCGCTTGCACAGAACTTGGTGCCGAGGCGATACGCGGCGACGATTTCTCAAGGCATCGCAACATTCTCCGGGACATAGTAGATGGGCTCCTCTGTTGCGACGCAATAGTGGCCGATCTGACCGGAGGCAACGCCAATGTGTACTACGAACTCGGCGCCGCCCACGCACTGATGCGCCCCGTCGTGCTCATGACGCAGCAGCTTGATCGAGTCCCCTTCGACTTGCGCGGTCACCGCATCCTTGAGTATTCGTCCAACGAGGCCACTCGCACGAGTTGTGTGCGAAGGCTCACTGAGCTTCTGCGCGAGGCCACTCGTAGCCCACATGACTCCGGGACACCAATTGCCGAACACATGCCTGCGCCAGTTGCGTCACAGATTCAGCGAGCGAACAGGCGGTTGCGACCCGTTGGCGATCTCTTCTTGTTCCAACACGGGTACTCGGGTGCTCTGGTTGTGTCCGGCCGCATAGCCGAAGGGTTGAATGTCGATCCCTCCTATCCCCTGGCCAGCCTGCACTGGGGCTCGCTAAAGACAGGCTGGGGATGGAACGGAAGAGATGCGTACTCCGTCGAACTCCGCCCGGGAGCACAGTCGGTTGAGCTGCTTGGCTTGGCCGCAAGCGACATTGGCGACCTGAGGGGAACACCCTACGTTCGCACAGTTCATGACGAGTTGCACTACTTTGACTTGTACCTTTGGCGTGTGCACCCACCCGGCGCCCTCCAGATGTGGCGGGTCAATGATCACCTCTCGGCCATTCTCGAATATCCTCTGCGCTCACTGCCTTCACGGCGGGTGTGAGGCCACAATGATGCCTAACCCCTCGCTCGAGAGGCGACCCTCCGCGGCTTGGCGCTTGGCCCGACAGGCCGGAGGTCAGTGTAGGCCAGTCGGGCCAAGCACCAAGCCACTCCGGGCGCCTCAGCTCGAACGTTAGGCCTCATGAACCACCCACTTTGGCGACCCGAACGTCATGACTGACTCAACGCCGAGAACTGTCTTCGTCCTCGGTGCCGGCGCCAGTAAGGAGGCCAACCTGCCGCTTGGTTCCGAGCTGAAAGCCAAGATCGCAAGCGCGCTCGACATTCGCTTTGAGCACGGATCTCAGAAGGTCAGCGGCGACGACGAGATCACCACTGCGCTGAGGCTTGCAGCACAGTCTGCGACCCCGCCTTCGCGTGACATCAACCCCTACTTGGCCGCCGCATGGCGCATCCGCGACGCGATGCCTCAGGCGATCTCGATTGACAACTTCGTCGACTCGCACGCGGACGATCCGCGCATCGCCTTCTGCGGAAAGCTCGCAATCGTAAAGACAATCCTAGACGCTGAACGCAGCTCTATGCTCTACTTCGATCGTGTCTCTTCGCGCTCGCACTTGGACTTCGCGACGCTCGAGCCGACTTGGTTCAATGCCTTCTTTCAGCTGCTCACCGAGAACTGCCGTCGATCGGGAGTCGAAGGACGACTGCGCTCTGTAGCATTGGTCATCTTCAACTATGACCGGTGCATTGAGCAGTACATCTACTTCGCACTGCAGAACTACTATGGAATGACGGAGCAGGAGGCAGCGGCCGCCACGCAGGCCCTCGAGATTCATCATCCCTACGGGCAAGTTGGCTCTCTAGCCTGGTCGGGGCCGCAGTCCCCAATTCCGTTTGGTGAGTCGCCACGCCCGCAGCAGCTAGTCCGTGTCGCCGAGCAGATCAAGACCTTCACAGAGGGCACGAATCCGGCGGACGCCGGGTTCCAGCGGATCACCCAGCTCCTTGCGACGGCGCCGCGCCTGGTTTTCCTCGGCTTCGCCTTCCACCGACTGAACATTGACCTGCTGTTTCCGCAAGGCGCCACGGCCACCCCCGACACCGGCCGCCGCGTGTACGCAACCGCGTTCGGCGTATCGGCGAGTGACATCAAAGACATCGCGACGGCGCTCGTCAACGTTGCTGGATGCCGGGATCACAATATCCACATCGGAGGTCAGCTCACCTGCGCGGGCCTCTTCAAGGAGTATTGGCGTTCGATGTCGCTCGCGTGAGGTTCACTTCATCGCCATGAGGCCTAACCCCTCGCTCGAGAGGCGACCCCACACGGCATGGCACCTTGGCGCCGCGCAGGGCAGTCGCAAGCTCCATTGTCCTGCGCGGCGCCAAGGTGCCATGCCGTGCGGGTCGCCTCATCTCGAACGTTAGGCAGCACACGGACGGGCCGTGCGTTCTCCTGGAAGAAGTGCGGCTTCGCCGTGAGCTTGAACAGCCACGACGCGGCGAGCCGCGGAACCAGGACGTGTCTCCACACACGCTCGGGAACCGACTGCCAGCGCGGCAACCCCGCCCAATGACGGTCAGCGCCATGGTCCTCAAGCATCTCGCGCGCCTCGGGCAAAGAAAGAAGGACCGGCGGCGTTTCGCGGGAAGCCGGGGCTGGGAAGGGAGCCGACTTCAAGTCAGTTGGGCGGCCCGCCGCCAGCCAGGCGCCCATAGCTGCGCGCAGCATTGGCAGTGGCGGCGGAAAGGGGTGCTCACCGTGCAGTTCGAGGCAAAGGCGCGCTTCGGAGCCGTGATCCGTGGCATGCTGTGGCCTCGGCAATTGCAGTTCGTCGCCCAGCAGTGCTGCCTAACCCCTCGCTCAACACGCGACCCCGCGAGGCATGCCGCCTTTGGCCGGCAGCCGGGTCGCATGCTCATTGTCGGCTGCCGGCCAAAGGCGCCATGCCTCACGAGTCGCGTTAGCTCGCACGTTAGGCCGCACTCAAAGGCAACTGGGCATCCATCGGGCGCGAATGCAAGGCGTCAACCGCCGCCGCCCAGCGAGACACTGGCCTGCTTCGTTGCCCTTCCGTTGCCCAGGGCAGTAGCGTGCTGGCAGATCCTGAATTGCTTTTCAGCCACTAGTCTGACAGCACTTACACTCAAGCCCCAAGTTCAAAAGTGCGCGCCGCGATGCCAAGCGTCTTTGTCAGCCACAGTTCAAAGGACACTGAGTTCTGCATGCGGCTACGTCAGAGCTTGCAAGCGGCTGGTATTGGTGTTTGGCTTGACGCGGCCGATTTGAAGCACGGACAGCAAATCGAATCCACGATTCGAAAGGCGATCGAGACACACGACTTTCTTGTTGTGGTGATGTCCGAGAGCTCGTCGCAGTCGCATTGGGCACACTTCGAAGTCGGGCTAGCCACGAGCAACCGCGTCAGCAGCGGCGAGCCACGGGTGTTGCCAGTAGCGATCGACCACTCACCTCTGCCGATCTATGTGGAAGCGACGCGGTTCGTCGACTTTAGGGAACCGGGCAAGTATGACGCCGCCGTTAGCTCGCTGGTCAAGAGTATTGCCCAATCGCACGAAAGCATTCTGCTTAAACGAAGGTACCACTTCTTGCGCCGTGCTGCGCTGGCGCTCTCTGTGACCATACCCTCGCTGCTGGCTACCTGGTTGTACTGGCGAGCCGAGGAGGAACGCCGCGATGAACTGAGCGTCACTAAAGGCCGCATTTGGGATCAGGTTCATACTCACCGGGGCGTTGCTAGGGAACTATCTCGGCGCCTCTACGAAAAGTACCCAGACGACCCGGAGGTCTTACGTGTCCGCGGGTGGGTACTGCACTTTGATCACTCAAGCGAAGAAGCAATCAAACTCTTCGACCGGGGGCTCAAGCTCGTCGAAGATCGCGACGATGAGACTGCCCAGAACCTGAGGCTGGGCAAGGCCAATGCGCTGGTCGATGTCGGCTCGCGTGACGACCTGAGTCAGGCGCGCCAGTTGTACTCGGAATTGGTCAGCCGCTGGCGCTACGAGAACGCCTATGTCAATTTGGGCATGCTTTCTATGAAGGAAGAGCAACCGGCTCGTGCTGCCGTAGAGTTCGAAGAGGCGCGCAACGTGATCAAGGCTCGACACAAGGCTGGTCAGGTCAACCCTGCGTTGGCCTACGTGTACACAGGCTTGGCGATCTCCCGATCATGGTCCGGGCTGCCAGTCGACGGCGAGATTGTCGATTTGCTGAAGCAAGCAGTGTGCTATCAGCGAGCAGTGTTGATGTTCTTAGCGCTTGGCGAGCAAAGCATCGGCTACTTTGGCTACAAAGAGCTGGCGCCAGGTTGGGCGCGCTTGAAGGACGCCGAGCCAGTAAGGCAGTGGTTGCGCACAATCGATCTCGCCACCCTGAAGCCTGGGCAGCCACAGTGCTCAGGCCTATGAACTGGAGGACACTCATGCGTGTGACTGCCACCTTGCTGTTGCTTGCCTTCGGCCTAGCGCCTGGCGACATGGCGCGCGCGGATCACTGCTGCGGCGGCGGGGGCTTTTGCCCCATGCCAAGGCTGACGCTGATTGTCGGTGCACCACCAGGCGGCGAGTTGGACGCTTCAGCTCGGCTCCTCGGCGAGGGCTTAGCACGTGCGACGGGGAAGCCGGTGATAATCGAAAACCGTCCAGGGCTAGCCGGATTGTTGGCGGCAACGGAGGTCGCCCGGCTTCCTTCCGAACGTCATGGCTGCTCGTTCCTCGTCACTAGGAAGTCTACCGTTGTCATCACGCGGCTGGCTCGCGAAGGATCGACGATCGATCCCGTAAGGGACCTACTGCCGATGGTCGAGTTCGCCGAAGCGCCGAGCGTACTACTGACACACCCTGGCGCCGGTTTTCGGAGCCTCGATGACCTCCGTCGGGCGGCCGCTCAGACACAGCTAAGCTACGCGTCGCCCGGCGGAGGCACACACGCACATTTCGCCGGCAGCCTGCTCGGCAGCGCAATTGGAGGACGGCCGCTTGTGCACATTCCGTATAAGGGGGTGCAACCAGCAATAACCGACCTGATTGCTGGCCAAGTTCAACTTGGGTGGTTTGGCGTTGCGTCCGCAATGCCGCATGTTCAGTCAGGTCGGCTCGTGCCGCTCGTCGTTACCGGAACACAACGTCTGCCAATACTTCCCAATGTCGCCCATGCCGCGGAGCTTAGACTGCCGTCCGTCCTCAGTTCAGACTCATTCTTGCTGATGGCCCCTGTCGGTCCGATGTCTCGGCACGTACCCGATGTGACGAACGCAGTTCAGGCCGTGCTGAGCGACGCGGGTGTGCGCCAACGACTGGAGGAGCTTTCGCTGCGGCCTGCGGTGCGCTCAGGCGCCGAGGTCAGGCCGCGCCTCGAGCAAGAAGCCCGAGAGTGGGAGGCCCATGCCGACCGCGCCGACATCCGACTTCGATAGCGAAGGCACCATAGCCCGCGGTGCGGCCTAACCCCTCGCTCGAGAGGCGACCCCACGAGGCATGGCACCCTGGCGGCGCGCAGGGAAGTCGCGAGCTCCATGGTCCTGCGCGGCGCCAGGGCGGCCTGCCTCGGTGGTCCGCTCAGCTCGCACGTTAGGCCGCAAGTCCCCAGCGCCTGCCAAGCACTTGCCGTGAACTTGCAACCTACCCCACTTCGCCGGCTGCCTCGCCAAGCAGCAGGAGGCCATGCGGGGGAACATCGGCTCGCAATGCGCGCACCAGCTCTGTGCGCGCCGCACAGCGCGGCAGTTTCCAGCGCACGGTCTCCGCTCTTGGCGGCGGCCGCGCCATGCGGCTTGCGTCTCGCGTTGCGGCCTAACCCCTCGCTCGAGGGCGGACGCTCCGAGGCGGGGCGCCTTGCCCCGGTTGGCGGCA
>JAEUPC010000074.1 GCA_016789865.1 Rubrivivax sp.
GTTCAGCGGGTGGTCGGGGTTGCCGTCGATGTAGCGCACGACACCGTCGCGCAGGTGCACGCGGATGCCGCAGCGGCACGCGCACATGTAGCAGGTGGTGTTGCGCGTCTCGTGCGCGGCGCCGGCGTGCGGGTCGGCCAGGGGGTCGTGCAGCGGTGGAGCTTGCGCCATGTAGGCTGCGTGCCTTTGTCGTCGAGCGTGCCGTTGGTGCGGGCGAGTCTATGCCCGGCGCCGGGTGCGCAGCCCTACCCGGGCGGGCTATGCTGGAGACTAGCTGGCCGCGGAGCGGCCGGTCAGTCCGTTGGCGCGGGTGCCCGGCCCCAGAACACCACTCGGTCGGTGTTTGCCACCGCATCGAGTACTGCGTCGTAGGGCGCCTGGCAGGCCATCAGCGTCACCTCGGCGCCGCGCGCCCGCAATGCGGTGACCACGTCGAGCAGCGCCGTCTCGCAGTCGCCGGGCTCATGCAGCAGCAGGACTGTCGGTGCCGGCATCACAGGCAATAGACCTGATCGGCCGCGAGGATCGCCTCGGCCAGCAGTGCCGGCAGCAAGGCCGCATCGCCGACCTCATCGCAAGGCACTTCCACGAACTCCAGCATCTCGCGCTGTTCGCGCACCGCCGCAGTGTCGGGCAACGGGGCCGCCGCGATGACGCGCACAGTGTCGTTGAGCAGAGTCAGCCCTGTGGCCACGCGCAGGGCCTCGGCCGGTTTGGCGCGAGCCACCACGAGGATGCGTTTTCCCTTGGGCACGCCGGCACCACTCACAGGACGATCACGCGATCGCAGTCGCGCGCGAGCTCGGCATTCTGGAACTGGCTGCGCAGCTTCAGGCCCTGCGGTGCCGGGCCGAGCGCCAATGCCGTCCACGCGTGCTCGCATGCATCGAGTTGCAGTGCGCCGCTGCGCGCCAGCGCCAGCAGCGCCGGGTCTTCCAGCAGCCGCACGCCGCTGTCGGTGAGGAAGCAGCGGCAGCTCCAGCCGCGTGCCACTGCCGCGCGCGCAAGGCCCAGCAGGTGCGTGCCTGCGCTCTCGTCGCAGGCCACGAGCCCGAGTTTCATCGTCGTGGGGGGGGCGAAGGCCGAGGAAGGACGGGGCCGCCCCGGTCAGCCCTTGCGGATCGTCCAGCGCATGGTGCTGCCACCATCGTTGGCCTGCGCCACGATTTCGTCGCCCGCGGTCTCGCACATGGCGCTGATCGATTCACCGGACGAAGGGTTGTCGAACACCAGTTGCAGCGTCTCGCCCGCGCCCAACTTGTCCAACGCCTTCTTGGTGTACAGCTGCGGATGTGGGCAGACATAGCCCTGCACGTCCAGCTGGTAGCTGCCCTCGCTCAGTTTCTCGAATTTCGCCGCCATGTGCAGGCCTCCTTGATCGACGGTTGTTCGTGCTGCGGGCGCCTTCACAGGCCCAGCGGCGTTTCACGCGCCATCTTGCGCTCGATCCACCAGTTGAAGAATTTGACACCCAGCCAGCCGCCGCCGGTCATGCCGAGGCCGAACAGCCACCCCGAAGGGTCGCCATTGGTCACGGTGGCGAAAAACGCACCGATGTTGCAGCCGATACCCACACGCGCGCCGATGCCCATCAGGATGCCGCCGAAGATGGCCCACAGCGCCACTTCGGTGGTCGGGAACTTCAGCTTGAACTCGTTGTTCAGAAGCGCCATCACCGCCGCGCCGCCGATGACCGAGACCGACATCCACAGCACCGGGTTCACGAGCGGACTGGGGATGCCGTTGTCCAGGCCGAAGAAGATGTTGTCGGTGACGTTCATGCCCAGTTGCGCGAGCACCCAGCCGGCACCCTGGGCCTCCTGCGTCGTCACGTAGAAATAACCGGGGTCGAAGGCGGTGTCCTGGATGCTCAAGCCTTGTGCATGACCCAACGCCTGGAGCAGTTCGCCGACGTTGTTTACCCCGAAGGCCTGCTGCAGCGTCTGCATGACCCACATCTGCAGGCCGGCGGCCACCCCCAGCACGAGCCCGGCGATGGCGGTACGGCGCGACGCGGTGACCATGCTCCACCCGCCGGCGAGCTCGGTGCGCAGGCCCGGCGCACGCACCTTGTGGTTGCGCAGATAGCCCTTGCGGTACCAGCGCGCATAGATCAGCGCCAGGATCAGCAGCGCCGGCAGCACCGCATTGAGCAGCGCATTGCCGACGAAGGCGCTGGCCACCGGGCTGGCGAAGCCGAGCACGGCGCCGACGGTGACCGCCTTCAGGTCCCAGATGTAGCCGGCCAGGAACTGGTCGTACCAGCCGTCGCTCACCGACAGCGCCGCCGGCATGTTCTTGGCCGCCGCCGAGGCGGCCCAGCCGGCCGGCACGAGCGCGTTGGCCACGCCGCCCAGGTCGACGAAGAACGCCTGCGCAAAACTCAGCGACAGCACGACCAGCAGCGCCGCGACGCTGCCCTCGCCCGTCTTGTACAGCGAGCCCGAGGCGCAGCCGCCGGTGAACACCATGCCGAAGCCGAAGATGGCGCCGCCGATGACCGAGTACAGCCCGATCGGCGAGGCGTGGAAAGTGCTCTTGCCGCCCACCGTCACCGCGGCCGAGACGAGGCTGAACAGCACCACCGCGATCATGATGCCCACGGCCATGCGCGGCACGCCCACGGCAAAGAGGTCGCGGATGGCCGAGGCCATGCAGAAGCGCCCGTACTGCAGCGACATGCCGTAGATGAAGCCGAACCAGAGATAGGCAGAGAAGTACAGGTAGCGCCAATCGATGGCCGCGGTCCACACCGAGACGACGAGAAAGGCCGCAGCCACGATGGCGGCACTGAGGACGTGACGTTGCAGCCCGGCAGCGGGCGATGGGCTCAGACGCGCTTCCATCGTCGGGGGATCTCCATGCGGCGGGGTGGTCGGCGACGCCGGGCCAGGCGATCTCGAATCACGGGCGGCAGCGCCGGGCGTAGATCTTCCACAGGCCGTCCAGCTGAATCGTGCCCAGGTGTTCGCAACCCAGCCCGTCGAGCATGAACGGGATGGTTTCGATGGCGCTCAGGTTGTCTGAGACGATCTCGGCGATCTGCCCCACGGCCAAGGCCTCGAGTGCGCGCTGCGCTCCGAGATTCGTGCGCACGCAGGTCTGCGCGGTGAAGTCCAGGCAGCACTGCGCGAGCGCGCGCCCGTGGCCAGGGATGTCCACGAGGCGGGTGGCAGGCGGGAACCGAACGGCAGCGCCCGTCCAGCGCGGCTGCAGGAGCCGCGCCAGCCAGCGAAAGCCGTGGTACCGAATCATGGAGTCGGGCGAATTGGTGGCCAGTGCCAGAGCCGACCACACCAAGCAAGTCACATGCCTTGCCGGGGCCCTCGGGGGGCTCAGGCGCCTCACATTGGATTGTGCAATCGGCTCCTGGGCTCCTGGGCTCCTCGGCCGGTCGCGCCGGGCGCAGATGAACACCAGGGCCCCGCAAGCAGCGGCCGGAAGAACCCGGCGCCGAACCGCATCGCCTCGTCCACCGAATAGACATCGTGCCGGTCGAGCGCGCCTGCGTGCCATTGCCGGGCCGCGTCCGCGTCCAGGAGGAACACCATTTCCATGCACAGGCTGTGGGCCGCGTGCCCGATGGGAGCCTGCCAGCGCACCCCCACGCAAAGCGTGGCCGGCTGGACCTCGACCACGCGCTCGCCTTGCTGGCGCACCCGCACCGGCATGCCGCTGATGCGGCAACGCGAATCGACTTGTACCTCGGTCTCGAACACCGGCGCCACCGCCAAGGCGTCGATGGCGCACATCGCCCACACCCAGGGCGCTTCGCAACGCGCCCGGACGCGCAGGGCATGTGGCGTGCGTTGCGTCGTGACCGGGTACGCACCGACGACGCTGCGGCTGCCGCCCTCGTCGCGCGGCGGGCCGAGCACGACCAGATCGGCGGCGCTCAGCGCCTGCAGCGCATCGTCCACGTCGAGCGCGCCGGCGGCTTTCTCGAGTTCGGTTCGCGACGGCGGCAGGCCGTGCCAAACCAGCGCCTCGACGATCCGGCGATGCATCGCCCCGAGCGGTGCCGGCATACGCGCGCGGCGTTCGCCAAGAGGCAACAGTTGCTCCAGGCGGGCGATGGAACTCTGGACCAGGGGGTTCATTGGTAGACGTGCGGGCACCACGGTGAGACGTTGCGGGCGGAAGCCCCTTGCAATCCTCACGCCAGTTCCGGTGCGACCCGATCAGGCAAGCCCGGATGCCAGCGCCCGAAGGGCGCTCTATCGTCGGACCGCGATGCGCGGCCACCTGCCGCCGGCGTGCTGTGCCCTGCTTGGAAGCGCGGCCCGAGAAGGAGCGAATGAAGACGAGTCGTGCCCGGACCGTGGCCGTGGTCGGTGTTCTTGCGCTGGTGGGTGTGGTGGCAGCCATCGGAGGTCTTCGCGCCTGCAACAGCGATAGGCTGCTGCACGACGGCGCGACTGGCGCCGCGGGCTCCGTCGCCGAGTTTCTGGCCCGGCATTGGGCCGATCCGATCGCGGCGCAGGGCAGCCCGCCGGCGAGCTTCTCGGGGCTGGAAGCCTCGCTGGACCCGGCCGCCTGTGGTCAGTGCCACGCCGCGCAACATGCCGACTGGAAGACCAGCCTGCACAGCCGCGCGATGGGCCCGGGATTGCGCTGGCAGCTTCACTTGATGAGCCAAGCCGACGCCAACGCGTGCCTGCGCTGCCACGCACCGCTGGCCGAGCAGAAGGCCCTGCTGGCGCGCGAGATGCAGTGGCCGCAGGCGCCGTCGAGCCCGCCCCCGGCCTACGTGCCGCCGCGATTGCACCTGGAGGGCCTGACCTGCGCGGCCTGCCACATGCGCCGCCACCAGCGCTTCGGGCCGCCGGCGGCGGGCAGCGCGCCTGTTGCCTCAGCGCCGGCGCCTCACGGCGGCTTCGCGGCCCACGAGGCCTTCCGCGACAGCCAGTTCTGCGCCCCGTGCCATCAGTTCCCGCCCGAGGGCGCCAGGCTCAACGGCAAGCTGATCGAGAATACCTACGAGGAGTGGCGCGCCAGCCCGGCGGCGCGCGCCGGGCAGAGTTGTCAGCACTGCCACATGCCGGGTGCGCGGCACTTGTGGCGAGGCATTCACGACGCGGACATGGTGCGCCAGGGGCTGCACGCCAGCCTGCAGGTGCGGCGGGCCGCAGCCGGACGGCTGAGCGTCGTGGCCGAACTGGCCAATGTGGGCGCGGGCCATCATCTGCCGACCTACCTCATCGCCGAGATCGTGGCCACGCTCACTCTGGTTGGCGGCACCGGCGAGCCGCTCGCGGTGCTGGGCCGCCATGTCATCGCCCGCAAGGCCGACCTGGACCTGACGCGCGAGCTCTCCGACACCCGCCTGGCGCCCGGCGAGCGCTTCCGTTGGGAGCGCGAGGTGTCCGCGCCGGCCGGGAGCGGCCAGATGGTCGAGCTGCGCGTCGAGGTTCATCCGGGCAAACACTACGAGGATCTGTTCAAGAGCGTGCTCGAGCGGCCTCAGCCGCCCGGCGGCTCCGCCGGCGTGCTGCTGCGCCAGGCGCTGGAACACCTGCGCCGGGTGCCCTATGAGTCGCATCTCATCCGCCAGCCCATGCCAGCAAGATGAACGGCGCGTCCGGTCGGCGCCTGGGCCGCCTGCGGCACGCGCCGGGCGGCTGGGCACGGGCCTGGCAGACCTCGCTTTGCTCCGCAGCGCGTTGCAATTTGCACCGCAGGCCAGGCCCATTGCGCCGGCGCAACGCCGGCTTGACCAGGCAGCATGGGCTGCCCCGACGCGGACCCGGGGTTCACCACCTTGCACCGGAGCGGATTCGGCGGCACACATCGTGCTTTGTTCACGCCCCAGGATGGGGCCCGCGTCGGCCCCGGTCCCGGCGCCGCTCTCAGCCCACCGTCCACGGGAGGTCCCGCATGCCCTTAAGAGCCTTTGCACTGGTGCTGTCTTGCGCCTGGGCACTGTTCGCTGCCGTGCCGCCTGTCGCGGCCGCCACGGCGTCTGGCACGCCGGCAGAGGACTCGCCGCGCGGCCAGGCCGATGCAAGGCCAGGCGCGCCTGCAACTGCCGCAGCGAAAGCGGCAACCCCTGGCGCGCTGCCCGCGCGCAAGTCGCACTTGCGCTTCAGGGGCCCTGACTCGACCTGTGGCTGCACCTGCGCCAGCGGGGGCACGACCGAGCGGGCAATTCAGGAGGCCCATGAGACGCGCGAACGCGCGGCCCGGCGCTGAGAGGGCTTGCGCCGGACGCGCACACGCGCGGCTGCGGCGGCAGCCCGCAGATTCACAACACAGCCCAAACCACAGAACTTCGCAGCGAGGAGGCAATAGTGAAAGCAATGAGCATCACCCGCAGGATCGGCCGATGGATTGCAGGCACTGCCCTGCTCGTGGCACTGTGGGGCCTGGCAGTTGGCGTGGCCGTGTTGATCGACGGGTCCACGGCCACGCGCGACGCTTCGCGCGCGGTCGCGGCGGGCTCCGATTGGGGCAGCGAAGCGCTCGCGGCGGCGCGGCAGCAGGCGCTGGATTGGATGCCGCTGCCGGTGGCCAACGCCTGCGGCATCGGCGCATCGTCGTGCTTCAAGTGCCACAACGGCACGCGCGCCGCCGCGCCGAAGTCGGACAAGGCCAACCGATGGCACACCGACCACAAGACGGTCAACGACTCCTGCGTCGGATGCCACGGTGGCAACGCGCGACTGATCAAGAAGGAGATCGCGCACGCCAATCTGGTCAAGGACGCACGCACGAAGCCCGAGATGTGCAGCAGCTGCCACAAGTCGGGTGACCTTGCGACCCTGGTCAAGAGCTACGCGGGAGGCCAGTGATGGAACACCTCGACGCAAAGACCCGGCTGCCCCTGCGCGACGCCCGGTGCCAGCGCCGCGGTCATCGGGCCGCCGCACTGGCCTTTTTGGCACTGGCAGGCACGGCAAATGCGGGACCGACGATCGCTTTCGGCGAGGAAGGCTACGTCACATTCGGCTATGCCTTCCAGTTGTGGGCGCGCGAGCAGAGCTTCACTTCGTCCACCGACAACGGCCGTTCCACCGACATCTATTTCCGCCGCAACCGGCTTCTGTTCTCGGGCCAGGCCAACGACATCTACGGCTTCTACGTGCAGCTCGAAGCCGGCAACGACGACCGCAACGGCAACACTGACAAGCCGGTCTTCTACCGCGACGCCTACATCACCGCCGACTACAGCGACGGCCTGCGCGTCATCGCCGGCCGCTTCAAGAGCACGTTCAGTCGCGAGAACCTCGAGGCCTGCCTCGAGCCGCTCACCGCCGACCGCGCCGAAGTCATCTCGTACGCGCCGTTCGGCGCGCAGGGCGGCACACGCGACACCGGTCTCGCCCTGTGGGGGAACCTGGCCGACGCGAAGGTGCAGTACCGGCTGATGTTCGCCGACGGTCGGCAGGGTGACGAAGTGGCGCGCAAGTCGCTGCGCGTCACCGCGCGCGGCCACGTCTCGCTGCTCGACCCCGAGGCCGACTATGGCTACAAGGCCACCTACGTCGGCACGCGGCGCGTACTGACGGTGGGCGCAGCCGTCGACTACCAGGCCAAGGCAGCCTACGCCAACTTCCCGGCTCGCACCGATGCGAAGGACTACAAGGCCTGGACGGTGGATGCTTTCCTGGAGTACCCCACGACCGCGGGCACGTTCACGCTCTCGGCGGCTGTGTTCGACTACAGCACGGGCAATGCGATCAACCAGTCGCCCGACCCGCTGCTGCCGGTAACCTCCGAGTTGAAGGCCGCCTATCTCAAGGGCGCCTATCTGTTCCCGCAGCGCGTGGGGCCGGGGCGGCTGCAGCCGTTCTTCCGCTATGAAAAATCGGCCTATGCGGTGACCGGCGGCCTGTTCGACCAGCAGTGGCGCAGCGGCGGACTGAACTACTACCTCAACGGGCAGAACCTGAAGCTGATGCTCGAACACGCCAGCATCAGGTTCGACACCCAGCATCCCACCAACCCCGCGCTGCGCGACTACAGCCACACGACGCTGGGGCTGCAGTTCATCTTCTGAGCCGAGGTCCGGCCAGGGTGCCGCCCGCGCTGTACCGAGGCGGCAGCGCCCGGAGCCAGGGGCCAAGAGAGTCAAGAGTCAAGAGTCAAGAGCCACCAGGAGTTTGGGCCCATGAGACATCCGATCACTCGCCGATCCGCCGCGAAGCTGCCTCGCGCTGCCCGACTCGCCGCAGCCGCACTGGTGCTGGCCGGCTGCAGCGGCTCAGAAAGCGACGGCGACCTCAAGTTCAACGCCGTGGCCACCACGGCGAGCAAGCCGGCGCTGTTCGTCTTCTTCGATTCTGATGCCGACGGCACCGGCGACAGCATCGCCCGCATCGACCTGGACACCGATGCCGTCGACAAGACCAACGTCGTGGGAGTGTCCGGCTCCGGGGGCACGCACAAACAGGCGTTCTACGAAGGGCCGATCTGGGTCGGCTCAGGGCCGCTGGTATGGGCCATCGACCCGACCTCACTGGAGGTGATTCCGCGGCCCAATGTCCCGCTGGTGCAAGGCAACCGCGAGGGCACCATCACCAGTGCGCTGATCAGCGGCAACCGCGCCTTCGCAATGTCGCTGGCGCAGGAGGCGGCCGCCGAGCGCGCCAAGGCCTCGGTGCTGCCTACCGAGAAGGCCCGCCTGCGCAGCTATTTCGACCGCACCAGCCTGACCTACGAAGAAGCACGCAGCATCGACATGTGCGAGGTGCGCGCCTCGCGCAGCGGGATCAACAGCAAGGTCTCCGACCGGGTGTTCGCCGCGGCGATTCAGGTCGCGAGCCCCTTCCACAACATGGGCTACAGCCCGGTGGGCATCGAACCGGGCCCGGACGGCAAGCTGACGATGTTCGCGGTGCGCCAGGGCGACCATACGTTCTTTCTCGATACCGACCCCAAGTCGCCCAACTTCGGGCTGCCGGTGCGCTTCGTCTATCCGCGCCTGGGCGTAGTTAAGGACCAGACAGGCAACGTCGTCAGCAACTTCGCGGGCGCCTACACGAGCGCCGGCGGCACGGCGCCCGGGCGCACGCACTACAACCGCGTGGCCACCGGCACGAGCGAGGCGGACAAGAACACCTACACCGAGCCGTGCGACTCCACGGCGCTGATCAACGCCAGCGGCGTCATGTGGTCGTGGTGGCCCGACGTGAACGGCGACACCATCACCGGGGTCAATATGAGCACGGTGGCCTCGACCGCGCCGCAGGTCGTGCAGATCCGCGTGCCGGTGATCACGCGCAGCACGGCCCCCGCTGCGGCCGGCGGCTTCGGCTCGGCGGCTTTCACCGCCTCGCGCCAGCGCACGGGGCCGTGGATGGCGTCGCTGCTCAACCGCAACGTCGGCAACGAGTTCCTGTTCACTGTCGAAAACGAGGGCGACAACAGCGAGAGCATCTGGGACGTGACCAGCGCGGCCAACGTCTTCGAGGTGCAGCGCATCGTTACCAACCTGAAGCACGTGCTGGCCGCCGACATCGGCGCCGCCCCGTTCGTCGCCGGCACCACGTACGTCGTGAACGTCAGCCACGCCAACACCGGTGGGGCGGTGACCCCGGTGAACTACGTCTACGTCTCGCTCGCCGCCGACGATCTCTCCGGCGTCAGCGCCGATGTCACCCGCGCCTACCTGCGCAAGGCGACGGCCACCGACCCGGGGCCGAACTTCATCCTCAACGGCCTGAACGGGCGTGCGGGCACGAGCGAGGCCAATGTCGTGCGGCGGCAGGGCAGCGGCGCCAATGCGATCCTGTTCAGCGACGAGGTGTGGCTGCTTACGGGCACCGGCTTCGGCGCCATCGACGGCTTCCAGATCCTCGATTTGACCGGCATCGGCCCTCCGTACCGCATCAAAGAGACGGTCGCGCTGCCCAGCGCGTTCGCCGGCAGCTTCTCGCCCGACGGCAAGAAGTTCTATCAGCTGCGCGCGGGCAACGTCGATGTGATCGATTCGCAGACGCGCAAGCTGGTCAACGTCATCGCGCTGCCGGGCACAGCCACCGGGATCGCCTTTGCGAGTTACCAGGCAGCCAGCACCGGAAGCGGTGGCAGCGGCGGCTCGGGCGGAGGCGGGGGTGGGGGCGGTGGCAGCGGCGGCGGCGGGGGCGGCGTGTGCAACCCGTGCGGCGGCTGCAAACCCGTCGCGAGCAAGCCGGATTGAGCAGGTGCAAGGAGAACGACGCATGAAACACGACTACCTCGCGCTCGCGGCCCGCCTGGTCGAACTGCTCGGGCTCGACAGAGAGCCGCTGGCCATCACCTTCACCCAGCAGCCGCCGGAGGGCGTGGGCCGCTATGAAGGCGCCATGCCGGCGCCCGCGGCCGATGGCCGCACCGGCAAGGTCCCGGCCGGGTGCGTGTTCTGGATGAAGGCGGCCGATCGCACCTTCCACACCTGTGCCGAAGATCATGCCAACTGCAGTGTCGGCAGCCTCACGCACGGCTTCCTGCCGCTCGAGGTGGCGGCCACGCGCGACGACGTGAAGGCCATGTGCAGCGTCGGCTGGGTGAGCCCCGAGATGTTTCCCGGCATCCCGGTGGTGAAGCAGCCTTCGCCGTACGTGACCTACGGCCCGCTGGCGGCCACGGGCATCGACCCCGACGTGGTGTTCCTGCTGCTCAACGGCAAGCAGGCCATGATGCTGCACGACGCGTGGAGCAGCGAGTTGCGTCTGGAAGGCAAGCCGCAGTGCCACATCATCCCGATGGCCAAGGAGCAGGGCATTACGGCGCTGAGCGTCGGCTGCATGGCCAGCCGCACGCGCACCGGCATGTCCAACACCGAGATGACCTGCGCGGTGCCGACCGCGCGCCTGCCCGAGCTCGTGAGCCGGCTCGAAGCCGGTTGCGCCGCCGACAAGGCGATCGCAGCCTACGCCGCGCAGGACGCGCGCCGCTTTGCCGCGCCGGTGAGCTGAAGGCGGCGCGGGCTCGATGCGGCGAGCAGCCGATGCACCCACCGAGGGGGCCTTCGACATCGCGCCGCCGCTGCATGTTCGGCGCGGCCAGGGCATCTCTGCGCGGCGCGCTCGCGCTGTTGGCCCTGCCGACGGGATCCGTGCTCGCGACGACCGGGAAACGCACGTCGCGCCCGGCCGAGCGTGCGTGGGTCGAACGGGCGGCCGCGCTGGCGCTGGCGGCCAAGCGCAGCGTGGAAGTGGCCGAGTTCCGGCGCGACATCGACGCCCACCGGGTGGCGCTGCGCAGGATCGTGCAGGCCCACCCCAACCCGCCCGAGCCTGTGCTGAAACTGCATCGGGTGATGGTGTTGACCAATGCGCTGCTGCATGCAGCGGCCGAGTGCCATGTCGGTGGCCGCATCGTCTGCCCGGCTGACCTGATGCAGCACATCGAGGACCAGGTGCGAAACGGCTTCGAGCATCTGCACGCGCTCGAAGCGGGCAGCCGCCGCGGTGGCGGCGAGGCGCCGCGCCGGCCGGCCTGAACGGCGGCCGCGGAGCAGGTCGCATGGAGATGACGGCAACGATGGCCTGGCTTGAAGCGGCGGCGACGCTGGCCAGCGCGCTGCTGCTGGAAGCCGGGTTCTGGATCGTCCTGAGCCTGGCCGTCGGCGGTCTCGCGCACGAGTTCATGCGCACCGAGCCTGTACAGCGGACGATGGCCCGCGCTGGCCATGCCGGCGTGCTGGCCGGCGTCGGGCTCGGCGCGATGCTGCCGGTGTGCAGTTGCGGCGTCATTCCGCTGACGGTCAGCTTCTTCCTCGGCGGCGCGCGACTGGCGGCGGTGATGGCGTTCACCATGGCCACGCCGGTCATCAATCCGGCGGCCGTCGTGCTGGCCTACGCGCTGCTCGGACCTGAGCTGACGCTCGCGTACGTGGGCTTCGGGCTCGTCGCGCCAGTGGTCGTGGGCTATGTCACCGAGCGCTGGGGCGGTGTGCCGACTGCGGCCAGGGCGGCTGTCAACCCGTCGGTCTGCGGCTGCTCGCCGTTGCCGGCCTCGGCGTGCACGCCGGCCAACCCCGGACCGCCGCCGGGCACGGCGGCGTCGGCGACGATGGGTGTGCGCGTGGCGCGCGCGCTGCGATGGGGCTTCCTCGAGCTGGGTCCCATGCTGGGCTTCTACATCGGCATCGGCATCGCGCTGGCCGCGGCGCTGGCGGCGCTGGTGCCGCCGCAGTGGATCTCCAGCCACCTCGGTGGCTCGACGCCGATGAGCTCGCTGCTGTGGGTGGCCCTCTTCGGCGCCTCGATCTACGTCTGTGCGGTGGCGCATATCCCGCTGGTGGCCGCCCTCCTGGCGGCCGGCGCAGGCCCGGGCGCGGCGATCGTCTTTCTCGTCACGGGCGCGGCGACCAACCTGCCCGAGATGCTGGCGCTCAGGCGGGTGCTGGGCACGCGCACGGTCATGGTCTACGTGGGCTCGGTGGTGTTCGTCTCCTTGCTGGCCGGCCTGGCCGTCAACCTGTGGCTCGTGGACTATCAGCCGCAACTCGATCCGCTGCTCAGCCTCGAGATGAGCGATCTGGCCCGGCGCATGACGCCGCTGGTACCGCAGTGGCTGGCCATCGGCAGCGCCGCCATCGTCGCCGCGCTGGCGGCCTGGGGCACCTGGAACTGGTTCGTGGTCAGCGCGACGCGGCTGCCGCTGCGGCTGGCCAGCCGGGGCTAGGCCCGAGCCAGGCTGCCGGGAGCGCGAGCGGCGCCTTTCCATGGCAAAGTCGTCTGCCCGGGTACGCTCCGGGTAGTGAGCCTGCACCGGACACGTCGCCATGCACCCCGCCCACGTGGCCCTTTCTACCGCCGCTGCCGCCGCTGCCGCCGCTGCCGCCGCTGCCCCCGCGGCCGATGCTGGGGCCGCCACGCCGGCGCAGGGCCCGGCGCGGGCGCGCCGGCGACGGGTGTTGGCGAGCCTCGGTGCGGCAGGTGCCGCCGTGGGTGCCGCGGTGATCTGGCTGAGTGCCCAGGAGGCCGCTTCGCCGTTGCTCACGGCCGGCCTGGTGCTCTTGGCGGCGGCCAGTGCCACCCTGGCGTTGGCCTACGGGCGCGGCCTGAGCGCGCTGCACGAGGCCATCGACAGCGCCCGCGTGGGGCATCTCGCTCCCGTGAAGACCTCGCGCTGGGTGCGCGCACTGCTTGGCCCGGTGGTCGAGGACTACGACGGCATGTCGCGCGACCTGGCGGCGCTGTTCGAGCGCATGGAACGTGCGCAGCGCCACATCATCGGCGAGCGCAACCGCCACGAAGCGATCCTGCAAAGTCTGCCTGGGGCCGTGCTGATCGTCGGCACCGATCTTCGCGTCACGCGCGCCAATCGGCAAGCCGAGGCACTGTTCGTCCGCGCGATGGTGGACATCGTCGGCACGCCGCTGCTTCAGTTGCTGGGCACCGACGGCGCCGGCGAGGCGTTGCTGCGCCAGGCCTTCGGCCGCGGCGAGCCCCTGCGCCAGGTGCACTGCGACGCGACCCTCGCGTCGGCGCGTCGGCGTCTGTCGCTCAACCTCACCTTCTTCAGCCAGCCCGGCGAAGCCACCTCGGCCAGCGCGGCGCTGATCCTGCAAGACGTGACCGACGCCAATCGCATGCAGGAGCTGACGCAGCAGACCGAAAAGCTCGTGGCGCTGGGTGAAATGGCCGGAGGCGTGGCCCATGAGCTGAACACGCCGCTGGGCACGATCCTCGGTTACGCGCAGTTGCTGACCGAGGGTCGCGCCGGCACCGAGCAGCGAGCCGAGTACGCGCGCACCATCCACGAACAGGCCCGCCGCTGCGCCCGCATCATCGAAGACCTGCTCACCTACGCCCGGCGCCCCGCCTGCGACGCCGAAGTCACCGACCTGAACGCGCTGGTGCGCGAGTCCTGCGAGGGTGTCTCGGCCTGCCAAGGCCGGCGCCTGGGCGTGCCCGTGGAGCTTGCGCTGTCGGAGACCGGGGCGGTACGCGGCAGCGCGGGCCAGTTGGAGATCGTGCTGGTCAATCTGGTGGTCAATGCCGTGCAGGCCGCTGCGGCGAACGCGGTGGCCACGGCCGGTCCGCGCGTACAGGTCGCCAGCCGCGTCGAAGGCGAGTTCGCCGTCGTCACCGTTACTGACAACGGCCCGGGCGTGGCGCCGGACCTCAGGCGCAAGATCTTCGAGCCCTTCTTCACCACCCGGCCCGAGGGCGGCGGCACGGGCTTGGGACTCGCGCTCAGCCACGCCATCGTGACACGCGTGGGCGGCATGCTCGACTGCGACCCGGCGTTTCGCGGCGGCGCACGCCTCGTTCTGCATCTGCCGCTGGCGCAGCGCTCGCCATGACCGCACCGACCCCGGTCGAACCCGCTGCGCGTCCTGTGGTGCTGGTGGTCGAGGACGACGCAGCGATGCGGCGCATGATTGCGGAGGTGCTGGCAGGCATCGACGGCGAGGTTCGGGCCGTCGCCCCGACGCAGGCGCTGGACCCTCTGGAGGGCCGCGAGGTGGCGGTGGTGGTCACCGACATGCGCATGCCGCAGGTCACGGGCCTCGATGTGCTGCGTTTTGTGCGCCAGCGCGATGTGCGCACCCAGGTAATCTTGCTCACCGGGCACGCCACCGTCGAGACCGCGATCGCCGCCCTCAAGGGCGGTGCCTGCGACTACCTGCGCAAGCCCTTCGAGCCCGACGAGCTGCGCCACGTGGTCGACCGCGCACTCGCACACTGGCGGCTCGAGCGCGAGAACGTGGCGCTGCGCGCCGCGCTCGATGCAGGAGCCGGCGGCCCGGCCGGCGATGACCTGATCGGCAAACACCCGACCATCGAGCAGGTGCGGCGCATGGTGCGCGCCAGTGCCGGCTACGACTGCAGCGTGTTGATCACCGGCGAGTCGGGCACCGGCAAGGAAGTTGTTGCGCGCCTGATCCACATGGCCAGCCGCCGGCGCGAGGCGCGCTTTATGGCCCTGAACTGCGCCGCGATCGCCGAGACGGTGATCGAGAGCGAGCTGTTTGGCCACCAGCGGGGCGCCTTCACCGGCGCCGACCGGGCCAAGGCCGGCCTGTACGAAACGGCGCACGGCGGCACGCTGTTTCTCGACGAGATCAACAATGCCTCGGCCGCCTTTCAGGCCAAGCTGCTGCGCGTGCTGCAGGACGGCACGTTCTACCGCATGGGCGAGACCGAGCCACGCCGTGCCGACGTGCGCCTGGTGGCGGCCAGCAACCGGCCGCTGGCTTCATTGATCGACGCCGGCGCCTTCCGCCTGGACTTGTACTACCGGCTGAAGATCGTCGAGGTCCTGCTGCCGCCGCTGCGCGAACGGCGCACCGATATCCCGCTGCTGGCCAACCACTTCGTGGCCCGCCATCGCGCGCGGCTGGCCAAGCCGGTCAAGGGCCTCACCACGCGGGCGCTGGCGGCGCTGATGCGCCACGCCTGGCCGGGCAACGTGCGCGAGCTGGAGAACACCATCCAGTCGATGATCGTGTTGACCGAAGGCGAGATGCTCGACGTGGACGTGCTGCCAGCGGCGCTGGCCGACACCGCCGCGACGCCGCTGCGCGCCATCGAGTGCCTGGAGCCGCAGAGCCTGGAGGACGTCGAGGCCTACTTCATTGCCAAGACCTTGCGCGAAACGCAAGGCCGCCGCTCGGTAGCGGCCGAGGTGCTGGGAATCGACAAGAGCACCTTGTGGCGCAAGATCAAGCGCTACGGTCTGGAGTGAAGGCGCGCGGGGCCCTGTTGCACGCTCAGCGCTACGATGCACGGCCATGAGCCAACCGCCGGCACAGCTCGACGCGGGGGGGCGGCCCCTTCTGGTTGACGTGGCATCGCTGCAGCAGGCCGTGGCCCGCTTTGCGCAGGAGCGCGACTGGGAGCAGTTCCACTCGCCGAAGAACCTGGCGATGGCGCTCACCGGCGAGGTGGGCGAGTTGGTGGAGCTCTTCCAGTGGCTCAGCGAAGACGCCTCGCGCGAGGTGGCGCGCGACCCAGCCACCACCCGGCGCGTGCGCGACGAGCTGGCCGACGTGCTGATCTATCTGGTGCGGCTGGCCGCGGTGCTGGGGGTGGACCTGGACGAGGCCGTGCGCAGCAAGCTCGCGACCAACGCCGTGAAGTACCCGGTGGAGCGCTCGCGCGGCAGCGCGGCGAAGTCCACGTCGCGCTGATGCCGGGCCGGGCCGGCCCGGCGCGGCTCAGCTCACACCTGGCGCCAGGGCAACCCGTGCTTGCGCCAGCCGCCCATGTTGCCGCGGTGATGGTCGGCGTCGAGTTCGCCCTCGAAGCCTTCCAGCACGTTGGCCACGTTCGTGAAGCCGTGCTTCTCGAGTTCCAGGCCGGCGTCCACCGAGCGCTTGCCGCTGCGGCAGATGAGGATGATCGGCCGGTCCTTGCGCCCGGCCATGCGCAGCACCTGGTCGGCGAAGTGCGGGTTGACCTCGAAGTCCGGCGCCGTGTTCCATTCGATGTTGATGGCGTCCAGCGGGTGGCCGACGTAGAAGAACTCGACCTCGGTGCGGCAGTCGATCAGCAGCGTGTTCGGGCTCTTGCTGATCGTCTCGTGGGCTTGGGTGGGTTGCAGGTGTTCCATGGCGCATCTTCCCGGGAGGGCCGCCATTGTTGCGCGCGTCGTGTGAGGCGCAACGATCGTCTGCTCATATCGACATTCCGGCGGCGACTATGGGCCCGAGGGCGCCGCCCCGGTGGGGCGGCGCTGCCCGGGCATGTGCGGCCGGCGCCGTGTACGGCCGACCCACGCCAACCCAGGCGGGCGCAGGTCGCCGCCGGCCCGTCTTGCCGGGGCCTACGGCTTCTTCGGCGTCTTGTACTCGGCTTCCTTCTGGAACGGCTTCCAGATGGTCTCGAAGCCGACGAAGCCCTTCTCGTTCGCCGGCTTCTGGCGCGTCGTCACGTAGCGTGTCACGCCGTCCGGAACCTTGGCGGGGGGTTGTTTCTGATCGCTGGCCATGAAAACACCTCTGTCGTCGCTGAGTCGTCGCTGGGTTGTCGAAACGCTGTCACTCTGGCTCGCAGAACCGCCCGTACGGCCCGTCGTGCCCGGATCGCGCCGCGCTCACCGCGGCGCGCCCACATCAAACCGGTCTCAGAAGCGCGGGGTCGATGGCAGCACCTGCCGCGACCGCCCCGCCTGCCTTGATCTCGTCGTCGCTGGCGTCGCGCACGGTCAGGATCTCCAGCGTGAACACCACCTCGCGGCCGCTGAGTGGGTTGTTGCCGTCCACCGTGAGCCTCTCGTCGTCCAGGTGCGTGACGAGAAAGCTGCGGGTCTGGCCGCGGTCGTTCTCCATCAGGATGGAAGTGCCGACCTGCCGGTATTCTTCGGGCACGTTCTCGATGGCGTCGGAGAACACGAGCGATTCGTCGCGCGGGCCGAAGATCTGGTTGCCGTCGATGACCACGTCGATCACGTCGCCGGCCGCCTTGCCTTCGAGCTGCATATGCACCGTAGGGGCCAGGATCTCGTTGTGCCCGTGCACGTAGCCGAGCGGAAACTCCACCCGCGTGAGCATGTGCCCCGTCTTGCGGTCGGTGACCTTGTAGGTCAGCTCGACGAACTTGCCTTCGCGGATGGCCTCGTTCACGTCGGACCCCAAGGAGTGCGTCAGAAGATGGAGGCGCCGAAGATGCGCAGCTTGCCATCCTCGTAGCCCAGCACCAGCCGCCCGAGCCACTCGCCCGCCTTCTTGGTGCTGCGCTGGCGGAAGAGCACCGTCACATGCTCGCCACGGCGGATGGTGCCGAGGAAGTCGCATTCCTCGGACAGGTTGCGCGCCAGTTCGCTGTGCGCGAACTGGTGGCCGGCCGTCACCTGGTCCATCGCCCGCGCGAACGAGCTGGCAAAGTTGCGCGTGAACTCGCCGTACTTGCCCTCGTTCGAGGACTTGACGAGGTCGTGCCACAGCGGCCGCGCCAGGGCCACGATCTCGTCGTCGGTCTTCTCGATGATGTTCACGCGCGGTCCATCGCAGGCGTCCCGGGCCCCCCGGGCCCACCGGGCCTCGTGGTCACGCCGCCGCCTTCTCGTCGGCCACCAGGTGATACAGCGGCGCCTTCTCCATCGTGTATTCGCCGGTCGTCGGGTCGCGGCGCGACACGGTGAGCACGTGCCAGTTGGCGTCGTCCACCTTCATCGCGTCGCCGCGGTAGTAGTAGCCCGGCCAGCGCGTCTCCTTGCGGAACATGGTGTGCTGGGTCACGCACTCGGCGGCGCGGTGGCGGTGCTTCAGCTCCCAGGCGCGCAGCAGCTCGTGGATGTCTTTCGCGGCCAGCTTCTCGAGGTCTTCTTCCATGATCGCGAGCTTCTTCAGGCCGATGCTGAGCAGCTTCTCGTTGGTCATGTAGTTGACCGTCACGCCGCCGCAGTACTCGTCCATCAGCTTCTGCAGCCGGTCCAGGCCCTGCTTGGGGTTGATGTAGTGCGGGTTGACGTCGCCGGCGACGATCTCGTTGCGGTAGATGCGGTAGTGCTCCAGCGGCTTGTAGACCTCGGCCTTGCGGCGCTCGATCTGCTCGGGCGACACGACGATGCCTTCGCCCTTGCCGTCGTCGATGTACTTGCAAGCCGCCTTCGCCGCCAGGCGCCCTTCGGTGAACGAGCCGGAAGAGAACGCGTGCGGCGTGCCACCCACCGCATCGCCGGCGCCGAACAGGCCCTCGACCGTGGTCATGCGGTTGTAGCCCCAGAAGTACTCGGGCGGCGAGAGGTCCTCCGGCCCAGAACACCAGGCCCCCGATCCGGTGGCGTGCGAGCCCATCACGTAAGGCTCGGAGGTGGTGAGCTCCGGGTTCTCGTTCTTCGGGTCGACGTCGGTGGCGGCCCACAGCACCGCCTGGCCGACCGTCATGCCGAGAAAGTTCTCCCAGCCCACCTCTTCCAGGTGCGGGTCCTGGAAGGCGCGCATCGTCACCATGTGGATGGGGCCGCGGCCGGCATTCACCTCGCTGATGATGCAGTGGTTGCGCAGGCAGGTCGGGATCGGCCGGTGCGTCAGGTGCGACGCTTCCGGGTCCAGGTACTCCTTGCCGACCATCTGCTGCAGCGCCGGGAACCACTTGGACTCGTATTCCTCGCCCAGGCAGTTCTGCGTATACGTCTTCAAATGCAGGAAGTAGGCGCCCACCGGGCCGTAGCCGTCCTTGAACCGCGCCAGCACGATGCGGTTCTCCATCTGCGTCATCTTGGCGCCGGCGTTGATCAGCAGGCCATACGCCGAAGCCGACGACCACGGCGCATACCAGGTACGCCCCGAGCCTTCGCCCACCGAGCGCGGCTTGAAGATGTTGGAGGCACCGCCCGCGCCGCAGACCACCGTCTTGGACTTGAAGACGTGGTAGTTGCCGGTGCGCACGTTGAAGCCGACGGCGCCGGCAACGCGGTTCTCGCGGCTGTCGTCCATCAGCAGGTGCGTGACGCAGATGCGGTTGAAGACCTTGTCGGCCGACTTCTTGGCGGCTTCCGCCACGATGGGCTTGTACGACTCGCCGTGGATCATGATCTGCCAGCGGCCTTCGCGCAGGTAGCGCCCGGTCTTGGGGTCCTTCATGATCGGCAGGCCCCAGTCCTCGAACTGGTGCACGGTCGAATCGACGTGGCGCGCCATGTCGAACAGCAGGTCCTCACGCACCATGCCCATCAGGTCGATGCGCGCGTAGCGCACATGGTCCTCGGGCTGGTTTTCGCCCCAGCGCGTGCCCATGTAGCAGTTGATGGCGTACAGGCCCTGGGCCACGGCGCCCGAACGATCGATGTTCGCCTTCTCGGCGATCACGATCTTCTTGTTCTGGCCCCAGAACCGCGCTTCCCACGCGGCACCGGTGCCGCCCAGGCCCGCGCCGACGACAAGGATGTCGATGCCGTCTTCGATGATCGTGTCGTAGGCCATCAGTAGGTCACCCCCATCTTCAGTGCGAGGCCGGCGTCCTTCAAGGAGCGCAGGCCGCCTTCATCCAGCCGGATGTACTTGGGCTCGTTGAAGAGCAGCTCGCCCCCGCGCTGCTCACTGCTCGGCGCCGGCACCTCGGCAAGCCTGGGGATCGCCTGCCCCCACGGCTTGGTGGTGATGGGCGAGAGGAAATTCTTCTCGGTGCCGTTGCGGAACTTGATGCGCCAGGCGATCGTGCCCTTCTGCTCGTCGCGGTCCACGCGCACGCTGTGACCCAGCGGCGCGAAGTCGGCGTAGCCGCGCACGTCGATCGCGTGCTGCGGGCAGGCCTTCACGCAGGAGTAGCACTCCCAGCACATGTTCGGCTCGATGTTGTAGGCACGCCGATAGGTCTTGTCGATGTGCATGATGTCCGAGGGGCAGATGTCGACGCAGTGGCCGCATCCGTCGCACCGGGTCATGTACACGAAGGTAGGCATGGGATGGCTCTCCTGGTTCTGTTCCGCAGGTGACCGCGGGGGGATGCTTGGGTCTTCAGCAGCGGGTGTTCAGGAACGGCTGTTCAGGAACGGCTGTTCAGTAGTGGCGCGGGGCTTCGCGCTTGATGCCCAGCCCCATGTCCATCGGCGCGTTGCGCAGCAGTTCCATCGAGTGCCGCTCGCGCTGCGCCGGGTCGTCGCGGCTTTGCAGCGGCAGGTTGGCATTCGTGCCATTGGCCTCGCAGACGCGCTTGTCGAACGCCGCCGCGGGCTTGAAGAACATGTGCGCGAACTTGGACCAGTACACACCGCCGAACAGCACCGTGGTGGCGAAGAGGTACAGGCCGAAGAACAGACCCGCAGCCCCGCTGCCGCGCGCCTGCAGCCCCGCCCACACGAGGGCCAGCGTCACGCTGGCCAGCAGCGACAGGATGAACAGGTCGGCGCGCATCAGCCGCCACGGCGACTGGCCCTCGGCCGCGACATCGACGCGGATGAAGAACCAGAACCAATAGCCGCCCACGGCCACCATCAACGCGCCCAGCCACCACAGCGTGGGCACCCAGGCCGGCGTCGGCGTGGCCGCCGTCGGGTAGGCGAAGATCATGATCGCGGTGGTGACGACGTACAGGATGAAGCCGTACATCGTGAGCAGGTGTGCCACGCGCCGGCGCGGGTTGCAGAACTCGCCCGAGGCGAGCACGTCCACCATCGCGGTCTGCACCGCGATGGACATCGTGTCCACCGGCTTGCCCTGCCCGCGCGACAGGCGCGCCTTGGCGAAGAAGTAGGTCGCGCTGCCCTTGTGGATCATGTCCAGCAGCGTGCCGACGATCACCGCCAGCACCATCAGCACGACGTAGATCTGCATCGCATTGGCGGGCAGGCTGCCGCTCAGCGCGGCAAACGGGTTCTGGGCAAACATGGGGCGCGGTCTCCTCGAAGCGTCACTTCATGGCCTGGCGGCCGTCGTCGGGGTGGGTCGGGGGTCGGGGTGTGGTTCCGGGCGGCGGGGTGCCTGGGGCACGGGGGCGCCCAGCGGCGTGCTGCCGAGTTCGCGCACCTCGAAGCGCATGGCGGCCAGGTCGCCCAGCACCCAGGTCGACGGTGCCGCCAGCCCGGCCACGGTGCCGGGGTTGACGAGCCAGGTCGAGCGGCCCGTCACGCCCGCCACCTGGCGCACTTCGGCGCGGTGCGAGTGCCCGCAGCACACCAGCTCCCACTCGCCGGTGCAGGCCATCGCGTAGCCATAGTCGTCGTAGTGCACGAGAAAGATGCGGCGGCCGCCGAGCTCGATGCGCGCATCGGGGCCGTGGTAGCGCAGCCGGCCGTCGCTGGCCGCGGCCAGCCGGTGCAGCGCCTGCGCATCGCCGAGGTTGTTGCCGTGGATCAGGTGGATGGGCAGGCCGACGGCCAGCGCGGGCTTGAGCGACTGCGCACCGATCAGGTCGCCGCAGTGCACCACCGCCTCGGCGCCCAGCGCCTGGGCGTCGCGCACGGCCCGGGCCAGCGGCTCGGCGCGGTCGTGGCTGTCGGAGACGATGCAGATCTTCATGCCTGAAGCTGCCCGGCCGTTCAGCGCGGCGCGCCGGCCGTGCCGGCGTCCAACGCGGCGTAGTAGGTGCGCAGCACCTCCAGCACCTCGGCCCGGCTGAACTCCGCCGGCACCGGGTGACCCTCCGAGAGCCACTTGCGCAACTGCGTGCCGCTGACCTGCAGGCGGTCGGCATCGGTGTGCGGGCAGGTGCGACCGCTGGCCATGCCGCCGCACTTGTGGCACCAGAACGTGACGTCGAAGCGCAACGGCTGCGTCTGCAGCGCGCCGGCGGGAATCTCGTCGAAGATGCGGTGTGCATCGAACGGGCCGTAGTAGCTGCCGACGCCGGCGTGGTCGCGCCCGACGATGAGGTGCGAGCAGCCGTAGTTCTGGCGGAACAGCGCGTGCAGCAGCGCCTCGCGCGGGCCGGCGTAGCGCATGTCCAGCGGGTAGCCGGCCTGCACGATGGTCGAAGGCACGAAGTAGTCCTTGGCCAGCGCGGCGATGGCGCGTGTGCGCACCTCGGCCGGAATGTCCCCGGGCTTCAGCGCGCCGAGCAGCGAGTGCACGAGCACGCCGTCGCAGACTTCGATGGCGCACTTGGCCAGGTACTCGTGCGAGCGGTGCATCGGGTTGCGTGTCTGGAAGGCGGCGATGCGCGACCAGCCGCGCGACTCGAACAGCTTCCTCGTCTGCGCCGGCGTCATGTACAGGTCGCCGTAGGCGCGCGGGAAGCCGCCGTCGGACAGCACCTTCACCGGCCCGGCCAGGTTCACCGGCAGCTGCTCCATCACCATCTTCACGCCCGGATGCGCGGCGTCGGTGGTGCGGAACACGCGCACGCACTCGTGCGCCTTGTCGATGCGATAGCGCTCGGCGACCTGCATCGTGGCGAGCAGGTGGCCGTCGTCGGGGTCGGCCAGCGCGATCTCGCCGCCTGGAGGAATGGCCGCCGCCGTGGCCTCGTCGACCGACAGCGTGATCGGGATCGGCCAGAACAGGCCGTCGGCGCGCTGCATGTGGTCGCACACGCCGCGCCAATCGGCTTCGCCCATGAAGCCGGCCAGCGGTGTGAAGCCGCCGCAGCCCATCATGATGAGGTCGCCGCGCTCGCGCGAGCTCACGCGCACGCGGGGCAGGCCCTCGGCCCGCGCGCGCTCGGCCTGCAGCGCCGCGCCATCCAGCAGCAGCGGCCTGAGCTCGCTCGCCCCATGGGGGCTGACCAACCGCTTCGTCGTCACGGCCTCGTGTCTCCTGGCGGGAAGCCCCGGCCGGCAAGGCGCGACGCGCCAGCCTCAGGCGGGTCCCCGGCTTGGTTTGCCCGCGATCCTAGTGAGCGGGCCTGAAAAAAAGAAACCGACAATACCGGTCATCATGACCAGAAAAACAGGTCAGCCGGCCGAGGCCGCCGCCAGCGCTGCCCGGCTGCGGCTGAGCCTGCGCCAGCTGGAGGTCTTCGTGGCCACCGCGCGCGCCGGCTCGACGCGCGCTGCCGCCGACCAGGTGGCCCGCTCGCAGTCGGCGGCCAGCGCGACGCTGGCCGACCTGGAGCTGACGCTGGGCGTGCAGCTGTTCGACCGCGTCGGGCGCCGCCTGCTGCTCAACGAGAACGGCCTGGCGTTGCTGCCCGAGGCCGCGGCGCTGCTGGACCGCGCCGCCGGGCTGCAGCAGTTGTTCTCTCACGAGCACGATGCGCCACTGCGCGTGGCCGCCAGCCTGACCGTGGGCGAGTACCTGCTGCCGGAGTTGCTGGGCCGCTGGAAACTGGACCACCCGGCCAGCCCGGTGCGGCTGATGATCGGCAACACGAGCGAGGTCATCGACGCCGTCGTGGCCTTCGAAGTGGACGTGGGCTTCATCGAGGGGCCGCAGACGCACCCGCAGCTGGTGGTGCGGCCGTGGTTGGCCGACGAGCTGCTGGTCGTTGCCGCCAAGGCGCACCCGCTGGCCGGCCGGCCAGCCACCGCCCGGCAGCTGCGCGAGGCGGTGTGGGCGCTGCGCGAGCCGGGCTCGGGCACGCGCGAGGCGGCCGACCGCTGGCTCGTCGAGCAACTGGGGCCCCTGAACGTGGGGTTCGAGATGGGCAGCGCCGAGGCCATCAAGCGGCTGGTCGCCACCGGCGCCGCGCTGGCCTGCGTGCCGCGCGAGACGGTGGCTCGCGAGATCGAGCAGGGCACTCTGGTGGAGATCGCCACGCGGCTGGCCCGGCCGCGCCGGCGTCTGTCGATGGTTCTGCATCGCGACAAGCACCTGGGCCGCGGCATGGACGCCTTCATTCGCCATTGCGCCGAGGCGGCGGCCCGTCGGCAGGGGCCCTAGCTACCTAGCCAGGCAGTCAGTCAGGCAGTCAACCCACCAGCCAGCCAGGAGTCTGCGGATCAGCGGCCGAGGCCTTAAGCTCGCGGTCCGTGCCGTCGCCCTGACATGACCGCCGCCGCCCCGCCCCCCGGCGCCGATGCGCCGCTGCAGCCAGCCGCTGCCGCTTGCCCGGCAGCCGGCGGTGTGGCCGCGCCGCGCGACCTGCTGGCCGAGCTGGCCGCCGGCTTGGCGGCCGGGGACGACCTGCGGCGGCTTCTCGAGCGGTTCCTCGAGCCGCTGATGCACATCGCCGGCGCCGCCGGCGGCGCGGTGCGCGTGCTCGGGCCGAGTGAACAGCGCATGCATCTGGCCGCTGGCGCGGGCCTGCCGCCCCAGGTGCTGGAGGCCGAGCGCGCGGTGGAGTCCAATTGCGGCGCGTGCGGCGCCGCGCTGGCCGGTGCGCAGCCGGTGTGGGCGCACGACCTCGCGCCCTGCGCCGCGCGCAACCGCGGCAGCTACTTCGGTGAGGAGGGCTGGCGGCAGGTGCTGGCCGTGCCCCTGCAGCATCGCGGCCGGGTGCACGGGCTGATCAACCTGTTCTTCAAGGAGAGCCCCCAACCCGGGGCCGACGTGCTGGCATTGTTGAAGACCGCCGGCGAGCTGCTCGGCCTGGCGCTGGACAACGCCCGGCTGGCGCGCGAGAACCTGCACGCCAGTGCGCTGCAGGAGCGCCAGGCGCTGGCCGCCGACGTGCACGACGGCATCGGCCAGAGCCTGGCCTTCGTCAAGATGCGCCTGCTGTTGCTGCACGACGCCATGCGCGAAGGCCGCGGCGCCGACGCCGAGCGCTACTTTGCCGACGTGCGCGATGCGGTGGGGCAGGCCCACGCCGGCCTGCGCAGCATCCTCACCGAGTTCCGCACGCCACCCGATCCGCAGGGCCTGGCGCACGCGCTGGTCACCGGCGCCGAGAGCTTCCGCCGGTCGTGCCCGACGGCGCTGCAACTGCACGTCGACCTGCCCGAGGGGCTGCTGCGGCCCGAACAGGAGGTGCAGGTCGCGCTCGTCGCACGCGAGGCGCTGGCCAATGTCGCGCGCCATGCGGCGGCCCGGCATGCCTCGTTGCGCCTGGGCCTCGACGGGGGCGGCACCGAGGTGCAGTTGCAGGTGCAGGATGACGGCGCCGGCTTTGCTTGCGGCCAGGGGCCGGATGCCGCCGCGTCGGGCAGCGGCAGCCACTACGGGCTGGCCATCATGCAGGAACGGGCGCGTCGCCTGGGCGGCACGCTCGCCATCGAGACCCCGCCCGAAGGCGGCACGCTGCTGCGGCTGCGCTTCGCGGCGCCCGCGGCCGCGGCACGGGCTGGCCTGCAGGCCGGGGCGGGCCACGGCGAGCCGGCGGGCCGTCAGCCCATGATTGCCCCAACCCCACGCGCCGCCGCCCCGGCGGCGCCCGCCGTGCAGGTGCCCTGATGCCCGCCCCGCGCATCGTGCTCGTCGACGACCACGCGCTGTGCCGCAGCGGCCTGGCCGACCTGCTGCGCCAGCGCGGCGGCATGGAGGTGGTGGCCTCGCTCGGTGAACTCTCGCAGGTCGCGCCCACGCTGCGCCAGCATCGCCCCGACCTGCTGGTGCTGGACCTGCGCATGCCCGGCACCGACGGCCTGACGCTGCTGCTGCGGCTGCGCGCCGAGGGCATCGACACGCCGGTGCTGATCCTCACGCTCAGCGACGACGAGCGCGACCTCGCCTCGGCGCTGCGCGCCGGCGTGCGCGGCTACCTGCTCAAGGACATGGAGCCCGAGGAGGTGCTGCAAGGCATCGCCAATGCCGCCCGCGGCGAGCTGGTGGTGGCGCCGGCGATGACGCTCAAGCTCGCGCAGCTTCTGCAGTCGGGCCCCAAGGCCGCCGACCGCCGCGACCTCATCGCCAGCCTCACCGAGCGCGAGCGCCAGATCCTCGACCACCTGGCCCGCGGCGAGAGCAACAAGGCCATCGCGCGCGCGCTGGACATCAGCCACGACACGGTGAAGCTGCATGTGCGCCACATCCTCGCCAAGCTCAACCTCAGCTCGCGCGTCGAGGCGGCCGTGCTGGCCGTGGAGTCGCGGCTGGCGGGGAATGCCGGCGGGCGCTGAGTCGCGGTGATCCGCTTCAGGCCAACGTCAGGCTGCGTCAGGCCGGATTGATGGGCATCGCGCGGTGCCGAGGGGCACCGCGCGCCGCGTTCAGCCGCCGGCCGCCCCGGGTGCGATGTACCAGTCCAGCTGCTCGCGCAGCCGCACCACCTCGCCGACGATCGTCAGGCACGGCGACGACAGGCGCGCACGTGCGGCCTCGTCGGCCAGTGTGGCCAGCGTCGCGCGCACCACGCGCTGCTCGGGCAGCGTGCCCTTGGAGACGACGGCGGCCGGCCAGTGGGCGGGCAGCCCATGCACCATCAGCTGCGCGGCGATCGTCGCCAGCCCCGACAGCCCCATGTAGATGACCACCGTCTGGCGCGGGCGCGCCAGACCGGCCCAATCGAGGTCGCTGGTGCCGTCCTGCAGGTGGCCGGTGACGAAGACCACGCCTTGCGCGTATTCGCGGTGCGTCAGCGGGATGCCGGCGTAGGCCGCGACCCCATGCGCCGCGGTGATGCCGGGCACCACCTCGAACGGCACGCCGGCCTCGGCCAGCGCCAGCAGCTCTTCGCCGCCGCGGCCGAAGATGAACGGGTCGCCGCCCTTCAGCCGCACCACGCGCCGGCCGCTGCGGCCCAGCCGCACGAGCAGCCCGTTGATGCCTTCCTGCGGCATGCTGTGGTTGGCGCGCTGCTTGCCGGCGTAGATGCGCTCGGCCGCCGGCGACACGAGCGCCATCACGCCAGGGCCGACCAGGTTGTCGAAGACCACCACCTCGGCCGCGCCGATGAGGCGCGCGGCGCGCACGGTCAGCAGCTCGGGGTCGCCCGGACCGGCGCCCACCAGCGCCACGTGGCCCAGGCCCGGCAAGGGGGTCGGCGCGCTCAATGTTCGCCCTTCGTGCGCAGCAGTCCCGCCAGCCGGTTGCCCTGCTTCTGCGGGCCGCCGACCGGGAACATCTCGTGCAGCGCATGGTTGTTGCCGCGCTCTTGACCCCAGCGATCGGTGAAGTGCCGGATCATCACGCGCACCTGCGGCTGCACGCCATGCTCGTCGTAGTACGCGCGCAGAAAGCGGATCACCTCCCAGTGCGCCGGCGTAAGCACGAGACCTTCCTCGCGCGCCAGCGCGTGCGCGAAGTCTTCGCTCCAGTCGCCGCGGTCCAGCAGGTAGCCCTCGGCGTCGGTGGGCACCGCACGCGAACCGGCAAGCACGATGCGGGGCGGCACCACGTGCGGCCTGCGGCGCTCAGGCGGGGCAGCACGCCAGGTCCGCTGGCGTGGTGGGGGTGAAAGGTTGTGCGCCGGCCGCAGCGCGGCACCGGCGCACGAACTCGACGAAGCGTTGCGGCCAGTTCGACCCCGCGCCGCCACGCAGGTGGCTGTACGAGGCGAGCAGGTTGTGCATGCAAAGGCCGTCGTGCCGCCCGTCGATGCCATGGCCCCGCGTGACGCGATAGGCGAACGACACCGCGGCGGCATCGAGATTGTCCAGGCTGGAGTGATGGAACTCGTGGCCGCGCAGGCGGCGGGCCGCGTCATGGGCCTGCTGGGCAATCGCGCCGGCGGCCGGCCAGGGCATCGCGGCCGTTTCTTCCAGCTCGACGTAGCCGCGGCCCACCGGCCGCTCGTGCATCACCGCGTCGGCCGGGATCACACCCACCATCTCGGCACGCCGCCCGCGCCAGGTGACGCTGCGCGCCAGCAGCATCAGCCCGCCGCACTCGGCGTACGTGGGCAGCCCGGCGCGCACTGCTTCGCGCAATGCCGCGCGCAGCGGCGCGTTGGCTTGCAGCGCGTCGAGCGAGGTCTCGGGGAAGCCGCCGCCGATGACCAGGCCATCAAGCGCGGCAGGCAGCGCGGCGTCGTGCAGCGTGTCGAAGAAGACCAGTTCGGCACCCGCTGCGCGCAATGCCTCCAGATCGTCGGGGTAGTAGAAGCCGAAGGCGCGGTCGCGCGCGATGCCGATGCGTACCGGCGCGAACGAGGGGCTCTTGGCGCCATCCGGTGCGGACGAGGGCGCCAGGGCGCCGGCCAGCGCCGGCGCGGACGCAGCGACCTCGCGCAGCCTTGCCAGATCGACCTGGGCCGCGACGATGCGACCGCACTGCTCGACCCAGGCCCGCGCCCCTTCCCGCTCGGCGCAGGTCGGCAGGCCGAGGTGCCGCTCGGTCATTGCCAGCTGCGCATCCTCGGCCACGGCGCCGAGCACCGGCACGTCGGTGTAGTGCTCGATCACCGCGCGCAGCTTGGCCTCGTGGCGGGCACCGCCGACGCGGTTGAGCACCACGCCGGCGATGCGGACATTGCGATCGAAGGCCTGGTAGCCCAGCACCAGCGGCGCCACGCCGCGCGTCATGCCGCGTGCGTCGAGCACCAGCACCACCGGCAGTCCGAGCATCGTGGCCAGCGCCGCGTTGCTGTTGCTGCCGTCCAGCGCCAGGCCGTCGTACAGACCCTTGTTGCCTTCCACCAGCGCGAGGTCGGCGCCGGCCCCGGACGCGGCGACGCGCGCGATGATGGCTTCGGCCGTGCTCAGGTGCGGGTCGAGGTTGAAGCAGGGTCGGCCACCGGCGTCACCCCTGCCGCCGCGCTCACTGGCCAGCGCGAGCCACATCGGGTCGATGTAGTCGGGCCCCTTCTTGAACGGCTGCACCGCCAGACCCTCGGCGGCCCAGGCGGCGGCCAGGCCAAGCGCCACGGTCGTCTTGCCCGACGACTTGTGCGCGGCCGAGATCATGAGGCGCGGCAGATGCATGGTGGCCGCAGTCTCAGGAGGGCGGCGCCGCGGGCCCGGCGCCAGCAGGTTCGTCGCGCGGCAGGAAGTCGAGCACGCGCACGCCGACGATCGTCAGCACGAAGGCCGCCGCCACGCCGCCCAGGCCCAGCAGCAGTTCGGGCCAGCGCGGCACGTAGCGCGCGACCTGGCCGTCGCCGAAGTCGCTCGTCACCGCGTGGCCGGGGAAGATCTCGAGCGGGTAAGCCTGGCCGCCGATGATGAAGACGTACAGGAAGGCGAAGCCGCCCAGCACCACGAGGCCTGCGGCCACGCCCATGCCCACCGGCCCCCGCACCGCCGGCCACAGCAGCAGCGCGAACGGTACCGCCGAGCCGAGCAGCACGAAGCCCACCCAGAACAGCAGCGCGAACTCGTCGCCGCCGCCGCGCCCGAGCAGGATGAAGGCCTCGAAGTCGGCCTGCCGCGCGTAGTAGAGGTTCGTGACGTGGAACACCGCCACCAGGTACAGCGACGCACCGATGAAGACGGCCAGCAGCCGCGCGAGCCGCCGCTCCACGCCGGCCGGCAGCTCGACGCCGTTCCACGCGTACATCGCCGCCTGCACGATCATGAACACCGCCAGCCCCCAGCCGAAGCTCAGCACGATGAACAGCGGCGCCAGCAGCGCCGACTGGTAGGCCTGCCTCGCCACCAGGAAACCGAAGATCGAGCCCGTGCCGGTGGTGAGGATGAAACGCCAGACGAGCGCCGCGATGCCCACCGGCTTGGACCAGGCGTTGAACCGCCGCTCGAACATCGTCCACAGGTACACGGCGACGATGGCCGCCATGCCGCTGTAGAGGATGACGTTCCACGCGAAGATCGACTTGAAGTTGTAGTGCGTGGCCGCCACGACGATGCGTTCGGGCCGCCCGAGGTCGAGCATCAGCACCATCAGGCCGCCGGCCAGCAGCGCCAGGCACAGCAGCCCGGCCAGCGGCGCGCGCAGCTTGTACACGCTCTCGCCGAACACCGAGCCGATGCTGGCGACGTTGAGCACGCCGGAGGCGGCAACGATCATCAGGATGGCGAAGACATGCGGCAGCCCCCAGACGACCTGGTTGTCCATGCCGGTGACGATGTGGCCCTGCACCTCCATCTGGTGCGCGGCGAAGAGGCCGGCGCCGAGCACGACGAGGCCGAACGCCAGCAGCCACCAGAAGTTGCGCGTCTCGTGCCGCTCGTCGATGAGGCTTTGCATGGTGAGAGCTGCTTGTGGTGGCCGCCGGCGGCGAACCTCAGAGGCCCTGGTAGCGCACGCCCGGGTCGAGCCCGAGGTCGGCGCGCAGCTGCCGGGTCTGCACCTCGCGCACGCGGCGCGCGATCTCGCTGGCCGGGTCGTTCAGGTCGCCGAAGACGATGGCGCCATGGCCGGCCTTCGTGCAGGCCTCGGCGCAGGCCGTCGTCTTGTCACCGCGGTCGATGCGGTGCACGCACAGCGTGCAGCTCTCGACGCAGCCTTTGCCGCGCGGCACGTCGGGCTTCTGGTCGTGCAGCGGCTCGTGCACGAAGCTGCGCGCCTTGTACGGGCAGGCCATCATGCAGTAGCGGCAGCCGATGCAGCTGTGGCGGTCGACGAGCACGATGCCGTCGGCGCGCTTGAAGCTCGCGCCGGTGGGGCAGACATCGACGCAGGGCGGCTCGGCGCAGTGCTGGCACATCACCGGAACCGAGGCCTGGCGACCGGTCTTGACTTCCTTGATCTCGATCTTGCGGATCCAGCGCGCGTCGGTGGAATGTTTCGGCCGGCCGAGGCCGTTTTCGGTGTGGCAGGCGTCGACGCAGTCGGTGCAGCCGCTGGCGCACTTGGTGGTGTCGATCAGCATGCCCCAGCGCACTTTCGGGTTCGCACCCGTCGACGGCTTGCCGCTGTCGGCCGCCCGCGCGACCTCGATGAGGCGGATGCCCGGCGCCAGCAGCACGCCGGCCAGGCCGGCGGCGGCCATGCCGAGCACCGCGCGGCGCGTCACGGCTTGCCCCCGCCCGCCGGCACCGGCCGCGACGCGTGGCACTCGAAGCAATCGATCTTCACCGCCGCGTAGGTGTGGCAGCTGGTGCAGAAGTCGGTGGGCTGCGCCGCCACGCTGCCGGTGCGCTGGCTGGCGTGGCAGTCGACACAGCCCTTCAGGCTGTGCCTGGCGCCGCGGATGCCGCCGTGCACGGTGGCGTCGCGCTGATGCTCGAGGTAGCGCATGTGGTTGCGCCGCATCGAAGGCGTGTCCTCGACGCAGCGCTCGCCCTTGGCGGCGCGCTCGATGGCGGGCGCCAGGCTCGATGTGCGGTTGCGGTCGGAGGACGATGCCGCGCCCGCCGCGACGAACAGCGCGGCGGCCACGATCAGCATTGCCCGGCGGTGGCGCATGGACCTACTCGCCGAGTCCCATCTGGATGTAGCCCGTCGGGCAGACATCCTTGCAGATGTGGCAACCGATGCACTTGTCGTAATCGGTGTCGACATAGCGGCCGGTCGTGCTCTGGCTCTTCTTGACCTTGAACACCGCCGTCTGCGGGCAGTAGACGACGCAGTTGTCGCACTCGAAGCACAGGCCGCAGCTCATGCAGCGCTTGGCCTCGGCCTGGGCCTGCGCTTCCAGCAGCGGCAGCATGCGTTCCTCGAAGTTGGCCAGCGCCTCTTCCTTGCTCAGCGTGACGATCTGGCGCTTCTGGCGCGCCACGAAGGGGAAGTGGCCGAGGAACAGCTCCTTGTGCGGGATGACGTAGCGGTCGGAGCGGTTGTCGAAGTTGTGCACGGCGCCGGCACTGGCATCGGTACCGCGCAGCGGCTCCTTGATGTCGGTGACCTTCAGGCCCTTCTCGACCATCTTGCGCATCAGGTCGAAACTGTGCACGTCGACCTTGGGCCGCTTGTCCTGCGCCTCGCCGGCGAGGTAGCGGTGAATGCCGTCGGCGGCGATGGCGCCGTGGCCGATGGCCGTGGTGAGCAGGTGCGGGCGGATCACGTCGCCACCGCAGAACAGATTGCTCTGCGCCTGCATCTGGCCGTTGACCTTGGCCTGCACCTGGTAGTTCTTGTCGGCGGCCACGGCGCCGCGGCCGTTGTCCAGCACTTCGAGGCCCGCGAAGTCCACCGCCTGGCCGATGGCCGAGACGATGAGGTCGGCCTCGATGTCCTCTTCGGTGCCCGGCACGTTCTTGATCTCGAGCTTGCCGCCGACGAACTTGGCCTCGCAGCGCACGACGCGCAGCGCGGTGGCGCGGCCGCTGGCGTCGCGCACCACCTTCACCGGCGCCATGCCGCCGCGGATGGCGATGCCCTCGGCCAGCGCGTGTTCGACCTCGTGCCTGCTGGCCTGCATCTTGTCGACCGCGAACACCGAGGTCAGCGTGACCTCGGCGCCATGGCGCTTGGAGATCAGCGCCGCGTCGTGCGCGGCGAAGCCGGTGATGGCGTGCTCGGGCCGGTCACTCTCGTGCACCGCGTCGATGTGGCCCAGGCGCCGCGCGACGGTGGCCACGTCGATCGAGGTGTCGCCGCCGCCCACCACCACCACGCGCTTGCCCACGTGCTGCAGCCGCTCGTCATTGAAGGCCTTCAGGAACGCCGTGGCGGTGACGACGTTGGGCGCGTCGCTGCCTTCCACCGGCAGCGCGCGGCCGCTTTGCGCACCGAGGCCGAGGAACACCGCGTCGAACTCGGCGCGGATCTGCGCGAGCGTGATGTCGCGGCCGATGCGCGTGTTCATGCGCGTGGCCACGCCGAGGTCGAGGATGCGCTGGATCTCGGCGTCGAGCACCGGCCGCGGCGTGCGGAAGCCCGGGATGCCATAGCGCATCATGCCGCCGAGTTCGGCGCGCTCGTCGAACAGCGTCACCTCGTGGCCCTTGCGCGCCAGCTGAAACGCGGCCGACAAGCCCGCCGGCCCGCCGCCGATGACGGCCACCTTCCTGCCGGTTTTCGCTTCGGGCTTCGGGAATCCGAGCTTGTTCTCTATCGCCCACTCGCCGAGGAAGTGCTCGACCGAGTTGATGCCGACGAAGTCTTCGACCTGGTTGCGGTTGCACCCGCTCTCGCACGGCGCCGGGCACACGCGGCCCATCACCGACGGGAACGGGTTGGCGCCGGCGAGGCGCCGCCACGCGTACTCCTGCCACTTCAGGCCCGCGGGCGGCTTCTCCATCCCGCGCACGATGTTGAGGTAGCCGCGGATGTCCTCGCCGGCCGGGCAGCTGCCCTGGCAGGGCGGCGTGGACTGGATGTAGGTCGGGCACTTGTGCGACCAGCTCGCCTGGAAGATCTGATCGCGCCAGTTGTCCCACTTCGCGTCGCCGTCGCGGTAGCGGCGGAACGTGAGCTTCTGCTCCTGCGGGCCTGGGGTCGTGGACATCGCCTGTTCTCCGTCGGGGTTTCCGGTGCCGTCGGCCGCCTCAGTGCGGCTCGCCCAGCCTGATTGCCGTGCTGACGAGCTGGTGGACGCCGCCGACCATGCCCATCTTGAATCCGTAGTACGGAAGGACCTTCGTGAACTGCGCCTTGCAGATCGCGCAGATCGTCGCCATGAAGTTGACGCCCCGCCCGTCGGCGACGCTTCGCAGCGCCTCCATGCGCGGCAGTGCGCCCTTGACGCGCAGGTCGAGGAGCTCGTCGGTCAGGAGGCCGCCGCCGCCGCCGCAGCAGAACGTCGCGTCGTGCGTCGTCCCCGGCGCCATCTCGACGTAGTGGTTGGCGACCGCGCGGATGATCGCGCGGGGGATCTCGAACTGGCCGCCCGGCATGTCGCCCATGCGCGAGGCGCGCGCCACGTTGCACGAGTCGTGGAACGTGACGACGCGGTGGTCGTTGGCCTCGCGATCGAGCTTGAGCGCGCCCCGCCCGTCGGCGACGCTTCGCAGCGCCTCCATGCGCGGCAGCGCGCCCTTGACGCGCAGCTCGA
>JAEUPC010000081.1 GCA_016789865.1 Rubrivivax sp.
CCGCCCGCCGGCGCGGCGCGGCGCCCTAGAATCCCGCTCCCGCGCAACGACACCCGCCACCTTCTGAGGAGGAAGCGAAGTGAACAAGAGTGAACTGATCGAACACATCGCCACGCAGGCCGACCTGTCCAAGGCGGCGGCGGGTCGCGCGCTCGATGCCCTCACCGGTGCCGTGCGCACGGCGCTGAAGAAGGGCAGTTCGGTCACGATCACCGGCTTCGGCACCTTCGCCGTGACCAAGCGCGTGGCGCGCACGGGTCGCAACCCGCGCACCGGCGCGGCCATCAAGATCAAGGCCGCCAAGGTGCCCAAGTTCAAGCCCGGCAAGGGCCTGCGCGACGCGCTGTGAAGCGCCATCGTCCCCGTTCCTGATTTCTCACCAAGGCGCCGCCGCGGCCGGCGCCGCGGTTCCACCGGGCCGGTGGCTGCGCCTCGCGATGCGGCAGCCCGGCGCGGGTGCTTAGCTCAGTTGGTAGAGCGGCGCCCTTACAAGGCGTAGGTCGGCGGTTCGAGCCCGTCAGCACCCACCACCCCCATGCCGGAGATCGCATCGCGAACGCGGCCCGGCCTCTTGCTTCGGGCATCGCGGGCCCTGCGTCCGTGCCCGTGGCGGCCCCCAGACCGTGCCCGGGTTCGCACCGGACCCCTTCGATAGAATTGCGCCCCTCCTGCTGGGCTGCCCATGTTCGAATTCATCCGCACTCACTCGCGCCTGACGCTCGGCTTCCTGCTGCTGCTGATCATTCCGTCGTTCGTCGTCTTCGGCATCGAGGGCTACTCACGCTTCAGCAGCCCGGCCAACGAGGCGGTGGCGCGCGTGGCGGGCCAGAACGTCACGCGGGCCGAGTGGGAGCAGGTGCACGACCGCCTCGTGGACCGGGCGCGCCGCCAGGGCGCGGAAGCGGCCGAGCCGCTAAAGACCGAGGCGGCCCGGCTGGACACGCTGGACGGCTTGCTGCGCGAGCGCGTGCTGCTGCAGGCGGCCACCGACCAGCACCTGTTCCCGCCGGTGCAGCGCATGGTGCGGCTGTTCGATGCCGACCCACAGTACGCCGGGCTGCGCGGCCCCGACGGCAAGCTCAGCCGCGAAGCGCTGGCGCAAAGCGGCGTGACGCCCGAGATGTTCGACCAGCGCCTGCGCCAGGACTACGGCATGCGGCAGGTGCTGGCGGGCATCGGGCTGTCGGGCTTCGCGCCGGCGGCGACCGCGTCACAGTCGCTGGATGCGCTGCTGCAGCGCCGCGAGGTCCAGCTGCAGCGCTTCGACCCCGGTGCCTACCGCGGCAAGGTGGCGCCCACCGAGGCCGAACTGGAGGCGTTCTACAAGGCCCACGAGGCGCAGTTCCGCACGCCCGAGCAGGCGCAGATCGAGTACGTGGTGCTCGACGGCGACGTGCTGGCACGCGGCTTCACGATCTCCGACGACGATGCGCGCAAGTTCTACGGCGACAACGCCGCGCGCTTCACTACGCCCGAGGAGCGGCGCGCCAGCCACATCCTGATCCTGGCCGACGGCTCGGCCAGCGCCGAACAGAAGGCAGCCGCCAAGGCCAAGGCGCAGGCCCTGTTCGAGCAGGCCAAGGCCACCAACCCCGCGGGCTTTGCCGAACTGGCCAGGAAGAACTCGCAAGACACCGCGTCGGCCAGCGTGGGCGGCGACCTCGAGTTCGCCCGCCGCGGCACGATGGCCGCCAAGGCGCTGGACGACGCCGTGTTCGCGCTGGAGCCCGGCAAGGTGGGCGGCCCGGTGGAAACCGAGTTCGGCTACCACGTGGTCATCGTCACTGCGGTGCGCGGCGGCAAGGCGCGGCCGTTCGACGACGCGAAGGCCGAGATCGTGGCCGAGCTGCGCCGGGGCAAGGTCGGCAAGGAGTGGCCGGCTGCCGCCGAGCAGTTCACCAACATGGCTTACGAGCAGCCCGACAGCCTCAAGCCGCTGATCGACAAGTACAAGCTCGAGCGTCAGACAGCCACGGTCACGCGCACGCCGGCTCCCGGGGCCACCGGGGCGCTGGCCTCGGCCAAGCTGCTGACCGCGGTGTTCTCGGCCGACGCGGTGCGCGACAAGCGCAACACCGACGCGGTGGAGATCGGCCCCAACCAGCTGGCCGCCGCGCGCGTGGTGCAGCACCAGCCCGCCCGCGTGCTGCCGCTGGCCGACGTGCGCGACGCGGTACGCGAGCGTGCCGTGGGCGAGCAGGCTGCCAGGCAGGCCCGCAAGGATGGCGAAGCGCGCCTGGCCGCGCTGCGCGCGGCGCCCGCCGGCGACAAGCTCGGCGAGGTGCAGACCCTGTCGCGGCTGCAGGCGCGCATGCTGCCGCCGGGCCTGCTCGACGCGGTGATGCGTGCCGACGCGACCCAGCTGCCGCAGGTCGTGGGGGTGGACCTCGGGGCGGCAGGCTACGCCGTGGTGCGCGTTGACAAGGTGCTCCCGCGCGAACAGCCCCCGGGCGTGGCGCCCGGTGCCGACCCGCTGCGCGAACAGTACGCCCAGGCCTTCGCTGCCGCCGAGGCCGACGCCTACCTGGAGGCCCTGAAGAAGCGCTACAAGCTGGAGGTGAAGGGCGCAGCCAAGGCCGCCGCGGTGGCCGCTGCCGCCTCGGCCGCCGCCGGGTTCTGAGCGCGACGGGCGGGCCTTGCCGGGCGCCTGACGCCTGAGAACACAGGCGGGCTGGGCGCGCAGGCGCCGGTGCACGCTGCCCGCAGCGCACCCAGGAGCCCTATACTCGGTGCCCTCTACGGTGGCTGTAGCTCAGTTGGTAGAGTCCCAGATTGTGATTCTGGTCGTCGTGGGTTCGAGTCCCATCAGCCACCCCAGGCAACACCCCTGCAGCGGCCCCTCATCGCAAGGTGAGGGGCCGTTGTCGTTGGAGCGCTTGCGCCTGCTTCGACACAGGATCCGCTTGACGCGCGTGCTCGCGCTCGGGTGAACGGTCTGCACGCCGAAGAGTCAGGCTTCTGACCGGCGAGCAGACCCAGGCCGGCCGCGGGTGATGACGAGGGTTGGAAGGGTGGCATGTGGAGTGCGTGGTTCTTGGCGGCCAGGTGCCGCCGCGGCCCCAGCCCGAAAGGGCCGGCACCAAGAGGCAATGGGTCGGCACCGGGTCGCCGCTCAGAACGAGGCCCGTGGTGCTTAGACTCGTGGCATGAAGCTGCTCGTCGTCGACGACCACTCGCTGATCCGCGAAGCGGTGCGCCACGTGGTGCAGGCGCTGGCTGACGCGGTGACGGTGTTGACGGCTGCGGGTTGCGATGAAGGTTTTGTCATCGCCGAGCGAGAAAGCGAGCTCGAGCTGCTGCTGCTCGACTTCAATCTGCGCGGTGGCCTGTCCGGCGTCGCCGCCATCAAGGCCTGGCGCCAGCGCCATCCGGCCTTGCCGGTGGTGGTGTTGTCCAGCGCCGAAGACCACACGACGGTGCTCGCCGCCATGGCCGCCGGCGCCGCCGGCTTCATCCCCAAGGCGTCGAGCAACGAGGTGATGGTGTCGGCACTGCGCCTGGTGCTCGCCGGCGGCAAGTACCTGCCGGCCGAGGTGCTGGCGCGCGATGCCGGCGCGCCATCGCGCGTGGCCGAGCCCGCCTCGGTCGAAAGCCTGGGCCTGTCGCCACGCCAGCTGGAGGTGCTCGAGCTCATCGCGCGCGGCAAGCCCAACAAGATCATCTGCGACGAGCTCGGCCTGGCCGAGCGCACCGTCAAGGCCCACGTCACCGAGGTGCTGCGCGCGCTCGGCGTGTCCAGCCGCACGCAGGCGGCGTTGGCGGCGGCGCGGCTGGGCTTGGGGGGTGGGCCGACCGCAAATCCGCATCAACCCGGGAGTTAGGATTGGCTTGACGCTGCTGGGGCGTCCGCACGCTCAGAGCGGCGGCGCCACGCCGCGCAGCGTGGCCAGCTCGAAGGCGTAGGCCAGCGCGGTCAGCCGCAGCTCACTGCAGGCCCCAGTCCACTCCGGGCTCACCAGCTGATGCGGCCGCGGCCCATGTCCATCACCATGCGCGCGGCCAGGTACAGCCGTGGTGCGATGTTGGAGACGAGGACGTACTCACTGTCGTTGGAATGTGAGCCGAAGCCGCGCAGGCCGAAGCTCTCGAGCACGCCACCCCTGGGCCGCAGGCCGGCATAAGCGGCATCGGTGCCACCGCCCGTGGCCCGGTCGCGGATCTCGACTTGCATGCCGATCTCGCGGTACACCTGCACCGCGTGCCGCGCCAGCGCACGCGCCGCATCGTTGGCGACGAAGGCCGGGCGGCCCCGGCGGAAGTTCAGCTCGATCCGGGTGTCGGGGATCAGTTTGTCCTCGATCGACTTGCGCAGCGCCGCCTCCAGCAGATCCAGGTCGCGCTCGTTGAGCGACCGCACGTCGCCGACCGCCCTCGCTTCGGCCGGGATCACATTGCTGACTTCGCCGCCGTTGGCGACGGTCCAGTTGATCTGCAGGCCCTTGGCCGGGTCGCCCAAGTTGCGGCTCTTCAAGATCTGGTGCGCCAGCTCGTAGATGGCGTTGCGCCCGAGGTGCGGCGCAGCGCCTGCATGGCTGGCCTTGCCGAAGACCTTCATCTCGACGCCGGCAATGCTGCTGGTGGCCAGCCGTACCATGTCGCCCCCGTTGGCCGCGGCGCTGCCGCCGCCTTCGAACGAGAACACCGCGTCGTATTCGCTGCCGAGTTGCGTGATGAAGGCACTCGACCCGCGCGAGCCGATCTCCTCGTCACCGTTGATCAACACGCCCAGCTGCGCATAGTCGGTAAAGCCGCTCCTGGCCAGCAGTTCCACCGTGTGCAGGATCAGTGCAACGCCCTGCTTGTCGTCGGCGATGCCCAGCCCGTACGCACGGTCGCCATCGATGCGAAACGGCTGCCTGGCCACCATGCCGCGCGGGTAGACGGTGTCCATGTGCGCGATCAGCAGCACCTTCTTCACGCCGCGGCCGCTGCGCGTGGCGTAGACCATCGGGCCCAGCGGCGCGCCTTTGAACGTGGGGTCGAAGTCGGCCGCCTTGGTGGGTTTGATCTCGACTTGCATGCCGCTCGCGCGCAAGCGCGCGGCCACCGTTTGCGCGAGCCGGGTCAGCCCCTCGAGGTCGCGGCTCCCGGACTCAATGCCGACCAGCGACTCGAGCGTGGCCAGCAGCGCGGGCACCTCTGCCTGCGTGCGTTGGTGCAGCGCTTCGTCGGCGGTTGCAGCGGCGGCGGTTGCAGCGGCGGCGGTTGCAGGTGTTGGCGCTGGCGCTGCGGCAGCTTGCGCCACCGGCCGGCTGGCTGGTTGTGGCGCCAATTGGGTCCGTGGCGCGCACGCGCTCAACAACACCGCAGCGCAGGCACCGAGCGAAGCCAGCGCAGCGGTGTGCATCCATTGGGCGGTGGGCAAGGTCATCTCAAGCTCTCAGTCGGGACGTCCGCGTCACTGGACTGTAGTCCACGCTCAGAACTGCGGCGCCACGCGGCGCAGCGAGGCCTGCTCGAAGGCGTAGGCCAGCGCGATCAGCCGCGGCTCACTGCACGCGCCGGCCGCAAAGCCCACGCCAAACGGCGCGCGCGGCGCCTCGAAGCCCGCCGGCCACGGCGGCGCGGGGTTCAACGGCGCAAAACCGAAGGGCACCCCCACCGTCGGGTAGCCCGGCCGGGCGCTCAGGCTCGCACCGCTCGCACCGGGGAACAGCACCGCATCCAGGCGGTGCCGCGCCAGCACCGCGTCGATGCCCAGGGCGCCGGCCAACTGCAGGTCGCGGGCGCGGTCGGCTTCGTAGCGCGCGCGGTCGGCCTCGAGGTCGATCTCGTCGGAGATGTCCAGCAGCGACTGGCCGTACTTCAAGGTGCCGCGAGTGGCACCTGAAGCGGCGTGGCTGATGTTGAAGCGGCGCAGCTCGGTCAACGTGGAGATCGGCGCCCGCGGCCCCAGGCTCGCCAGCCACGCATTGAAGTCGCGCTTCATGCCGTACTTGAAGACGATCGAGCCGCCGCCGTCGCCGCCCTTGGCCGTGGTGCAGATGGGCCAGCACAGCAGGTTCGACGCCGGGTCGGGGTCGACCACGCTCGGAATGTCGGCTGGGTCGACGACCTCGGCGCCCTCGCGGCGCAGCAGCTCGATCGCCTCGGCCATCAACTGCGCCTGCTCGGGGCTGAGGCCGCCGCGCGGGGCGGTCTCGCCCGGCGCGGTGACCGGGTTGTAGAAGAAGGCCCGTGGAATGCCGATGCGCGCGCCGCGCAGCGCGTCGCGGCGCAGGAAGGGCCGGTAGTCGTGGATCGGCGGCACGGCGCAGCGCTGGGTGGCGGCGTCGTTCGGGTCGGGCGCCGAGCGCTCGAGCTCACCCAGCAGGATGGCCGCGTCGGTGACCGAGCGCGCCATCGGCCCGGCGGTGTCCTGGTCGGCGGTGATCGGGATGAGCCCATAGCGGCTGATGCGCCCGACCGTGGGCTTGATGCCGACCAGCCCCGTCGCGTTCGCCGGGCTGAGGATCGAGCCCGAGGTCTCGGTGCCGACGCTGGCCGCCCACAGGCTGGCCGCGGTGCCGATACCGGAGCTGGAGCCGCCGGTGGGTAAAGCGCCGCGGCCGTCGTCGAAGCCGGGGCGTGGGTCCAGCCGCGTGTCGTAGGGGTTCAAGCCGTGGCCGAACAGCGCGCTGTAGTTGGCCGGCATCGGCGTCGGCGCGCCGGCCACCCAGTTGGCCAGTTCGGTCATCACGGTCTTGGCCAGGATGATGGCGCCACGATCACGCAGCGTGCTTGCCAGCGTGGCTTCGTAGGGCGGCTGCAGGCCCTCGAAGGCGATGGCGCCGCCAGTGGTGGGCAGCTCGCGCGCATGAATGTTGTCCTTCAGGGCAATGGGGATGCCGTGCAGCGGGCCGCGCAGGCAGCCCTGCGCACGCTCGCGGTCCAGTGCGTCGGCCTCGGCGAGCGCCCGCGGGTTCGCGCTCGCCACGGCGTTCAGCCGCTCGTTCAGCGCCTCGATGCGCGCCAGGCAGGCCAGCACCAGCTCGCGCGAAGTCACGCGCCCCTCGGCCAGCGCCTGCTGAAGCTGCGGGATGCCGGCTTCGACCACGTCGAAGTGCTGGGCTTTCGTGGGTGACATCAGGGTGGCAACTCGTGTCAGGTCTCGCGGTACCACGACCCGATGGCCCAGGTGTTGGCATCCCACGCCGACAGCGCAGGCACCAGCTTGTTGGCGGCGGCCAGTGTGCGCCGCCCGCAGTACAGCGGGATCACATAACCGTCGTTGACCAGCAGCTCGTTCATGCGGATGAACATCGCGGCCCGCTTCACCGGGTCCAGCTCGATCTGCGCGGCCTTGAACAGCGCGTCGTACTCGGCGTGGCTCCAGCGTTGGGTGTTGCGGCCGGCCCACTTGTTGGCCTTCTGCGCCATCTGCCCCGACGTGAAGCGCCCCATGAAGGCCTGCGGGTCGGGCTCGATCATGGTGAACTGGTGCATCTGCAGGTCGGCCCGGAATTTCTGGTTGGTGTCGGGGTTGGCCACGTCACCGCCGAAGAAGACCGAGGGCGTCACCGCCTTGATCTCGATGTCGATGCCGGCCTTGCTGCAGGCGTCCTTGATCACCGCCTGCACCTTCTGCCGCTCGCCGTTCACGGTCGTCTGGTACACGAGCTTGAGCTTGGCGCCCCCCTTGGCGCGGATGCCGTCGGGGCCCTTGATCCAGCCGGCCGCCTCCAGCACCTGGTTGGCCTGGGCGATGCTGAACGTTGGCATCGCCGCGGCGCCGCGAAAGCGCGGCGGGTTGTTCAGCACCTGCCCGGTCATCACCGCATTCGGGCCCAGCACCTGCTGCAGGCCCTGCCGGTCCAGCAGCAGGCTCAGAGCGGTGCGCACCGCCTTGTCGGAAAACGCCGGGTGCCGCGACCGGGCGCTGCCCCTTTCGCCCTCGACCTCGGTCCACGGATCGGAGGCGTTGAGCACGATGAGCTCGACGTCGCCGCCCGTCGTTCGCAGCACGCGGCCCTTGCCGGCCTTTTCCAGCCGGCTCAGGATCTCGTGTTCGACCACCAGGGTCCAGGCCAGGTCGTACTCGCCGGTCTGCAGCACGGCGCGCGCGGCGCTGACGGAGTCGCCGCCGCCTTTGATCTCCAGCGCATCGAAAAAGGGCTGATGTGGCACGTGGTAGCCGGCGAAGGCCTCGGCGCGCACCAGGTCGGCGGGTTTGAAGTCGACGATGCGGTACGGCCCGGTGCCCACGGGCCTGAGGTTGGCCGGGTTGTCGCGTGAATTCGCGCCGCGGTAGGGTTCGAACACGTGCCGCGGCAGGATCAAGCCCATGCTGCCGATCATGGCCTGGGCCCAGTGGGCCACCGGCTGGGGGTGGATCACCTGCACGGTGTGGGTGTCGATCTTCAGCACCTGGATGTCGCGGTAGGCGCCCATCGTGGTCATGCCCGCGGCCGGGTCGGCGGCATACGCAGCAGTGAAGACCACGTCGTCGGCGGTGAATGGCATGCCGTCGTGCCAGGTCACGCCGCGCTTCAGCTTCCAGGTCACCGTGCGCCCGTCGGCCGACAGGCCGCCGTTGTGCCGGCCGGGGATCTCGGCAGCCAGCTGGGGCACCAGGTTGCCGTCGTCGTCCCAGCCGGCCAGCGGCTCGTAGAAGATGCGGCTGGCTTCCCTCTCCTTGGCCCCTTGCGCAAAGTGCGGATTCAGGTGCACCGCGCCCTGCCAGGCCAGGATCTTCAGCGTGCCGCCGCCACCGCGCTTGGTGGGCTTGTAGGGAATGGCGGCCGGGGTCTGCGCGATGCCTTCATGCAGCAGCAGCATCGACGCCATGGGCACTGTGAGGCCCAGGCCCACCAGGCGCTGAATGAAGCCGCGGCGCGGCAGTTGCCCCTGTCGCACCTGGTCGATGAGGAGGCGGAGGTCTTGCTCCTGCAAATGGGGCAAGTGGGGCAAGTGGGGCATTTGGGGCTCTCGGCTTTCGGTGGTTGCGCAAGGCCAAGGGGCGTGTGCCTGAAGTGTCCCCGACGCGGGGCAGGTCGCAGACCTTGGATGGGCGCACTGTGAAACGCCGCGGGCCGACCTGTCCTGTGGCGCCCTAAAGCCTGCGCTCAAATCTTCTTAAACTGCGCCGCAGCCACTTGCAGGGGATCACCCGGTGCCAGAAGCGGTCCGATTCGGCACCTTTGAAGTCCAGACCACCTCACGGCGGGTGCTGGCTGCGGGCGTACCCGCCGCGCTCGGTGCACGGGCCTTCGACCTGTTGCTGGCGCTGATCGAGCGGCGCGACCGGATGGTGAGCAAGCATGAGTTGATGGACATCGTCTGGCCCGGCCAGGTGGTGGAAGAAGGCAACCTGCACGTGCAGGTGTCCAGCTTGCGCAAGCTGCTGGGGCCGTCGGCGATCTCGACGATCCCGGGCCGGGGCTACCGTTTCGTGGCGGCGCTGGACGATGCCGAGCCCGCGGCGCACGAGGGGGCTGAAGGCCCGGCACCGCCGCCACTGTCGGAACGGTCGGAACCCTCGCAACAGGCCACGCGCCTGCCCGGCAACCTGGGCGCACAGCGCGCACCGCTGCTGGGCCGCGACAGCGACTTGTCGGCGTTGCTGGCCTTGCTCGAGAGCCGGCGGCTGGTCACCGTCGTCGGCGCCTCGGGCATGGGCAAGACGGCGTTGGCCCAGGTGGCCGCGCAAGCCTCGCGCGGGCGTTGGCGCGACGGCGCGTGGTGGGTCGACCTGGCAACCGTCGCCGACCCGGCGCAGTTGCCGCTGGTGGTGGCGCAGGCCCTGCAAATCGCACCCTCGGCGCGGGCAGAAAGTGGTTCGATCACACGCCACGTGCAAGGCGTGCTGGCGTCGATGTCCTTGCTGCTGGTGCTGGACAACTGCGAGCACCTGATCGATGCCGCCGGCGCCTTTGCCGAAGGCATTGTCGGGCACGCCAGCGGCGTGCATGTGCTGGCCACCAGCCAGGAGCTGTTGAACGTGGCCGATGAGGCGGTGTTCAAGCTCGCGCCGCTGTCGCTGCCGGCGGCTGACGCCTCGCCCGACGTTGCCGTCGAGTGCGGCGCGGTGCGCCTGTTCGCCCTGCGCGCGCGCTCAGCCGACGGCCGCTTCGTGCTGGACGGCAGCAACGTACAGGCCGTGGTCGACATCTGCCGCCGGCTCGATGGCTTGCCGCTGGCCATCGAGCTGGCCGCGGCGCGTGTGCGCCTGCTCGGTGTGCAGGTCCTGCGCGACAAGCTCGGCGAGCGCTTTCGCGTGCTGACCGGCGGCGCACGCACCGCGATGCGCCGCCACCAGACCTTGCGCGCGGCGCTGGACTGGAGCCACGGCTTGCTGTCGGCGCCCGAGCAGCGCGTGTTGCGTCGGCTGGGCGTCTTCGTCGGCGGCTTTGCCCTCGACCTGGCGCAGGCGCTGGCCCAGGACGAAGCCACCGACGAGTGGGCAGTGCTCGACGCGCTGGGCGCCCTGGTGGACAAGTCGCTGGTGAACGTCGATGCGATGGATCGGGCCGATGCCACCGAGCTGCCACGTTATCGCCTGCTCGAGACCACGCGCGCCTACGCGCTGGAGATGCTGGCCGCGGCGGGCGAGACCGATGCCTGGATCGCACGCCATGCGCAGGTGATGTGCGCCTTCTTCGAGCGCCAGGAAGAAGAGCGCCGGGGTGAACAGGGCACGCTCGGCAACGTGGCCTACATCCGCCGCACGGCGCCGGAGCTTGACAACGCGCGTGCTGCACTCGACTGGGCCGGCGGTGAGTCCGGCGACCTGGACCTTGCCGTGGGCCTGGCCGGGGCCTCGGCGCCGGTGTTCAACGACCACTCGTTCACCGTGGAAACGCTGGATCGCCTGCTGAGCCTGCGCTCGCGAATCGATGGTGGCGTCAAGCCCGTCAAGCCATTTCGCGCGGCGCTGGTCATGAACAGCCTCGCGGGTCTGGGGCTTTCAGGGCGCATGCCGCTGGCCGTGGCGCAAGACGCGGCCGAGTACGCCGAGCGGTGCTACCGCACACTGGGCTTGCCCAGACGGCAGTACCTCGTGCTGGGGCTGAAGGCGATGCTGTTGACGATGGCTGGCGTTGCGCGTTCGGCGCAGGCTGTCCTGCCGGTGATGCGGGCGCTCGAAGGTCCGGCCTGGACCCCCTGGCGCCGCGGTCAACGGTTGCGCGCCCAGGTGTGGATTCATTTGGCGCAGGGCGAGCTCGAAGAGGCGCTGGCCGAGTGCCGGGAGTGGCGCGCCCTGATGCTGACCGCCCAGGGCGAAAGGCGCAGCCTGATCGAAAGCGAAAGCGAGTTCAGCCGCTGCCTCTACCTGACGGCACGCCACGACGAATGCATCGCACTGGCGCGCACGGCGATGGCGCGCGAGGGCAGCGCATCCCTGGGCGCGCTGCCGCAAGTGGCCCAGAACCTGATGGTGTCGCAGGCCGCCAGCGGCCGCCTCGCCGATGCACGGCAGACCCTGGTGGAGTGCTTTCCCGCGTGGCGGCGCAACGGCGTCTTCGCCAGCAGTGCGGCGCTGGCGCTGGTGCTGGCCCAGCTGGGCTCAACCGCCGATGCCGCCCGCGTCGGCGCCGCAGCGATCGCCTACCTGCGCCGTGCGCAGATCGCGCGGCATCCGTCGATGCAACACATGAACGGGCGCTGGCAGGCGTTGGTGGCAGCGGCGAGCTGCGAGCCCGAGGATCTGGCCCGTTGGCAGCGCGAGGGCGAGGCGCTGGATGAAGCGGCGATCGAGGCGATCTGTTTGCGCGTGGTGCAGGGCGCGCCTGGCCGGTGACCCTCCGGTGACCCAGGTCCGGGCCCCGACGGGTCCGGCTCACCAAGTCCCCAGCGCCCTGAACCGGCCGCCGCGAAGCGGTCGGTCGTGCATGCGCCGAGGCACAGGCGCGGTCTGCGAAGGTGCAATTTTGCGCGCGCATATCAACTGCTATGCATTCGCCAAAATGAGCCGATCCGCCACTTTGCCCCCCATCCGCGTTGCGCCTGAGACCAAGGCCAGCCTCGAGGCCGTGCTGCGCGAAGGCGAGTCGCTGACGCAGTTCATCGAGGCCGCCGTTTGCCGGGAGGCAGAGTTCCGCGCCGAGCAGAACGCTGCCGTCGCCCGAGCCAAGAAGGCTTTGCGCACGGCCGAGAAGGGTGCGGGCCTGATCACGGCGGATGACTTCCTCGCCGGCATGCAGCAGCGTGCCAAGGCGGCTCAGCAGCGCATCCGCGCGGCCGTTGCGGCCAAGAGCGCGCGGGCCCCGAGGTGAACGGCCAGTACCGGGTCATACCCACCGCCACGTTCCAGCAGGACATCGAGCGCCTCGAGGAACACATCGTTCAGCGCGACCTGAGCAGCAACACCCCGGACGACGCCTGCCTCTTTTGGTTCCGCGACGCCTTGGAGCGTGCCATGGGCATCCTCTCGTTCGCACCGCACACCTGTCGCCGATCCGAGGCGCACCGCGCGTTTCGCGAGCTGATCGTCCCGTTCGGTCATGGCGGAAGCGTGGTGCTCTTCACTGTTCGCGACCTCGACGTCGTGCTGCTTGCCGCCAGGGATCAGCACGAGAGCGACTACCGCTGACGCAGATGCGGGCAAGGTCGGCGCGCCCGAGGCTGGCCATCGTACGAAGGGCTGACGCTGGATGCGAGCGTCTACGCGGGCAACTGGCTGCGCGCCGCGCAGTGGCAGGCCGAGCTTGGGCAACCTGCGCGATTGGTGGACGAGCGCCGACACGGCGGCCTGCAAGGCGCGCGCCGACCGTGTGGCCGAGCGCTACGGCGCCATCACACCTGTGCCCGGCCATGCCATCAATGGGCGCCTGACCCTGGGCGATGTGCATTCGCCGGAACGCCACCGCGTCCTCACGCCCATGGCCAATGCGCCGGCCTTTGCTCAGGCGTTTGGGTGCAAGGCGGATGATGCGATGGTGGCGCCTGACCCGTTGCGGGTGTGGCATCTGGTGCACCTCGAATCGATCGCCCGGGCGGGCAAGGCTCACGGTGGGGCGATCCACGACGCGCGCATCGCTGCCATCTGCCTTTCGCATGGCGTGGCCGAGCTGTGGTCGGCCGACCGCGACATTTCGCGCTCTCCGACGCTGGCGGTGCGCACTCCCTTGATCGCGACCTCGCCGCAGCGCTCTACCCCAGCGGCGGCGCCAGCATCGCTTCGATCTGCGCGCGCAGGCGGGCGGGCCTGAGCGGCTTGGTCAGCAGCGGCAGCCCGGCCTCGCGCACGGCCTGCACGATGTAGGCGTCGGTTTCGCCGGTGAGGATGGCGAATGGCACTGGGGGCGCGGGCGGCACCGGATGCCGCGCGCGCAAACGCAGCGCAAGTTCCAAGCCATTCATATCGTTCGCGCCGTTGGCCAGCCGCAGGTCCACCAGCACGGCATGCGGCAACGCGGCCGGGTTGGCGAAGGCGGCCCAGGCCGCGGCCTCGTCGGCCGCCAGCAGCACATCCAGGCCCCATTGACGCAACTGGCCGCGCATCGCCTCGCGCACTGCGGCGTCGTCATCGATCACCAGCACGCGGCGGCCTTGCAGCGGATCGGCGGTGTCGCTCAGCGTGGGCGCCAGCGGCGCCGCGTCCAGCCCGCGCGCAGTCGTGCCTGACTGGGCTGCCTCAGTATCGTGAGCGGCCTGAGCAACCTCAGCAACCTGCGCAAACGGCAACTGCAGCGTGAAGCAGGTGCCTCGCCCGGGCTCCGATCGCAGCGCCAGGCCGTGCTGCAGCAGATCGGTCAGGCGGCGCACGATGGCCAGGCCCAGGCCGAGCCCGGGTTCGTCGCTGCCGGCCAGTGCAGCGCCGCGGTGAAACTCGCGGAACACCAGCGGCAGATCCTCCGCGCTGATGCCGCGCCCGGTGTCGATGACGCGCAACTCCACCTGTGCCGGCCTGGCGCCCACGCCGCGCGGCCGCGCGGCGATTGAAATGTCACCGTGCGGCAGCGCGGCGGTCAACATGTCACCGCGCTGCCGCGCGGCGGTCGACATGTCACCGCGCCGGCGCGCGGCGATCAACACCCCACCGCGCTCGGTGTAGCGCAACGCGTTGCCCAGCAGGTTGCTGAGAATGCGCTCCAGCAGCACCGGGTCGGAGTCGACCGCCAGATCCGCGGGCAGCACGCGCACATCCAGGCGCAGGCCTTTGCGCTCGGCCAGCGCGGCCTGCCCGCGCGCCAGGCGATGAATCAGTGGTGCCAGCGCCAGCGGCTGGCGCCGCACGGCCACGGTTCCCGCGTCCAGCCGCGAGATGTCGAGCAAGGCCTCGAGCAGGTCCTCGAAGGCGGCCACCGAATGCTCGATGTGCTGCAGCAGCTCGCGCTGCGCGGCGGGGTCGGTGGCACCGCGCAACTGGCCGACAAAGAGGCCCAGCGCATGCACCGGCTGGCGCAGGTCGTGGCTGGCGGCGGCGATGAAATGGCTCTTGGCCTCGTTGGCGGCCGCCAGCTCGCGCGTGCGCTCGGCCACCCGCTGCTCGAGCTGGCCGACGCTCGCTTGCAGGTTGCCGGCCATCTGGTTGAAGCGCTCGGCCAGCGCCTGCACCTCGTCGTGCGTGGTCACCGCGATGCGGTGCTCGAGGTCGCCCGCGCCGATGCGGTCGGCGCCCACCTGCAGCGCCTGGATGGGCCGCGTCAGCGAACGCGCCAGCAGCACGCTGGCCAGCACCGAGAGCAGCAGGCCGGCCCCCACCACGGCGGCCAGGCGCCACGCGCTTTGCAGCACCGGGGCCAGCGCCTCGCTGCGCGGCGACTCGACGAGCACGGTCCAGCCGAGTGTCTCGATGCGGGCGGCGGCAGCCAGCACCGGGCGGCCCGCCGTGTCCACCGCGTCCCCCGTGTGTGCGCTCTCCACGCCCGGGGCTCTTTCGAGCGCCGCCTGCACCTGCGGCAAGGCGCGCATGTCGGTCTTCTTCAGCACGAGGCTGATGTCCGGGTGGGCGATGAGCGTGCCGTCGTCGGTGACGACGTAGGCCACGACACCCGCACCCAGCACGGGCGAGGCGACCACGTCCCACACGAACTTGAGGTTGATGTCGGCCACAGTCACGCCGCCGCCGGCGCCGGCGCGGCGCGCCACGCGCAGAAAGGGCTCCGAACCCATGCGGAAGGTGACATCGCTGCGCCAGACACGGCCCTGGGCCGTGCCCGTGAAGGCCGGGTCGCCCTGGCGCGGCAGGGCGTGGCCCAGCAGGTTCAGCGTCAGGCGCGACACCCGCACTTGCTCCAGGCCGTCGGCATCGATCCAGGCCACATCGGTGATGGCGGGGGCCTGGCGCAGCAACTTGAGCAGCTCGATGCGGCGCAAGGCGGTGGCCGCAGAGGCGCCGGCGGGCGCCGCGGAAGGGCTGGTGGGAACCGTTGAGGGGGCGGAGCCGGCTGAGGTGGAGGTGATGGCGCGGACAGAAGAAGCGGCGGTGGCGGCGGTGGCGGCGGTGGCGGTGGCTGCAGCGGTGCCGGGCAGCAAGGTCCAGCCGATCTGCCGCTCGATGTCGGCGATGTACAGCTCGATGCGCGTGGCCGCGCCGCGCGCCTTCTCGGCCTGCAGCGCGTCGATGTGGGCCAGGTTCTCGCGCCACGCGAACTGCAGGTTGAGCGCCCCGCTCAGCACCAGCAGCGCCGCCACCAGCGCGGTGATCCACAGCGCGTACTTGGGCGCCAGGCCGGGCAGGCGAGAGCGGAAGGCGGGTGGCATGAAGAGGGCGCGCAAGCGTGGGCGCAGAGGACGCGGAAGGTCTCGAAGCGCGTTGGCGATTGAACCACCTAACTGACGTGCCGCAAGGTGCGCGCGGCACCTGCTGCGCCGAGACCTTGGGGCCGGCGGCATGGCCCAAAAGGGCCGGTGCCGGTGACCCGGGGAGGGCCCCAAGGTGCAATCGACAGGCCAGAGCGCCGCGGTTTCAATGCCGCCACCTCACTCCCCCTCAACCCCAAAGGAAGGAACGCGCATGAAGACCTCCTGCTTCGCCTGGGCTGCCCTGCTGCTCGGCCTCATCGTCTCGGCATGCAGCACGCCCTCACCCGCACCAACCAGCGGCCCGGCAGCCGTCGTCCAGGCCCGCTACGACGCGCTGAACGCCGGCAAGGTCGATGCCGCAGCGGCGCTGTTCGCCGATGACGCGGTCTTCGTCTCCAGCCCGAACTCGCTGGCGCGTGGCGCGACCTTGAAGGGCAGAGGCGAGATCAGGGCCAACATGCAACGCGAGGCGGACTCGGGCGCCAGGGTCGAGGCCTACAACTACCAGGTGAACGGCGATACGGTGACCTATTGGGTCAGGGCCTTCGTGGGCGGCAGGATGGTCAACAACGCCAGCCTCAAGGCGGTCGTCAGGGATGGGAAGATCGTTTCCCAGTCACCCCTTTGAGGCGCGGCCGGTGAATCGGCGGAACCCAACGTGATCAAGGTCTTTGCGCTGTTCGGTGCATGGGTCGCCGTGCCCACGCTGGTCTGGGCCCAGACCTGGAACTACGTCAGCGTCGGGCCCGACGGCAAGGCATCGCCGGCGTCGATCAGGCTGACCGAGAAGGACGGTGCCGCCACGTTCCAGATGAATGCGCCCCAGCTCAATGCCTGCTGGAAAGGCCCGCTCAAGGCGACCGTGGAGCGCACGGCAACGACGATCGTCATCACGCCCGAGCCGCCGCTGCGTGATTGCGAGCAGGTTCGCTTCGTCATCAAGGCCGATGGCACGGGCGGCCAGCGACAAAGCCGCCGTGATGCCGGCGCGGAATGGGTCAGCGAAGCCAGAGACCGCAAGCTGACCCTGGCACAGTAGGCTCCTTGGGCGCCGTTGGCGCCGGGTGAGGAGACCGAGGTGCTGAGACGCCGGAAGTTGATCGGTGCCGCAGGTGCCGCAGGTGCCGCAGGTGCCTTGGCCGCAGCGGCTGCGCTGCCGCTGACTGCGCAAGCGCAGAGCAAGCTGCCGGTGGTGGCGGTGCTGCACTCCCAAAGCCTGCCGCCCCCCGAGGCCCTGGCGCGCGACCCGCTCAGGCCGCGCTTGCGTGAGCTGGGTTGGGAGGAAGGCAAGACGGTGGCGTTCGAGTCGGCTTACGCCGGTGGCCGCGAGGGGCGCCTGCAAGAGCTCGCAGCGGCGCTGGTGGCGAAGAAGGTCGATGTCATCGTCACCGCGGGCGGGGATGCGACGCGCGCCGCCAAGCTGGCCACCGACACCATCCCGATCGTGGCCATCGGCCCGAATATCGTGGCCATGGGGTATGCGGGCAGCCTCGCGCGCCCCGGTGGCAACGTCACCGGGCCGTCGTTCGATGCCGGGCCCGCGCTTCCGGCCAAGCGGCTGGAGCTGTTGAAGCTGGCCTTGCCCGCCGTGAAGCGCATCGCCTACCTGCGCAACTCCGGGCAATCGAGCGCGGCCACGGAGCTGGCCGTCGCGGCCGCGCGTACGCACGACCTGGCGCTGGCTACCCTGGTGATCGACGGCCCGGCGGATTTCGAAGCGGCCTTCGCTGAGCTGGTGCGCCAGCGGCCCGACGCGATCTGGGTCGCCGACTCGCCGGCGAACATCGCGCATCGCTCGCGCATCATCGAGTTCGCCGCGCGCGAGCGCCTGCCGGCCCTCTACGGCAACCCGCAGTTCGCGGATTCCGGCGGGTTGATGTCGTACGGCGTGAACCTGTTCGAGCGCATCCGCACGGCAGCCCAATACGTCGACAAGATCCTGCGCGGCGCCAAGCCGGGCGAGCTGCCGATCGAGCAGGCGACGACCCTGGAGCTGGTGATCAACCTGAAGACCGCGCGGGCACTGGGGCTGGCAGTTCCGCAGGCGCTGCTGCTCAGTGCCGATCGGGTGATCGAGTGAAGCGCACACCTGCACTCTCGAGGTTGATGTCGGTCACCGTCCGATGAAGGCCGGGTCGTCGTGGCGCGGCAGGCCACGGCGCAGCACGTTCGGCGCGAGGCGCGACACGCGCACCACGAGCCTGCCCAAAAGGGTCGGTCGCAGCGGCCCCAAGAGGCCCCCAAGAGGCCAAAGAAACGACCCCAAGGCGCAATGGACAACGCGGGCCATGAAGCGTGCAATGGCTGCACTGGAGCACGAGTGTCGGTCACCACAGGAGTTCTGATCATGATCACGAGACGTCATTGTTTGTCGGCCGCCGTTGCGGCACTCGCGGCGCCCATGGCCTTGCGGGTGCAGGCGCAGAAGCGGGTGCCGGTGGTGGGCTTTCTGGAGCCCCAGGGCCCGTTTACCCCTGAGCAAAGGTCGCAAAACTCGACGATCGTGGGCTTGCGCGAATTGGGATGGGAGCCGGGCAAGTCGCTGAAGTTCGAAGATGTCTATGCCGAAGGCGACCACAGCCGGCTGCCGGCACTCGCCGCAGCGTTGGTGGCGAAGAAGGTCGATGTGATCGTCACGCGCGGATCGGCGGGCGCCATCGCCGCCCAGCGTGCCACCGACACCATCCCGATCGTCGTCTCGGGCCCCGACCTGGTCGCGCTGGGCCTGGCCCACAGCTACGCGCGGCCCGGCGGCAACATCACCGGGCTCACGGTCGTCGCAGAAGGGATCACCGCCAAGCGGCTGGAAATGCTGAAGCTCGCCGTGCCGGCCGCCAAACGCGTCGCCTACATCTACAGCCCGGGCCAATCACCGCGTACCGAAGGCGTGCTCGCCGCTGCGCAGGCGCAGGGCGTCACGCTCTCGATGGTGAAGGTCGATCGCACGGCTGACCTCGAAGCCGCCTTCGCCGAGATCTCACGCAACCGACCTGACGCGATCTGGTGCGCCGACAACGTGCCGAACTTCGGCAATCGTGCCCGCATCGCCGAGTTCGCCGCGCGCGAGCGACTGCCCTCGCTGCACGCGTTTCCACAGGCCGCCGAGTCCGGCGCGCTGATGTCGTACGGCGTCAACATCCGCGAGACGGACCGCCGCCTGGCGCTGCACGTCGACAAGATTCTCAAGGGCGCCAACCCGGCCGAGCTGCCGATCGAGCGGCCGGCCTCACTGGACCTGGTCATCAACCTGAAGACTGCGCGCGCGATCGGCCTCGTCGTGCCGCAGGAGCTGCTGCTCAGCGCCCAGCGGGTGATCGAGTAAGCCGAGTGCCCTGCGTTGCCTACCTGTACTGCTCATGAGACGAGGTTCGTGATGAGCACCACACCCGAGATCGGGCGCCGGCACTTCATCGCAGTTGCGAGCGCGGCTGCATGTGCAGCTCTTGCGCTGCCGCTCGCGGCGCAAGCACAGAACAAGCTGCCGGTGGTGGCCTTTCTGCACCCGCAACACAGCACGGTCTCCGACGTCGAGGCCGGCAGCTCGTGGCGGCAGCGCCTGCGCGAACTGGGTTGGGAAGAAGGCAAGACGCTGCGCTTCGAGAACGCCTACGCCGAGGGCCGAGAGGATCGCTTGAAGAGCCTGGCCGCGATGCTGGTCGAGAAGAAGGTCGACGTCATCGTCACGGCCGGCAGCAGCGCCACGCGCGCTGCCACCCAGGCCAGCGGCACGATTCCCATCGTGGCCATCGGCCCCAGCCTGGTGGCGATGGGCCTTGCCGGCAGCATGGCGCGCCCTGGCGGCAACGTCACCGGGCCGAGCTTCGATGCGGGGCCCGGCCTTTCCGCCAAGCGGCTGGAGCTGCTGAAGCTCGCCGTGCCTGCAGCCAAGCGCATCGTGTTCATGCGCAACACCGGGCTCACGGCGGGGGTGGCCGCGGAGCAGACCGTCGCAGCCGCTCGTGGGCTCGGTCTCGAGCTCTCGGCGATCATGGTCGACAGTCCGGCCGACCTCGACGTGGCCATGGCGGCGCTGTCGCGCGATCGGCCCGACGCGATCTGGTTCGCCGACACGCCGGCGAACATCAGCCTTCGCACACGCATCGTCGAATTCGCCGCGCGCGAACGACTGCCGGCCGTTTACGGCATCGCACTGTTCGCCGAATCCGGTGGGCTGATGTCCTATGGCATCAACTTCGCCGAGCGCAGCCGCGCTGCTGCGCTGTATGTCGACAAGATCCTGCGCGGCGCCAAAGCCGGCGAGCTGCCCATCGACCAGGCGACCACTTTCGAACTGGTGCTCAACCTGAAGGCCGCGCGCGCGCTCGGTCTGGTGTTTCCGCAGGCGCTGTTGCTCAGTGCCGACCGGGTCATCGAATGAAGTGGGCTCGGTTCCAGCTCTTTCCGGCTCGGTTCCAGCCCAGTGCCACTCCATCTAGCAAGGAGAGCTCCCATGCTCAGCCCGACACCGGCCATCGACGATGGTCACCATCACCCCCACATCGGGCTTGCTTCGATCTCGCGCGGCCTGACCCGGCGCCGCCTGCTGACGGCAACAGCCGCGCTCTCGGGCAGCGGGCTCATGGCGGGCATGGAGCTGGCCTTCGCTCAACAGGCCCCCGCTCGCGCCACCGCCGAGCAGGTCATCGGCCCGTTCTACCCCGTGCGCTTGCCGGCGGATCAGGATGCCGACCTGACCGTGATCGCCGGCAAGGATGGCAAGGACGCGCGAGCGCTGGGCACGATCGTCTACCTGAGCGGCCGTGTGACCAGCCTGCGTGGTGAGCCGGTGCCCAACGCCGAGATCGAGCTCTGGCAGGCCAACGCCGCGGGTCGATACACCCACGCGGCAGACGTCAACCCGCAGCCACTGGACCCCCACTTCGACGGCTACGCCCGCATCCGCACCGACGCCGAGGGCCGCTATCGATTCAAGACCATCAAGCCCGGCGCCTACCCCGCCACCCCGACGTGGATGCGGCCGCCGCACATTCACTTCGACGTGCGAGGCCAGCAGAGCCGGCTGGTGACGCAGATGTACTTCGAAGGCGAAGAGTTGAACGCCAAGGACCGCTTCTTCGACCGGCTTTCACCCACCGGCAAGGAAGGATTGCTGGCCCGCTATAACGCCTCGCCGGCCCAACAAGAACCGGGCGCGCTCGTCGCCGTGTGGAACATCGTGTTGATGGCGGGGTAGAGCTGCGCAGCGGACTGGATCAGCCCGTGGACCCGGTCCAAAGGTCGAACAGGGTCACACCGCAGCGCGCGAAGTCGGCGGTGTTGCGCGTGGCGAGCTTGGCGCCGGCTCGTCGGGTGATGGCAGCGATCTGTGCGTCGAACTGCGAGATGGGGCGGCCGAGAGCGCGGCGATCGGCGACCTTGCGAGGGCTGGTGGTTCGCGCACAGGTTCTCGGGGCGCGACGGCCAGTTGCACGTCGCCCGACGCAGAGAACCGGGCGCGGGTCCGGGTGCCGAGGTCTTCCGTCGGTCACCGGGCCTATGCTCCTGGTCTGAGCACCGAACCTGGGGGACCTGCCAATGAATGCCCGTCTACGCTGTTTCTGCCAACTGGGCGATCTGGCCGGCGACGCCGGCTTCTTGTCGGCGACGCGGCAGCACATTCATCGACACCCCGAACTGTCGTTCCAGGAAGCCGACACCGCCGCGCTGGTGGCGCGCCACCTGGGCGAGTGGGGCTGGGCGGTCACCCGTGGCGTGGGCGGCCACGGCGTGGTGGGCACGCTGCGCGCCGGCGATTCGCCGCGCAGCGTGGCCGTGCGCGCCGACATGGATGCGCTGCCGATCGCCGAAGCCACCGGCAAGGTCTACGCCAGTTGCCGTGCCGGCGTGATGCATGCCTGCGGCCACGACGGCCACACCACCATGCTGCTGGGCGCGGCACAGCAACTGGCGCGCACGCGCAACTTCAGCGGCACGGTGCACGTGGTGTTTCAGCCGGCCGAAGAAGCCGGGCTGCGCAGCGGCGCGCAGCGCATGATCGAAGACGGCCTGTTCGAGCGCTTTCCTTGCGACGCCATCTTCGGCCTGCACAACAACCCGGGTGTGCCGGCCGGCAACTTCGGCTTCGGCGTCGGGCCCTTCATGGCCGCCAGCGACACCGCGCTCATCACCATCCACGGCCGTGGCGGGCATGCGGCACGGCCGCACCTCACCGTGGACCCGGTGCTCATCGCCGGCAGTCTGGTCGTGGCCCTGCAGAGCGTGGTGGCGCGCAACGTCGAACCGCTGCAGACCGCCGTCGTCACTGTCGGGACCTTGCACGCCGGCACGGTGGCCAATGTGATTCCGGACTCGGCCACCCTGGGCTTGAGCATCCGTTCCTTCGACCCCGCCGTGCGAGACCTTCTGCAGCAGCGCATCACCACCTTGGTGACGAGCCACGTGCAAGGCTACGGTGGCACGGTCACCATCGACTACGAACGCGGCTACCCGGTGCTGATCAACAGCGAAGCCGAAACGGCCTTTGCGCGACAGGTGGCCGAGGAACTGGTCGGCCCCGAACGTGTCATCGCGCCGTTTCCGCCGGTGCCCGGCAGCGAGGACTTTGCCTACTACCTCCTGCACAAGCCAGGCTGCTTCCTGCGCCTGGGCAACGGCGAAGGCCCGATGCTGCACCACCCCAAGTACGACTTCAACGACGACATCCTCACGGTCGGCGCCGAGTACTGGACCCGCCTGGTGGAGCGGTATCTCGAAGTCTGAGCCCCGGCCGAACCCGGCGCCGTTCAGGTGAGCGGCTCGCGAGCCCGCCGTCGGCAGCCGCTCCAAGGCAGGACGCGCTGGCGCCCTGGCACGCAGGCCGCTCCACCGGCCTGCAGACCCGCGCTACAGATCGGCCAGCGCGCTGCGCACGACCGCTGCGATGTCGCTGCAGTTCTGCCGTGTCAGCGTGAGCGGCAGGCGCAGGTCGCAAAGCCCCGCCAGCACGCGCTC
>JAEUPC010000082.1 GCA_016789865.1 Rubrivivax sp.
GAAGCGCCAGTGCGACCAGGCGCTGGTGAAGCCGACGGGCTCGTCGGCGCCGAACCACTTGATGTGCACGCCACGTGCGGCGCAGCGTTCGATGGCGCGGGCAAGCTGCGCTCGTGACAGGTCCACCAGCGAGAACTGCAGCGAGCTCGCCACGTACTGCTCCTGCGGCGGGCGGTGCGGCAGGCGCAGGTGCGGCGTGTCCTCCAGCGCGCCGGCCAGCCAGGCGTAGCGCTCGTTCCAGCGGCGGCAGCGGTCCTTCAGCACGGCGCCCAGCTGCGGCCGGGCCAGCGCCGCAGCCAGGTTGCTCATGCGCAGGCTGAAGTTGGGAGTCAGGTACTTCCAGCGCTCGAACACCTCGTCGGCCGGCCGCGCCAGGTGCGAGCGGTACAGCATGTAGCTGCCCGAGAACAGGATGGCGCGGGCGGCCACGTCTTCGTCGAGCGGTCAAAGGGCTGTCGGCGTTGCCGCCGCCGGGTTGAGCCCGGCGGGCCGCTGAAGCCCCAGGAAGTGGTGCAGGACGCATTGCGCGGGATGGGTCGAGCGCGGGTCGTTGTCCGGCACGATGTCGGAGCAGCTCGGCTACTTCAACTCCAACCGTCGCCACCCGCTGGCCCCGAGCAGCGCGCCCTGCTCGCCCAGCGCCTCCACACGCCAGACGAGTGCCTTGCCGCGCTGGGCCTCGGCAAACCACGGGGGCGCCTCGTAGCGGGCGCTGCCGGGGCGCACGAACGCGGCGAGCAGGTCTTCGCCCTCGGGCCGCTCGCGCACACGCAGGCGCAGCAGGGCCGCGCCGGGCGGGTCGATCCAGGTGAAGTGCAGCGGCCCTTCGATGACGGCGTCGGGCGCCGGGCCGATGGGCACTGCGGACGTACCCGACAGTGCGCCCGAGGCGACGCCGCCGGCCGCATCGGCCGCCCCCGCCGCGCCGATGTGATAGCGCAGCACCGGCATCGCGAAACCCGCCACCCCGCCGGCAATCGCCACTCGGCCACCTCCGACCTGGCTGCTCGCTTCCTTGTCGTCGCTCGCCTCCACGCGCAACAGCACCTGGTAGGCGCCATCGACGGCGGTCTCCAGCCGGCGCGGGTCGGGCCCGCGAACTTGCGCCTCGCCGCCGCCCGGCGGCAGGAAGACCTCGAAGCGTTCGACCAGCCGCCAGCGGCGCTGGCGCAAGCGTTGCTCCAGCGGCAGCGAGGCTTCGGTGAGCAGGTCCTCTTCGGTGGGCAGCGGGTCGCCTGGCAGCACCAGCTCCCAGCGGCCACGCAGCGTGCCGCTGCCGTTGTAGACGATGCGCGCAGAGAACGCCGGCGGCACCTCGCCGCGCGCCAGTGCCCGTTCTACCGAACCCACCGACCCCACCGCGCCCGCCGCGCGGCCCGGCGCAAAGGCGAGGCGCACATCCAGCAATGCCAGCGCCGTGCGCGCGCCGCCGCCGCCCATGCGGCAGGTGACGACGACAAAGCGATCGCCGGCCGGGCCGGCAAAGCGGCGCACGTAGAAGAAGGCCGAATTCGCGCCCGCCGCCGCGTCCTGGTAGGCGCGCCGCGCCACCGACGCGGGGATCGTCATCACGTCGGTGAAATTGGCGAAACCCGCGCTGCCCGAGGGCCGCGAGCGATCGAGTGCCAGCGGCAAGCGGCCGTAGATGCTGCCCGGCACGCAGGGGTCGCTCGCCTGGACGGGCACGGGCAGCTGCAGCCCCGCGTTGGCGGCCATCAGTGCCGGCTGCAGCTCGCCGCACCAGTAGGCCTCCACCGCCGTCTCGCCCGCATCCAGCCCCTGGAAGGTGAGAAAGACCGAGGTCGCGCCATTGCTGCGCACGTTGACGCCGAAGGGATTGACGCCGCTCACCGCGCGCGCGGCCGGCCCGAGGAGTGCCAGGCACAGGGCCAGGCACCAGGCCCGTACTGCGACGCGAATGCCGGACATGGATCGTTCCCTCCTTCCTTCTTTCTCAGGGCCTTCGCTACGGAAGATTGAGCGACAGGCCGATGTCGACCCAGCCTTGGCGCAGCCGGCTGCCGGCAGCCGCTTCGCTCGGCTGGCTCTGCTGGGCCGAGGCACGCACGGAGACCTGGCCCGGGAGCTTCTGTTCGCCCGCCACCCATTCGAAGCGGCGTGCCAGTTGCAGCTGCAATGCCGCCTGCGCGGCCTGCTCGCTGCGCTCGGCGCTGAGCTGGCCGCCGAGCACCCAGCGTGGCGTGGGCTGCCAGTCCAGCTGCAGGTTCGCCGCCTCGCTGCGCCCGGTGAGCCCGGATTCGCGCGCGAGCTGGCGCGAGCGTTGCCCGCCGAGCTGTGCACGCAGCGTGGGGCCCAGCGGCAGGCCGAGCGACAGCTGATGCGCGAGCGTGGCGAAGTCGGCCTGCTCGCGCCCCGTCTGCCGGTTGTCCACGCTCGAGCGTGTCGTGCCCGCGGCGAGCGTGGCGCCACCGGCCAAAGACCAGTTGAGCTGCAGTTGCTGCTGCAGCGTCACCTGGTCCGGCCGGTGCGTGGCGGCAAAGCCCGAATCGTTCAGCGCCGGGGTGTTGAGCGCGAACTGGTGCGTGCGCTGCGCCGAGAGGGCCAGCTGCGGCCAGACCGATGCCTCGCCCAGCCAGCGCGGCAGCGGCAGCGCGAGATTGGCGCTGCGTTCCTGCGTGCGCGTGCCGAGCAGCGTGGCGATGCGGCCCAGGTTGTCCTCGCGCTGCGCCGCAGAAAGCACCAGGCTCGCACCGCGATAGGCGGTCGTGGCCGACCCGCGCGCCTGCTGCTGGTCACCCGATACGGTGGCGGCAAGGCTGCGGTAAAGCGGCGCGCTGCGCTCGTGCTGCAGGCCCAGCGTCAGTGTGGGTCCAGTGTCGGCGGGCGGGGCGGAGTCGGTGGTGGTGGTCGTGGTGGTGGCGCTGTCGGCCGTGATCAGGTCGGCCTGCACATCGATGCGATGCGCGTCGCGCGTGGCCGGCTGCACCGCGGCGAGTTGGCCATCGCGCGCCAGAGCTGCATCGAAGGGGTGCTCGTGGCGCGAGCGCGCCCAGGCGGCATCCAGGCGCAGACGGCCGGCGGCCGCCTTGCCGTGCAGCCGCCAGCCCAGGCCCTGGCTGCGCTCGCGGTCGGCCACCGTGCCGGCGCCGAAGTCGGGCCGCGGCTCCTGGCGCGCATCGAGCCCGCTCAGCTCGATGCGCCAGTCCTTGGCCAGTTCGGCGCCGAGGACGGCACCCTGGATGCGGTGCTGCCGCTCCTCGACGCCGCTCAAGTTGTCGTAGCCGACGAGCGTGCTGCCGCTCGTGACGCTGAGCGCGACATCGATGCCGGCGCCCAGCGGCGCACGCAGGCCGACGCCGCGTGCAGCAAAGGCATTCATCAGGAGCGGATGCTGGCCCACCTCGGCATGGCCGAGCTGCACACGCCAGCCGCCATGCGCCGCGGCCAGCCGGTATTCGGCCAGGTCCACGCGCGGCGCGAACGCACCGAGCGTCGAGAATCGCAGCGCCTCGCCGCGGAAGGTGGCGGCCTGCACTTGCGCGGCGGCCTCGAGTTGCCAGCCTTCGCGCTTGCCGGTGAAGTTGACGCCGCCGCGCGCGCCCGCCTCGGCATAGGTGCCGCGCGGCGTGACCGGCGCGCCGTCGCTGCGCCGCTGCAGCGCGCGGCCGCCGATGCGGCTTTCCAGGCGTGGCTCGAACTGGCTCGATTCGAAGCCGGCCGCGGTGCGCACGCGCAGCGGCCAGCGTCCCAGCTCGCGCCAACCCGGCGCCTCGGCCAGATAGAGCACGACCTCGGTCTCGCCGCTGTCCCATGCCAGATTGCCGCCCACTTCGAGCCGGCCGGGCGCCGGCATGCGCATGAGCGCGCTCAGGTCGTGCCGGCCGACGAAGAGGCGCAGGCGAGAGCGCTGCGCGGCCACGCTCGCCGCCAGTTCGAGCACCAGCACTTCGTCGGTGGCCACCCAGCCTTCGGCAAACGACGCGCGCACTGCACCGGGCAACGCCGCTTGCGCCATGGCGGTCGTCGGCCCGAGCAGCCACAGGCAGGCGGCGGCGACACTCGCGGAGCGCACCCGGCGCGCCGCACGTGTGGTCCTGCATCGGGGCGTTGCAATCGCTGCCATGCCCGCACTGTCCAGCGCCGGTGCCGCCGCGCCCATCCCAGGAAGCCGGTAGTTGCGCCGTGCCGCCGCATCGCCGAACATGCCCCTGAGGCCTGAGCACCATGACCCGCGTCGCCCTGCTCGAAGACGACCCCGCCACGCGCGAGCGGCTGGCCGGCATCGTGCGCGCGAGCGCCAGGCTCACGCTCGTGGCGGCCTGGGGCGATCTGAAAAGCGCGCTCGCGTGGCTGGCGGCGCACGAGCCGCCCGACGTGCTGCTGGTGGACCTGCAGCTGCCCGACGGCAGCGGCATCGATCTCATCCGCAGCGCGCACCGCCTGGCCCCGGCGGCCGAGGTGATGGTGATCAGCGTCTTCGGCGACGAGGCCCATGTCGTGGCCGCGATCGAGGCCGGTGCCACGGGTTACCTGCTCAAGGATGCCAGCGCGGAGGAAATCGGCCAGGGCATCGCGCGGCTGATCGCGGGCGAGTCGCCCATCAGCGCGGCCATCGCGCGCCACTTGCTGCGGCGGTTTCGCGATGGCGGTGCCGCCGCCGGCGGCACCGGCGCGGCTGCGGCGGCGACGAGCGCGCGCTCGCCGCTCACGCCGCGCGAGAGCGAGGTGCTGCAACTCATCGCCAAGGGCCTGAGCTATCAGCGCATTGCCGACACGCTGTCGATGTCGCCCAATACCGTTACTTCGCACATCAAGCAGATCTACCGCAAGCTCGCCGTCAATTCGCGCGGCGAGGCGGTCTTCGAGGCCATGCAGATGGGGCTGCTGCCCTCGCAGCGGCCGTGAGTGCGCGGCGGCTGCCGCCCGGCACGCGCCGTGCGGTCTGGCTCGCTCTGGGCTTGCTGCTGGCCTCCTGGCCGGGGCTGCTCGAGCGGCTCCTCGCACCGCCGACGGCTTGGCGGCTGACGAGCGCATCGTTCGCCGCCACCGTGGATGATGCCCAGGCGCGCTTGCGCACCTTGCCGCATCGCTGGCAAACCGACTGCGCCGATTGCCGCACGGCCTGGTACCGCTTCGATCTCGGCGCGGCGCCAGCCACGCACACCGAGGCGCAGGCGCTGTGGCTCACCTCCGTGGGACGCAATGCCGCCGCCTACCTGAACGGGCGCCTGCTCGGCAGCGGCGGGCGCTTCAGCGACCCCGCGGCGCGGCTGGGCGCGCAGGCCCTGCTGCTGCCGGTGCCCCCGCAGGCCTGGAGTGACGGCGACAACCGCCTGTATGTGCTCGTCAAGGCCGAGCGCGCGCGTTTTGGCCACCTCGGGGCGCTGGCGCTTGCGCCGGAGCGCCAGGTGCAGTCGCGCGAGCGCTGGCGCAGCCTGCTCCTGAGCACCTTGCCGCAGGTGCTGGCCACCGCCGCAGCGATGCTCGGCATCGTGATGGCGGTGCTGTGGGTCTATCGCCGCCGCCGCGCCGTTCAGGAAGCCGACTATGGCGCGCTGGCCGCGGTGCTGCTGGCCTGGGCGCTGCACCACTTCAGCGCCGCGGTGCTCGAGCCGCCGCTGCCTGACAAGGCCTGGGATGCGTGGCTCGGTGTGAGCCTGGCATGTCTCGCGGCCGCGCTGGTGTGGCTGGCTTTGCGTCTGGCTGCTGGGTCGTCGGCGCGCAGCGCGACGCCGGAGGTGGCACGGCCGGAGGTGCCACGAAGCGGTGCGCGCGCACCGCGCATGGCGCTGAGCACCGGCGCCGCGCTGGCTGTGCCTCTTGCCGCCGCCGCGCCCTGGGAACCTAGCGGCCTGGCCATCGACCTGATGCACAGCGTCTTGCTGCTGATGGCTGCTGGGGCCGGCGCGCTTCTGGTGGCGGCCGGCTGGCGCGCCATCGATGGCCGGCTGCTGACCCCGGGTGCCCTGCTCGCCGTGACGGCCGGGGCTGCTGCGCTGTGGCCCTGGCTCGGCCTGCCGTCCTTGGCCGGGCCGCCCGCCCTCGCGCTGCCCTGGGCGATGGCGGTGCTGGCCGGCGCCCTCGGCTGGTGGTTGCTGCTGCGCTTCGTGCACACGCTCGACGCCGCTGAGCTGCTGGCCGTCGACCTCGAAGCCCTGGTGCGCGAGCGCACGGCCGAGCTGAGCACGCAGTTCGAGCGCGTGCGCGAACTCGAACGCCGCCAGACCATCGCCACCGAACGCGAGCGCCTGATGCGCGACATGCACGACGGCGTCGGCGGGCATCTGGTCTCGATGCTGGCGATGATCGAGACCACCGACGGCGCCGCGCCCGCGCGCCGCCCCGCCGAGCTGGCCGCCGTGGTGCGCGATGCGCTCGAAGACATGCGGCTGATGATCGACTCGCTCGAGCCGGTGGACGACGACCTGAACGCGGTGCTCGCGATGTTCCACGACCGCCTCGCGCCGCGCCTGCGTGCCGCCGGCGTGGCCTTGCACTGGGACGTCGAGCTGCTGCCGCAGGTGCCAGGGCTGACGCCGGCACGTGTTCTGCACGTGCTGCGCATCCTGCAGGAGGCAGTGACGAATGCGATGCGGCACGGGCGCTGCACCGCACTGTGGCTGCACGCCGAACGCAACGAGGGCAGCGTGCGCATCGGGCTGCGCGACGATGGCTGCGGCTTCGACCCGGGCACCGGCGTCGGCGGGCGCGGGCTGGCGAACATGCGCCGGCGCGCGCAACTGGCCGCGATGGACCTCGTGATCGCGAGCCAACCCGGGCAGGGCGCGCGGCTCGATTTGCGCCTCGCGCTGTCGGGTGCTGAGACGCCGCAGGCGTGACGGCGGCGACTCGGGGCAACGGACAAGTCCACCTGAACAGCGGCCGACAACCGTGGCCGGCATGCGAGGCTGGCGCCGGCCAGCCCGTGCGGCCAAGCCGCGCTCTAGGCGTCGTCGTCGAAGCTGATCTTGATGCCGCTGGAACTGCGCGAGCAGGCCAGCGCCCACTGCTTGGCCACCGCCAGGCTGGTGCCACGGGCGCCCTGGTTTTCTGCGGCGTCATCCTGCAACTCGATGCTGAGGCCGCTCTGCGTCTTCATGACCGGGCGGCCACCCTGGAAGTCGGCCTGCACCGCCTTGCCTTCGAACAGGCCAACCATGAAGAGCGCCAGATGGTCACGGTCTTTCACGTTGCTGAGCATGTGCCCCGCCAGCAGTTGTTGCGCGCCGGGCATCGAGAAGCCCAGCGCGTGCAGTTGGTTGGCGATCGATGCGGTGTGGAGGCATGGGAGGCTCCTTTCAAGGTGGCCGGCAGGCCGATCTTGCTCTTCAGGTCGGGCACAGCGCAAGCATGCTCGCGATCTCGAGTGCGTGCGCGTTGTTGCCCTCGTTGGATTCAACCAGCGTCTGTGCCGCATCGGCCACGGCCTCGATGCGCCACGGGCCGGGTTCGGGCACGTGCACGCCGCTCACCACGGCAACGCGCTGCTGGCCCGGTCCGAGTTCGGCCAAGGCCAGCGTGCGCGTGTCCACGGCGGCTTGCGCGAGACCGGGGCGCGCGAGCGTGAGCCGCAGCCGTGTCGGTGCGGCCGCGGCGGTGCCGGCATTGCGCACCAGCACCTCGAAGGCGTTGCAGCGGCCGATGCGCACGCCGGCCGCCGCGGCGCGCACTTCCAGCACCACGAGGTCGGGCAACTCGGGCTGGGCCGGCGCCGGGTGCGCAGCGCCGAGGGCGCCCACTGCGGCCAGCGCGGTCGCCGTTGCGTACCGCTGAGCCATGAACCACGTTTGCTCAGTAGATGCCGAGGACCGGCGGCACGTTCGTGGTCGTGTTGCTGCGGCAGCGGTCGCGGTCCTGCGGGTCGACGTCGATCTGCATCGTGAAGTTCGGGGGGCAGGTTGCAGCAACCGTAAGTGGTGTTCCGGGCGCGGGGGGGACCGGTGCGTTGGGCTTGCACTGGTCTGCGCCCTGGCGCACCTCGTACGTCGGGTACATGGGCAGCAGACACACCGGAGGGACGCGGGCGCGGCTCTGGCAGCGCAGGATGAGGTTCGAGTAGTTCGACGTGTAGTCGGCCGCGAGGGAGTCGACGGGGCACCTCGCGCCGGGCTGGCCCTGGGCCTGGCTGGGCAATGCCGTGGCGGCAAGAGCAAGGAAGATGGCGCCGGCGAGGGTGCGATGGCGATAGGACATGACGGATTTCCTTGAACGAAGTTGAGAGCAGGTGCCTTGTGCGCCGAGCGGCGAAGGTGACTCCGGGTCGCCCTGTCGTCGCCGGGCCGGCCAGCGTGTGACCGCGATGCCAGTGTTCCGAAGACGCGGCGCGCCGCGTATCCCAGGAAGCCGGCACCCTCGATGGGGGAGATCCGCGCGCGCCGCTTCAGCGGCACACCCACTCGCCGCCGTCGCTGCGCGCACAAAGGTCCGGCGCGCCGCGCTGCGCCCACAGCGCGGCCAGACCCATGCGCTCGGCGGCGCGCGCGAAACCCGCATGCCGCCGCACCGCGGCCAGTTCGGGCCACCACAGGTCTTCGGCCCAGCGCGCCAAGGGCCGCGCGGCAATGGCCTCCAGCGCCGCCACGGCGCGCGGCACGTCGCCCAGCAGCGCCCATTCGAGCATCAGTTCGGCGCGCATGCGGCGCTCGTTCTCGTCGATACCCTGCAGCGCCTGCACCGCGGCGTCGCGCGCAGCAGCGTCGAGCACGCCACGCAGCCAGGGCTCGGCCCAGGTGTCGGGTTTCGCGGTGGCGGTGGCGAAAGCGCGGCCCGCCGTCTCGAAAGCGGCGCGGTCGCCGCGCCGCAGCGCAAGCAGCGCCTGCGGCACCGCGATGCGCCGGTGCCCCATCTGCGCGGCCAGCTCCAGCGTATCGGCAAAGGCTTCGCGTTCGCCGAGTGCGGCATGCGCGAGCGCCAGCACTTCGAAGGCTTCGGGGTCGAGCGCATTCAAGCGCGCCGCATCCAACGCCAGGTCCCGCGCCTGGCGCAGGTAGCCGGCGGTGAAGAACAGGCGCGCGGCGATGCGCAGCACGCCGGGGTGGCGCGCCGCGTGTTGCATCATCGCCTCGGCATGGGCCAGCGACTCGGCCCAGCGCGCGTACGTGTAGGCATCGTTGAGCAGCAGGATGTGCCCGCGCCAGCTGGCGGGGTCGCGCGCAATCAGTCGTTGGCCGAGCGCGCGGATGTCGTCGCGCATGCGCTGTTGCGCCGCCTGCACCTGCGCCAGCGTGCCCCGCGTGGCGGGCCCGGTGGATGACGCACTGAGCACGCTGGTCAGGCCCAGTCGCTGGTACAGCGCCGGTTCGTAGTCGGGCGCGGCGGCCAGCACCTGCTCGTTCAGGCGGTAGGCCTCCTGCTTGTCCTCCAGCGTCGGGCGCCGCGCCAGCTGCGACGCGCGCAGGAACAGCAGATAGGCCGGTGCGGCGATCGCCGGCTCGTCGGCCGCGGGTTGCACTTGGCCCAACGTCCGTGCCGTGGCCTCGGCCACGCGGGCAGGCAGTGCCTGCAAGGCGCCGGTGGCGATCTGTTCGTCGATCTGCCAGGCGGGCCGCTCGCTGGCCGCCTCGTGCAGGGCGATGCGCACATGCAGCCGGTTCTCCGGCAGCGCATCGACGCGACCCTTGAGCACGTAGCGCACCGCGAGCAGCCGCGCCAGCCGCACATCGTCCATCTGTGCGGCCAACGCCACGCTGGTCGAGCGGCAAGGCACGATGCGCAACGCGGGCAGCCGCACCAGCCGCTCGGCGAGTGCGCTGCACACGCTCTCGGCCATCGCCGCCGAGTCCGGCGAGGCATCGGCGGCGGCCAGTGGGCGGATCGCTACGCCCGTTCCCATCTCACCGCGGCTGCGCTGCAGCGCGCGGTCGAGCGCGGCCAGGGTGGGGTCGGCGGGCTCGGCGGTGGCCGGTGGGCGATCGACCGCCGTGCTGTGCCACCAGCGCTGCACCGCCACGGCGCCGGCCGCGAGCAGCAGCACGGCGAGCAGCACCAGCGCCGCGAGCCGGCGGCGCAGCGGCCTGGCGCCCTTGCGAGGTGCGGGCACGGGCGCGAGCGCCGAAGGGGTCTCTGGCGCGGACATGACCGCACTGTGCTCCGCCGCGGAGCGCCGGGCCATCCCAGGAAAACGCGAGAGTGCTGCGGAGGTCGTGGCCGAAGACGCCGCTTCGGGCAGGTCTTCCCCGAGGCCGTTTCCGGCCTGTGCTCTAGCGCAGCTCGTACACTGTGATGCGCACCGCGGCGCGCTCGGGCTGCAGGCTTTGCAGCGTGCCGACGAAGATGCGCCGGTTCAGCCACTCGTGTGGCCCGGCCGATTCGAATCACTGCACCGATGGCACAGCATGCGAAGGAGCCCCCGCCGCTCGAGGCGGGCATGATCGGCGTGGGCAACATCGGCCTGCAGATGGCGCTGCGTCTGATGGAAAGGGGTCTGAAGCTGAAGGTGTGCGACCGCAACCCGGCCGCGGTGGCCGCAGCGGTTGAGGCCGGCGCGGGGCAGGCGGCCTCGCCGGCGGAGCTGGCCGAGCGCTGCGCGGTCATCCTGGTCTCCATGCCCAGCGCGGCGGCCAGCCTCGAGGTGGCGCTGGGCGAGCGCGGCGTGGTGCACAGGCGGGCGCTGAAGGCCTACATCGAGACCTCCACGCTCGGCAGCGCGGTGGCACGCCGCATCGCCGACGGGCTCGCGCCCCAGGGCATCGGCTTCGTCGATGCGCCGGTCAGCGGCGGGCGTGTGGGCGCGCGCGCCGGCGTGCTGGCCATCATGACTTCGGGCCCGCAGGCGGCCTGCGAACTCGCTCGGCCGGTGCTCGACGCGCTGGCGGCCCGGGTCTTCCATCTCGGCGAGCGCGCCGGCCTGGCGCAGATCGCCAAGGCTTCGGCTTCGGCGTCGGGCCCTTCATGGCCGCCAGCGACACCGCGCTCATCACCATCCACGGCCGTGGCGGGCATGCGGCACGGCCGCACCTCACCGTGGACCCGGTGCTCATCGCCGGCAGTCTGGTCGTGACGCAGGCCGCTCCACCGGCCTGCAGACCCGCGCTACAGATCGGCCAGCGCGCTGCGCACGACCGCTGCGATGTCGCTGCAGTTCTGCCGTGTCAGCGTGAGCGGCAGGCGCAGGTCGCAAAGCCCCGCCAGCACGCGCTC